>JAJDGD010000017.1 GCA_030265505.1 Ruminococcaceae bacterium OttesenSCG-928-O06 | reverse complement strand
TGGTACACGCGGGTGGACGGGCCGTTGGACACAGAGGTGCCCTCGTTGTTGTTCACGCGGTCCCACTCGGCGGGGATAACCATGTTCACGATGTCCACGTTGCCGGCCATCAGCTCGCCCACGCGGGTGGAGGACTCGGGCACGAAGCGGATGATAACCTCATCCCAGTCGGGGTTTTGCTCGCCATAGTAGTCGGCAAAGGGAACCAGGGTTACATGGTCGTCCTTCACATACTCGGTAAGTTTGTAGGGGCCGCTGCCGATGGGGTTGGCCACAAAGCCGTCCAGGCCCACTTCTTCCACATAGGCTTTGGGCAGAATGGAGGCGCCGCCCTTGGCCAGCAGGTTCAGCATGATGGGGTAGGGCTCTTTGCTGATGACATGGACGGTGTAATCGTCAATCATCACCGCTTCCTGCAGGGGGGAGAAGTTGGTGAAGTCGGCGCTGGTCTCGTCGTTCATCACGCGGTTCAGGGAGTATTCAACGTCGGCGGCGGTAAGGGGGCTGCCGTTGTGGAACACAACGTCTTCGCGCAGTTTGAACTCCCAGGTCAGGTTGTCGTCCAGAAGTTCGTACCCGGTAATCAGGTCAAACTCAAGGTCGCCTGCGTCGTCCTGCTTCACCAAGTTGCTGTACACGTTTTGCAAAATGGCCGTGGTGGGGCCGGAGTTGAGGGTCTGCGGGTCGGTGGTAAGCATGTCGGCGTTGCTGGCGATGGTGAGGGTGCGGTTGTCGTCATCGCCGCCGGCGGGGGTGCTGCCCGAGGTAACGGGCGCACTGGAACTACTGGTATCGCCACCGCCGCCGCAGGCAGCCAGCAGGCTTACCAGCAGAACAAGCACGATACCAAGGGCGAGGGTAGAACTGAGTTTCCTTTTCATACTTCCTCCTTGTAGTGTTTTACTTTCGAACCAGTATGGTTTCCGGCGATTTGCCGGGCGTACAACAAAGTTACTCCTGCACCGCAAACTCGTGCATCACGGTGGCGGTTACGCGTATCATGTCGATGAAGGCATCTACGGCCAGATGCTCGTTGGGCGCGTGGATGTTGGCGGTCTCGCTGGAGGCGCCGAACATGGCCGCAGGGATGTTGGTGTCGGCGCAGAAGGCGTACATGGGCGAGGTGCCGCCCGAGGTGCACTGGATGCAGGGTTGCTCGTTGAACAGCTTTTCCATGGAGCGGATGACCGCCTTGCAGAAGGGGGCCTCGGGGTCGCTGCGGTGGGCGGGGCAGCCGGAGTTGCACTTTACTTCGATGTCGGAGAAACCGTGCTTGTCCAGGTGCGCCCGCAGCAGGCCAAGGATGCGCTGGGGGTCTTGCCCGGGCACCAAGCGGAAGTCTATCTTGCAGCTGGCCTTGCCCGGCAGCACGGTTTTGCTGCCTTCGCCTTGGTAGCCGGCGGTGATGCCGCAGATGTTACAGGTGGGTTTGTAGTACAGGTGGGTCAGCAAATCGTCGCCCGTCATGCCGTACAAAAACTCGTCGATGCCGAGGATCTCTTTGCTGGCTTCTTCGCTGAACACATCGGTTTTCAGCGCCTCCATCTCCGCCTGGGAGATAGGGGGGATGCCGTCGTAAAAGCCGTCGATGAGGATGTTGCCCTCTTGGTCTTTCAGGGTGTTCAGTGCCCAAACCAGCCGCCAGGTGGCGCTGGGCATAATGGCTGCGTTCATAGAGTGGGCGTCCTTCTCGCTTACCTTGGCGTGCAGTTCCACATACAAAAGGCCTTTCACGCCCATGGTAATCTCGGCGGGGCCGCCCGGCTCGCGGTTGCCGCCCTCCCACACATAGCCGTCGCACTGTATCATGTCCGGGTGGGCCTTGGCAAAGCTGACAAGGTGCGGGCTGCCTATTTCCTCTTCACCCTCAAACAGGAACTTCACGTTCAAAGGCAGCTTGCCGTGCACCTTCTGCCAGGCGTCTACGGCGCACAGGCGGGTAACCAGGCCGTCCTTGTTGTCTGCTACGCCGCGTGCATAGATGACGCCGTCGATAATCTCGGCGGAGTAAGGGTCCACAATCCACTCATTGATGGGGTCCACCGGTTGCACGTCGTAATGGTCGTAAAAGCCGAAGGTGCGGTCCACATCGCCCTTTATCTGGGCATAGATGAAGGGGCTGCCCCCGGTCTCTATCATCTCGGGGCCGGCGTTCAGCTTTTCCAGCTCCTCGTACACCATGCCGGCCATCTCGCGTATACCTTCACCGGTGGCGGCCACGCTGGGCTGCCGGCAAAAGCGGCGCAGCAGCTCTACATATTCTTCCTTGTGCTCTTCAATGTAATCAAGCACTTGTTGCAGCCTCTCGTCCATGGGGGGGTCCTCCTGTCATTTGTTGGGTGGGGCGGTCTTCTCCTGTATGGGTGCGGGCGCGGCCATGGCGGCGGCGTCGTTGTTTTCTTCGCTTTTTCGGCCCAGGCGGCTGCAAAGGCCAAACAGCAGTATCAGGCAGGCGTAGGCCAGCATTACGCCCGAGGCCGGCAAAAAACCGTACAGCCAGCCGAACAGCAAAACCCCTATGCTGCTGCCAATGCCCTTGTTTGCCACGGTTTTCATGGTTTGGGCGCTGCTGCTAACGGCATCTTCAAAACTGCGGCCTATCATTAAGGTAATGGGTGTGAGCACAAAGGCCTGGGCACAGCCCCCCAAAAAGTGCAGCAGGGCAATGACGAAAAAGGGAAGCTGGGCCACCAGCGCCAGGGAGAACACCCGCCCGCTGAGGACGATGAACCCCAGCATCACCATGGTTTTGGGGCGGATGACGGGCTGGATGGTCGGCATCAGAAAAAAGGCGATGGTTTGGCCTGTCATGGCGATGGTGATGAGCAGCGAGGTGTACTGGGTGGTGAAGCCTTTGTCTGCCATATAGATGGCCAGGTAGTTCAGCGCGCCGGATTCCGAAAACCCCCACAGGGCCATCACGCCGTAGATGTACAGGGAGTTTTTGTTGGTGAGAAGGTGGCGCAAGGGCACTTTGTTGTGTTTTACCTGCCCGGCGCTTTGGCTTTCTTTCATCAGAAGAGCCATTACCACGCACAAAAAGGTGAACGCCATGCACGCGGGAAACAGCGAGGTAAGCCCCAGCCGGGGGATGAGGGCGCCCGCCAGCAGCACGCCGGCGCTGTACCCAAGAGGGGAGCCCACCTTAAAAATGCCGAAATAGCGGGTGTTGCCCTGCAGCCGTTCCAACAGCAGTTTGTCCACAAGGTCGCAGCAGGAGACTGTGAAGTACCCGTACAGGGCATAGGCGGCACCCAGGTGCAAAAAACTGGTGGCGCGGGACATGTACACAATGACCAGCAGCGTGGCGGTGAAACAAAGGGTTACCACCAGCCGTGGGCGGCGGGTTTTGTCTGCAATATAGCCAATGGACGCCGCCGACAGAATGGTGATGACGTAGAACAGGCTGTTCAAAAAGCCAATTTGCATGCTGGACATGCCCCGCATGCCGAAGTATAGCCCCAGGTAGGGCACAAACAGAGCCTCAGAGCTCCAGTAGAACACCAAAAACAGCAGGTAGGGCAGGTTCTGTAAGAGGGCGCCCGCTTTTTGCCCTTTTGCCTCAGACAAGCTGTACCTCAATTCCCTTCTCCCGCATGGCCGTCACATATTTCTCCTCAAGCGCGCGGCCGGTGATGACGATGTCGAAGCGGCTGAGTGGGGCCACATGGATGAAGGCGCTGGAGCCGAACTTGGTATGGTCGCACAGCAAAATGGTTTTCTGGGAATTGTCAATCATGCACTGTTTTAAGGGCACGTCGTTCTGGTTGTGGCTCATGATGCCGCCCTGCAAATCCACGGCGTCGGCGCCGATGAAGGACACCCCCGCGTACATTTGGCGGATGGCGTTTTCGGCAAAATAGCCATGAAAGCCGAAGTACTGCCGGCGGAACACCCCGCCAATCATCAAAAGGTCCACATACTCCTTGTTAATCAGTTCCAGCGCCACATATAAATCATAGGTAATGATGCCGAGATGCTTGCGCACGGGCAGCTCTTTGGCCAGTTCCAGCAGGGTAGAGCCGGAGTCGAACATGATGTTGTCGCCTTCCTGCACATAGCTGCGGGCGGCCTTTGCAATGCGGTTCTTCTCCTCCATATTCACGGTAAGGCGCATGGCATAGGTGGGGTCCAGCGGGGAGCTTTCTTTCTGGAAGATGATGCCGCCCCGGGTTTTCTGGATGAGCCCCTGGGCATACAGCTCGTCCACGTCGCGCCGGATGGTGGCCTTGGAGACGCCCAGTTCCTGGGCAAGCTGGTTCAATGTGACAATCTCGTCCCGGCTGGCAAGTTCGGCAATCTGCCGGATGCGTTCTGCTCGAATCATGATGGGCGCTCCTGTCCTTAGTAAATTGGGCGGAAGGCTTACAGCCGATGCATCAGGGCCTTGGTGGCCGGGTATAGTTCGTCGTATATGGCAAGGTATTTTTTGTAGGTCTCGTGGTTTTCCATGTTGGGGTGCAGCACCCGCCCGGGCTGTATCACCTCGGCCAGCGCGTCAAAGCTGGCAAGGGCTCCGGTGCCCAAGGCTGCCATCAAGGCGCAGCCGTAGCTGGCGCCAATGCTTACCTTTGGGATGCTGAGCGGCTTGCCCAAAATATCTGCCACCATCTGCATCCACACGGGGTTTTTGGTGCCGCCGCCCACCGCTGTAACCAGTTCTACCGGCAGGCCTATCTCCTCCATCACCCGGATGTTCTGCGCCACCGAGTAACCGACGCCCTCCAGCGCCGCGTGGTAAATGTGGCTGCGGGTATGCTCCAGCGTAAGGCCAAAAATTATGCCCTTGGCCTTTTCGTCGTTCACGGGGCAGCGCTCGCCCGCAAAGTAGGGCAGCACCACCAGCCCGCCGCTGCCGGGGGGAATGTCCTTCACCTGCGCCATCATCTCGGCATAGGGTTCCTCCACGCTGCCGTCCAGCAAATCAAAATACAGCGTGTCGCGCATCCAGCGGGTAAGGGTGCCTGCGGTGTTGGTGCCGCCAGAGGCGCTGTAGGTGCCCGGCACCGTGAAGTTGCCGCCGTGGATGCGGTGGTCGTATACGGGGCGGTCGGCACAGTAGTAAAAAAACAGCGAGGAACCGAACTGGAACATCACCCGGCCGGGCTTTACAATGCCCACGCTGATGGCCTCGGAGGTGGAGTCTCCGGTGCCGCAGATGACGGGCGTGCCCTCGGCAAGGCCGGTTTCGGCAGCGGCTTTGGCGGTAACGCCGCCGGCAATGTCGTGCACATACAGGCAGCCTGCCAACTGGTCCGCCCGGCAAAACAGGGCGCACTCTTTTTCGTTCACCTTGCCGTCGGGCGTGTACAAGGGGTTGAACGAGGATTTGGCCAAAAACTGGTCTATCACATGGCGGCCCGTAAGCTTGGCCGTGATATAGGACGAACCGGTGAGGAATTTATAGGTTTTGGCGTATACCTGCGGCTCGTTGTTTTTCACCCACAAAATCTTTGGGGCGATATCGTCGGAGCAGATGGTGTGGCCGAACAACTGCTTCACCCGCTCGGGCCCGTAGTGTTGGTTCAAAAAGGCGATCTCCTCGCTGGCGCGCGCGTCTATGCCATAGAGGATGGCCTTGCGCAGCGGGGTGCAGTTTTCGTCCACGGGCAGGCAGTCGCACCCCAGCACATCGGCGCCAATGCCGGCAATGTCCTTGGGGTCTATGCCGGTTTTCTGCAAAAGGCCCTTGGAGACAATGCAGAAATCCTGCCACCAAACGGCTTCGGCGTCCTGCTCGAAGTAGTTTGGCCGGGGGTTTTCCATGTCGTGCTTGGCGGAATGGGTGGCCACCACTTCGTAGCCCTCGTCCACCAAAACACCCTTTGTCTCAAAGGTGCCAATATCGATGCCCAGGTAATATTTTGCCATGGTTCCGTCTCCGGTTTTTGGGGTGTGCCGCCGGGGGGCGGGGGCTTACAGGGTGCTGCGGTATTCTTTCACAATGTCCATGATCTCCCGCACGCGGGCGAGATCCACATTGTTTTCAAAATGGCCGCCGGCCTTGAAGGCGGTGCCCACGCAGGCGCCGTCGCTGATGGCCAGTTTCTCCTTGGCGGTTTGCGCGTTGAAGCCCGTGTTGCACAGCACCGGCACCTTGCCTGCCACGCTTTTCACCTCGCTGATGAGGTCCGACTTTGTCTCGGAGCCGGCACTGGCGCCGGACACACACAGGGCATCGGGCGAGTAACCGAAGATGATGGATTTGGTGACGTCCTTGATGTCGCGCTCCACAAGGTAGGCGTCCGATTCCGGGTTCACCTTATACAGAAGTTTCAAATCGTCCAGCCCCAGGGCCTTTTTGCGGCGCAGGGTGGCGGCGGCGTCGGTGGTTACAATGCCATGTTCGCCCATATAGGCGCCGGTGAAAGCGCTGCGGATGAAATGCGCGCCGGTGGCGGCGGCCAGCTCCAGGCTGGCCAGGGGGTTCAGCACCACGTTGGTGCCAAAGGGCACGGCAATGTCCGCCTTCAACAGCCCCACAATATAGGCGATGGCCGCCACAGTGACATAATCGGCCTTGGGCTGGTAGGGCATGCTGAACTCGTTGGCGAACAGCACGCCGTCCACGCCGCCCTCTTGCAGGGCCAAAAGGTCCTCCCTTGCCTGCTTTACCACGGCGTCCAGGTCGCCTTCGTAGTAGGGGTCTCCGGGCAAGGCGCGCAGATGCACCAGGGCAATAATGGGTTTTTCAACGCCAAACAGTTCTTTCGTCCACATAGGCAGGGGTACTTCCTTTCTGTACTATGGTAAAGACAATCAAATATAACAACTATTAAAAACCAATCACAAAGTTGCAAAAATTTGAAGGTTGTTCTGAGTGAAAATGCATATTTTGGCATGATTCTACCATATCTGCCGCGATGAATCAATAGAAAATGAAACATTTTGTATCAAAAAAGAAACATTTTGACACATATAGTCACAATGTGATATATTGAAACCGGAAATAAGAGAGGACGCGTTGTTTAAGGAAGAAAGTGCGGGGATAAATGCTCCGCAAAGCAGATATTCGGTGAATTTATACAAAAAAACTCAAAAACGTTTCACAACATTCAAAAAAGTATGACTATGAATCATGAAGGGGAGAAAGAATGGACGCGGTTGTTCCCCCGGGGCCATGCTGCCTGTTTTTCGACATTGACGGGACGATAGCGCGCAACGAGCAGCCACCCTCGGCCGAGACCGTGCGGGCGCTGCACGCCCTGCAAAAAGCCGGGCACAGGGTGGTGATATGCACCGGCCGCACCATGTGTGATATTTATACCACCCTGCTGGACGTGGGTTTTGACGCCGTGATTGCCGGGGCAGGCAGCTATGTAGTGGCAGGCGTGCAAGAGGTATACCACGGCTTTTTGCCCACAGGGCTTTTGCGGCAAACGGTGGCCGGCATGCTGCAACACGGCTTTTCCGGCGTGCTGGAGGGTACCGGCAACATCTACCTGGTGCCGGGCAAGGTGCCCCTGCCCGCGGGCTGGCCACACCTTGCCGGGCTGGAGGAGGTGGGCCCCCACCTAGAGGTGGAGAAGTTTACCATCCACACCACCGGCCACGCCCATATAGAAGAAGTGCTGCAAACCATGCCCCTGCTGCGGCAATATTATGAGACCTATCCCAGCAATTCAGGCGGCTTGTGCGAGTTTGTGCTGAAGGGCCGCAACAAGGCCTTTGGGATGGACCGCGCACTGGAGCATTTTGGCATTTCGCGTAAGAATAGCATCGCGTTTGGAGACAGCATGAACGACGAGGCCATGCTGCGGCATGCCGCCGTGGGGGTGGCCATGGGGGATGCACCACAGCCTTTGCGTGCCTTGGCAGATTATGTGACGGCCCCGCTGGAGGGAGAAGGCGTGGCGGCAGCCCTTTTGTACCTGGGGATGCTGTAGGGCTGTGCTTTAGGCGTGTTTTGGCTTGCCCGGCACGGGTGGCAAAACGGGGAGTAAAATATAGCGGGGCAGGCCCTGCCCGCACTTTTGTACAAAGAGTTCCGCTGTGGGCGGCAGGGCATTCCTCTGGCTGGCTTTACCAGACAATGTAAAACAGGGGGTTATGCTGCCCCCGCTTCGTTGGCGAAAAATAGGGCGCAAAAACAGGCGGGAAATTCTGCTGAAAATCCCGATAAAAACGATAATCCACCATCCATCAAACGTAAGGAGGAAGCAAAGTGCCACATTTACGCAAAGAGCAGCTGGCCGGGATGGGCATCCATTACAAGTACCATTCCCTGGACTATTTCCTTGCCTGCCAGCAGGACCTGGGCTTTAAAACCATTGAGATGTGGTGTTGTACGCCCCACTTCATTTTAGACGATGTGGGGTACCAAAGCACTGCGGAGCTGAAGAAAAAGGTGGAGGACCACGGGCTGCACATCGGGGTGTTCACACCGGAGTGCGCCAGCATGCCCTACCTGATTTGTGCCCACGATGAGGTTGCCCAGAAAAAGGCCCTGGGCTATTACACCAACGGCATTAGGGCGGCGGGCGAAGTGGGCGCCAAGGTGATGCTGACCAACTGCTGTGGCGGAGACTGGAACGAAGACCCCGAACGCACCTTTGAACGCGCGGCGAAAATGCTGCGCGCACTGGCCCCCATTGCGGCAGACTGCGGCGTTACCATGGCGGTGGAGACCGTGCGGCCGGAGGAATCCCGCATGATTATCACCCTGCCGCAACTGCAGCGCCTGTTGGCCGAGGTGGATCACCCCAACGTGAAGGCGGCGCTGGACCTTACCGCCGTGGGCGTTGCGGGCGAAACTGTGAAGCAGTGGTTCGAAGCGCTGGGCAGCGACATTGTGCACATGCACTTTGCCGACGGCCGCCCCTATGGCCACCTGGTGTGGGGCGACGGGCTGCACCCGCTGGAAGACTATATTGCCCTGATGAACCAGTACGGATACGAGGGCTATTTGGGCCAGGAAATAACCGACGGCCGCTATTATGCCGACCCACGCGAGGCCGACAGGCGCAACTTTGCGGCCTTTGAGCCATACTTTGTATAGAAAAGGGGGGGCAGAAAGATGAAACTGATTGACATTGAGAGAGTTTCGGTACTGAACATCCACTACGACAACTACACTCTGGACTATTTTTTGGACTGCCAGGCGGAACTGGGCGTGAAAAACGTAGAGCTTCTGGGGGCCCACCAAGGCCTGTGGATGGACGCCTATGGCTACCAGGATGCCGCACCCATCCGCAAAAAGCTGGAGGAGAGAGGCCTTCGCTGCCCGGTGTTCACACCGGAAAACTGCGGTTATGGCTACCAGTTTGCCGTGAAAGAGCCGGAGCTGATTGAGCGCACCTTCAACTATTTTTCCAATGGCATCCGCTTTGGGGCGGAACTGGGGGCGCACATTTTGGAGGCCAACAGCGGCTGGGGATATTGGAACGAGCCGGAGGAAGAAGGGTTCAAGCGCTCGGCAGAGATGCACAGCCGCCTGGCCGAGGTGGCGAAAGAATACGGCATGACCATCGCCTGTGAGTCCCTGCGCCCGCAGGAGACGCGCATCGGCTACCGCATCGACCAGATCAAGCGCTTGTTCGATGAAGTGAACCACCCGAACTTCAAGGCCATGATAGACTTGACGGCCATCTGTGTTTCGGGAGAGACGATACAGCGATGGTTCGATACCTTTGGCGCGGAGAACATCATCCACAGCCATTTTCAGGACTGCGACCCCTACGGCCACTATGTGTGGGGAGACGGCAAGCAGAACCTGCACGACGCCCTGCGCGCCTTTTTGGACAACGGCTATACGGGCCTTTTCAGCGCCGAGCTGACCGACCGCAGCTATTTTGCCGACCCCTTTTATCACGACAAGCGCAACATGCGCAATTTGCGCATGTACATAGACGCCTGAAAGGAGGCGGCCCCATGACCCCTTTGCTGATGAACCAACTGGCCGCCACCAACATGGTGTATGCGCATTTTTCCTTTGGATATTTTCTCGACTCCATGGAGCGGCTGGGCATCCACCGGCTGGAACTGTACGGCTGCAGCACCCACTTCCACTTTTTTGACAGCGACGAAGACCCCACCCCGGCCATGAAAAAGCTGCTGCGGCAGCGTGGTTTTACCGTGGTAAGCCTGATGCCGGAGGAGAACACCTATGCGGTGAACATTGCCGCGCCCGAGGCCGAAATACGCGACAAAACCGTGGCGCAGTACAAGCGTTTTATCGAGGCCGCGGCCGAGCTGGAGTGCCCGCAGATGCTTTTGTGCCCGGGCCGCCCCTATTGGGACAAGCCCTTCTCCCTGGGGTATGCCTGCGGGCGAGACTCTGTAGAAAAGCTGACGCGCCACGGCGAAAAGTACGGCGTCACCATCATGTATGAAAACCTGAACCCGCGCGAATCCCTTTTGGCCACAAACAGGTTTGACCAGTTCCGTGTAGTGCAGGAGATCAACTCTCCCTGGCTGAAATGCTGCGTGGACACCGTGCCCGTGGTGTACGCGGGCGAGACCATGGAAGAGTATTTTACACTGATGGGGGACAAGCTGGCCCATATCCACCTGAACGACGGGCGCCCCACCGGCCACATGAAATGGGGAGACGGCTTTCACGACCTGGATGCCCACCTGAATGCCATGCGCCGGCACAACTACACCGGCACCATCACCATGGAGATGGCCAACGGCGCCTACCAGCTGGACCCCGAGCCCCACTATCGCGCCAATATCGAGACCCTTCGGGGCCACTTTGACGGAGGGGAGTTGGCATGAAAAAGATAGACATATCGCAGTTTTGTGTACTGAGCGCCCCGTTTTTGCACCACACGCTGGAGTATGGCCTGGATGCCATTGCCGCCAATGGGTTTACGCATGTAGAGCTTTGGGGCGCTTCGCCCCATTATTGCCTGGACGATTACGACGCTGCCGGGCGCAAGCGGCGCATACAGGAGATAAACGCCATGCTGGCCGCCCGTGGGCTGCACATGCCGGTGTTTTACCCCGAGCAAGTGCGCCAGTATCCCATCAATATCGCCTCGCCAAACAGAACCATCCGCGAAAAAAGCCTGGGCATTATGCGGCAGTATATGCAAGACGCCGTGGCATTTGGCGCCGGCACCATGATGCTGGCCCCGGGCTGGGCCTTTGTGGACAGCTTTTGCGAGGATGACGTAAAACGCGCGCAGGAAGCAGTGTGCCTGCTGGCCGAAGAGGCAAAGCCCCTGGGCCTGCAGCTTGCCATGGAGGAACTGGACGCCACCAGTACCCTGCTGGTGCAGGATATGGAGGCCCTGGCCGGGTTTGTGGGAACGTCGGGCGTGGGCGCCTGCATGGATGTACCCTTGGCCACCACCCGCGGCGGCAGTGTGGGCGCCTACTACAGCACCTTTGGCAGCCTAGCCCATGTGCACCTGTGCGGCTATGGGAAAGATGGCTACATGCCCCTTGGCACAGGGGAACTGGACGTTGCAGCCATCCTGGCCCAACTGATGGAGAAAGGATATACGGGAAAAATCAGCCTTTCGCTGTGGGGGGCCATTTACTACCCAGACCCGGACGCCGCGCTGCGCGCTTGCCGCATTTGGCTGGAGAACTGCGCCTTGGTGGCAGTATAGGGCTAAAATATTCCGGCTTGTCGGCAAAAATCATTTTTCCAGGCAAGAAACCGCCCTTCTGTGAAGGCCTTCGCGTTTACAGCGAAAAGCCACACAAAAGGGCGTTTTTTCTATATCTGTGGGCGCACAAAAGAGACGAGCGGGAAAGTTTTCCCGTCAGTCGATCACTTTCAAATCGTGGTCCAGCGGGGTAAGGCGCTCGGCGCCGTGGGGGTGCACAAACAGCAAATCCTCGATGCGCACGCCGAAGCGGCCGGGAATGTAGATGCCGGGCTCGTCTGAAAAGACGTTGCCCGCCTGGATGACGTGCTTGTTCCCGGCAGAGAGATAGGGGTGTTCGTGTACGTCCAGCCCCAGGCCGTGGCCCACCCGGTGGGTGAAGTATTCGCCGTAGCCCGCTTTGGTTATCACATCGCGGGCGGCCTTGTCCACATCCTCGCACACGGTGCCGGGCCTCACGGCCTCAAAGGCCGCCTGGTTGGCTTCGCGCACAATGTCGTATATCTCTTGCAGGCCTTCGGGCATGCGTTTTACTGCAAAGGTGCGGGTGGTGTCTGCAATATACCCTGCGCCCCGGTTTTCGCCTCCAAAGTCTATCACCACGGTATCGCCCGCCTGTATAACGCGTGCACCGGCGCCGTGGTGGGGCAAGGCGCTGTTGGGCCCTGCGGCCACAATGGGCAGGCCGTCGGGGGCGTCCACGCCCTCTTCGTCGCTGTAGGCCATCAGCAGCTTGGCCACTTCCAGCTCGCTCATGCCGCATATGCCGTGCTGCACCAGGCGCAATAGGGCCTTGCAGGAGTTTTCCTGCACCTGTTTCAGCAAACGGTATTCCTCTTCGTCTTTCACCATGCGCATCTCGCGCATCAGCCCTTCGGCCGAAAGCCAGTGCCAGCCGCCGCGCAGGCCCTGCAAGCCCAGCAGTACCCAGCTGGGTACACCGGTGGCCACCGCCGCAGTGCGCGCCTGTGTGGGCAACAGGCTGCCCACAAGGGCAAAGGGGTCTTCGCCGTCGCTCCATCCGTGGCAGGAAAGCAGGCGGGCGGTCTCCTCGCGCAGGTTGCCCAGTTCAAAGGCGGGGGCCACAAAATGAATGTCCTCCTGCGAGAGGATGCAGCACACAAGCCGCTCGTGCATATGGCTTTTTATGCCCACCAGGTAGAATAGGTCTGTGGCGGGGGTAAGCATCAGATAATCGATGCCCTGCTGTTTCATCAGCGCGCGTACTTTGGCGATGCGTTTGGCGTAATCCATAGCCATGCCTCCTGTGCAAAATGCGGAGAAAAACTCCGCAAAAGTTCGAATAATACAATACCCATAGTACCGGGCAAAACAGAAAAAAGCAAGGCAAAATACCACCGTGCTACAGCCGCACGATGTAATAATTCTTTTCGTCGCTTTCGCGCAAAAGCACGCCGCCGTTTCGCAAAATCACCCGGTTGGAGGGCACATTGTCCTTGTTGGCGCCGATGTGTGCCTCACGGATATCCAGCTTTTCGCATTCTGCAAGCAGCAGGTGCAGCAAGGCGTTGCCATAGCCGCGGCCACGGAAGGGGGCGCCCACCGCATACCCAATATGTCCGCCGTCTTTTTGCAGGGCCTCGTTCAGGTAGTGGCGCACCCGGCCGCAAGCCACGGGCACCGCATCGTCGGCGTACAGCCAATAGGTGGTTTCGGGCACCATCCAGTCGGGCATGTCAAGGCCCTTGGCATAGCCGGCCTTCTGCGCAAGCCATGCGGGGAAGGCATCGTACGGCATGTCTTTCACGTCGTTGTGAAAGCCGTTTTCGTTTTGGCCTATCTGCTGCAGCAGGGTATACTGCGGCAGGCCGTCCCGGGCAGACAATGCTTCAAGATGCATAAAGAGCCTCCTTTTAGGAGAGAATTTGGGGCCGGGAAGTGGCCATGCTTCCCGCAAAGAAAACCGGCCGCAAAGCGGGTGCACCCCCGTACACAATGTGTACGGGGGTGCACTGCAACGTGGAGCTGGTGATCGGATTTGAACCGATGACCTGCGCATTACGAGTGCGCTGCTCTACCCCTGAGCCACACCAGCCTGCGGGCCACGCGCCCTTACGAAACGCACTTTTTATTATAGGGAAAAACGGGGGATAGTCAAGAGGTGGCGCCGGTGCCGGCCCAAAAAAGGGAAAACCGACCTTCTGTGCGCGTAGCGGCTGTAGGCGGCGCTGGGGGGGCCTTTGCCCGGCTTGCCGGCGCCACGCCGGGTGGACAAAGCCCCGCCCGCTTGGTACAATGCAGGGGAAAAGGGGTGAAAAAATGCTGCAGGAAAGCATAGCGGTGCTACTGGTGGGCGTGCTGCTGGTGGTGGTATTCGTCCGTTCCAAGCACTATGGCTACGCTTTGGCCGTGCTGCCTGTGGGGTTTATCCCTGTGGCGCACCTGCTAATACGCAGCATTTTGTATTTGGCGAAGAACAGCTTTTTTGGCGTGCGCCCGGCAGTTGTTACCGCCTTTGCCGACGTGGTGGGCCTTGCAGTATCCGTTGTGTTTGTGATGCTGTTTTCCACGCGCATCCAGGCGGCCCGCAACCGCAAGCTGTACATTGTTGTAATGCTGGCTTATCTTGTGTTGCTGGGCTGGGCCTACATCTACAACGCACTGCATGTGCTGCTGGTGTAAGCGCACCGGCGTGCCTGCCTGTCTTTCGGGGCATGTGCGCAGTGGCTTGCCGCTTTTTCCAAACAGGACAGAAAACAGATAAAAGGGAGCCTTCCAAGGCTCCCTTTTTGGTGCGGGTTGGTGCTGTGAATACTACTACAGATCAAAATCCTCCGGGGAGAAGGTGGGCAGAGGAGGCAGGCGTTTTGGCACCCGCTTTAGGGGGTCGTATGTGAACTTGTTGCACTTGTACACGGGTGCAACAAGGCCGCGCTTGCTGCACTGAATCATCTTCCCGTCTGGGGCGATGGTGCCGAAGTGGCAGCAGGCGCAACTGGGTGCAATGTTGTTCCCGAACAGTTTTTTATGCGTAGCCATGGTTTTTGCAGGGGTCCTTTCCGGTTTCACTGGTACTGTTATAAGTATACTCCATTTGGCGCAGGGAAGCAATATTTCGTCAAAAAAAGCTTTTTTTTCGTTTCCCTGTTCGCAGGCGGTAAAATTTGTGATATAATAACTATAATTATTTGGAAATTCTGGAAGTAATCCATAAAAAATGGAGGGCACCCACACGGAAAAGCTGATTGAGCTAAACGATATGGACGTAGTGTTGTCTGTTTTTGGCAGCCAAGACAAAAATTTGCGCCTGCTGGAGGA
This sequence comes from Ruminococcaceae bacterium OttesenSCG-928-O06, assembly GCA_030265505.1. GTDB lineage: Bacteria > Bacillota > Clostridia > Oscillospirales > Ruminococcaceae > JAAYCI01. Next base: position 7,591 of record JAJDGD010000017.1, on the reverse strand, counting down.
GGCTTTTGGGGTGTCGCTGGTGTTCCGCGGCACAGAGATAAAAGTGGTGGGCGAGGCGCTGGGCGTGAAGGCGGCGGAAAAAGCCCTGCACGCCATGGTGCACTTGCATGCCAGCGGCCTGCCGCTGGACGAACAGGCCGTGCGGTACTGCATCACCTTGGCGCGCGAGGGCGCCGAAGAAAAAGTGACCGATTTGACCGGCGACTTTCTGCTCATCACAGACAAGGGCAAGCCCATCCGCCCCAAAACCCTGGGACAAAAGGCCTATATCACCGCTATCAACAAACACGCCATCACCTTTGGGGTGGGGCCGGCCGGCACGGGCAAAACCTACCTTGCGGTGGCCATGGCCGTGAAGGCCTACAAGGCGAACGACATCCGGCGCATCATTTTAACGCGCCCGGCGGTAGAGGCGGGGGAGAAGCTGGGCTTTTTGCCCGGCGATTTGCAAAATAAGGTGGACCCCTACCTGCGCCCGCTGTACGACGCGTTGTTCGACATGCTGGGCACCGAGAGCACCGGCCGCCTGATGGAAAAACAGGTGATAGAGGTGGCGCCGCTGGCCTATATGCGCGGGCGCACGCTGGACGACGCGTTTATTATACTGGACGAGGCGCAGAACACCAGCCGCGAGCAGATGAAGATGTTCCTTACCCGCATGGGGGTGGGCAGCCGCGTGGTGGTTACCGGCGACGTTACCCAGATAGACCTGCCGGACAAGCGCAAAAGCGGCCTGGTGGACGCAGTGGCCGTTTTGAAAAACGTAGAGGGCATTGCGCGCATCCAGTTTACCGAAAAAGACGTGGTGCGCCACCGCCTGGTGCAGGATATCATCAAAGCGTACGACCGTGCGGCGAAGGCCCACAGCAAGAAAACCGGGAATGGATAGACCGGCAGCACCCTTGCCGTAAACCCAAAATTACAGGAACAGGATGTGAAGGTATGGCGCACAAGGTGTACATCACAAACCAGCAGAAAGCTGTAAAAATCCCCTCGGGCCTGCGCATACTGATACGACGCAGCTGCAATGCCGTACTGGAACTGGAGAACTTTTCCCGCGCCGCCGAGGTGAGCGTTACCTTTGTGGACAATGCCGAGATGGCCCGGCTGAACAAGCAATACCGGGACAACCCCAACCCCACCGATGTGTTGAGTTTCCCCATCACCCAGGACGGGCAGTACGAGGTAAACCAGGACACCGGCGCCGTGGTGCTGGGGGACATCGTCATTAGCATGGAAAAAGCGGTGGAGCAAGCGAGCATTTACGGCCACACCCTGCAGCGCGAGGTGGCCTTTTTAACGGTGCACAGCATGTACCACCTGCTGGGGTACGACCATGAAAAAGGGGGCCTTGAGGCCGTACACATGCGGGAGAAAGAAGAAAACGCCCTGATAAAGCTGGGGCTGCCGCGCACGGTGTCCTACACAAAGCCGGAAGACGTGTAGGGGCATGGGCGCGTTTTTGAAAAGTTTTGTATACGCCGCCCGTGGGGTGGCGCGCGCGGTGCGCGAGGAGCGCAACCTGCGCTTCCATTTGTGCACGGCGGTGTATGTGTACGCCTTTTCGGCCTTTTACACGCTAAGCGCTGTGCAGTATGCCCTGCTTACGGTGCTGGTGTGCGCGGTGCTGGCAATGGAACTGGTGAACACCGCGCTGGAAAATGTGGTAAACGGCCTGGTGCAAGAGAAAAACCAAGCGGCAAGAAACGCCAAAGACGCAGCCGCGGCAGCGGTTCTGGTGCTGTGCGCCGGGGCCGTGGTCTGCGGCTTTTTGCTGTTTTGGAACACCGCCGTGTTCCGCTACATCATCGCCTGGTTTGCCGCGCGGTGGTGGATGATTCTGCTTTTGGCGGCATCGCTTGCGGGCAGTGTATGGTTTGTGTTCTTCTTCGGGAACAGAAAGGATAACAATGAAAGATAAAACGGCCTCGGTATTTGTGGCCATTGTGGGGCGGCCCAACGTGGGCAAGTCCTCGTTGCTAAACCGGCTGGTGGGGGAAAAGGCCGCCATTGTTACCCCAAAGCCGCAAACCACGCGCACACGCATCACCGGCATTCTTACCAAAGGGCCGGTGCAATATGTGTTTATAGACACCCCGGGCATCCACACCCCGCGCACGCGCCTGGGCGGCAGAATGGCCAAAACCGTGACAGAAAGCGCCCAGGAGGGGGATGTGGTGCTGATGTTGTTTGAGCCGGAAGGCACCCTGCGCCCCGCCGAGGAGGAGATGCTGGGGGCCCTGAAGGGCAGCGTGGCCTATGCCTTCATCAACAAGGCAGATACGGTGCAAAAGGGCCGGGTGCTGGCGGAACGCAAAGCCGAGATAGAGGGGCTTTCCGTCTTCCGCCAGGTGCTGGTGGGTAGCGCCCAAACCGGCGAAGGGTGTGACGAACTGCTGGCTGTTTTGGCCGCCCACGCCCTGCCGGGGCCGCACTTTTTCCCCGATGACGCCTACACCGACCAACCCGAAAAGCAGCTTGCGGCGGAGATTGTGCGGGAAAAACTGCTGCTGTATCTGCAGGAGGAGATTCCCCATGGCACCGCCGTGGAGGTGGAGCGCTTCCACGAGCGGGAAAAACCGGCGGGCTCCGCAAAGGGAAAGCCGGGCCAGGTACCGGCGGCCCCCACCGCTGTTATTGACATGGACATCGTGATATACTGTGAGAAGAAAAGCCACAAGGGCATGATCATCGGCAAAGGCGGCCAGATGCTGAAGAAGGTGGCCGGCGAGGCGAGGCTGGAGCTGGAGGACATTTTGGGCGCCAAGGTGAACCTACAATGCTGGGTGAAGGTGCGCGAGGGTTGGCGCAACAACGACGCTATGCTGGGCCGCATGGGGTTTAAGTAAGGGCGCTGTGCGCCGAGGGTTGGTTTCGCCGCGGATGCGGTGAAACAACCCGAGCCCGATGCGTGGCGAAGGGTGCCCCGGCGGGGCGCGCCTGAGACACAGAGGCCGCAAAGCGGCCGAGCAGCGGGGAGAGGGCGTTTACGCCGACAGATGGCTCGCGCAGCGAACATCTGGAGTCCGACGCCCAAGAGTGCAAGCCGAGGCGCAGCACGATTGGCCGCGGCGGATAAGAGGGCACGAAGTGCCGGGGGTTGGCTTGGGGATGCAAAGCATAAAATTTGGCTTGGCGTTAGCCAAACAAATTTTCCCAACGCCCGCAAGCGCAAGATGAAACCGAAGCGCGCGCGGAATGCGGTGGGTGTGCGGATGCGGTGAAACAACCCGAGCCCGATGCGTGGCGAAGGGCGCCCCGGCGGGGCGCGCCTGAGACACAGAGGACGCAAAGCGGCCGAGCAGCGGGGAGAGGGTGTTTACGCCGACAGATGGCTCGCGCAGCGTCGCGAAGTACCCCTTCTCAGGAGAACATCTGGAGTTCGACGCCCAAAAGATGCGAGCCGAGGGCGTTTACGCCAACACGAGGCTTTAAGACAGACGTACAACGTAAGAAACGAGTATACCCGGGCACGTCCATCCATAATAAAACAAAAAATCAATGAAAATCACGGAAAAAGGCCTTGTGCTAAAAGAGGTGAAGCTCCGAGAGTCGGACCGCATCCTCACGCTGTTTACCCCGCGCCATGGCATTATCTCGGCCTCGGCGCGGGGCAGCCTGCGTCCCGGCAACAAGCTATTCAGCGCGTCGGGGCTGTTTTGCTATTCCGAATGGGTGCTGCACGAAGGCAAAACCATGTATAGTGTGGATGAAGCCGCCCCCATAGAGGTATTCTATGGCCTGCGCGAGGATATCGAGGCGCTGGCCCTGGCGGCTTATATTGCTGAACTGTTGCAGATTTTCTCGCCCACGGGGCAAGAGGCCCAGACCCTGTTGCGCCTGGCGCTGAACTGCTTTTATGCGCTGAGCCGCGCCATTCACCCACCCACCCTGGTGAAGCCGGCGTTTGAAATGCGCAGCCTTTCAGAGACGGGCTTTTTGCCCGACCTTTTGGCCTGTGAAGAGTGTGGCACCTATGAGGGTGGAGACTTTTACTTCGACGTGCGTGGCGGCACCCTGCTGTGTGGCAATTGCCTTGCCGAGCGGGGCCTTGTGCCGAACCTCTCGCCGGCGGCGCTGGCGGCGCTGCGGCACATTGTGCTGGCCGACGCCGAAAAGCTGTTCAGCTTCCAGCTGGGGCAGGAAAACGCCGCTTTGCTGGGCGCCGTGAGCGAGCAATACCTGCTGGCCCACCTGGACTGGCCCCCCAAGACCCTGGCTTTTTTGAAGACCCTGATGGCCCCGGCGCCGAATGCGCCCGAGGGCCTCCGCAAAACAAATGAGGAAATAAATGGACAAAAAATACCTGAATAACCTGGAACTGGACAAAATTATTGAGATGGCCGTGCACTACGCCGTTTGCCCCGGCACAAAGCAGCGCCTGCGGGATGAAATGCCCCAAACCCGCGCCGAGGATGTGCGGGAGCTGCTGGCCCAAACCGACACCATCGCAAGCCACCTGGTAAAAAACGGCACGCCGCGCATTTCTGCCTGCGAAGGGGCAGACAAAAGCGTGGCCCGCGCGGCCAAGGGCGGTATGCTGGGCATGGCGGAACTGCTGGGCGTGGCCGGTGCCCTGCGCAACTTTTCCACTTTGGTAGATTGGTTCTTGGTGCGGCGCGAGGAAGACGCCCCGGCAACACCCGTGGACGATTTGTTCTATACCATCACGCCGCAGCCGCACCTGGAGAAAGCCATACCCGAGGCCATTTTGAGTGATACCGAAATGGCAGACACCGCCAGCGACGAGCTGTATTCCCTGCGGCGGAAGATTCGCCAAGCTGAAAATTCCATCCGGGACAAGCTGGATGCCATTGTGAAAAACCCCGGCAAGGCGAAATATTTGCAAGACGCCCTTGTGTCTATTCGCAACGGGCGCTTTGTGGTGCCCGTAAAGGCAGAGCACCGCAGCGAGATTGGCGGGGTGATACACGATGTGTCGCAAAGTGGGGGCACCTTGTTTGTGGAGCCCACCGCCGTGGTGGAAGCCAACGCCAAGGTGCTGCAGCTGCGCGGGCAGGAGCAGCAGGAGATAGAGCGCATTTTGGGTGAGTTTACGGGCCAGGTGGCCACCATAGCCCTCCAGTTTGCCGCCGGGTGGGACGCCATGCTGGAGGTGGACCGCCGCCTGGCCAAGGCGGCGTTGGGCCTATCCATGAACGGTATAAAACCCGCTGTATCGCAACAGCAGGCATTTTCCCTGGTGAAGGCCCGCCACCCCTTGCTGCACAAGGACACCGCCGTGCCGGTGGACATTGCCCTTGGGGCGGCGTACGATACCCTGATCATCACCGGGCCCAATACCGGAGGCAAAACCGTGGCGCTGAAAACCGCCGGGCTTTTGTGCGCCATGGCGCAGATGGGCTACCTGTTGCCCGCGCACGACACCACCGAGGTGTGTGTGTTCACCCAGTTTTTGGTGGATATTGGGGACGAGCAGAGCATAGAGCAAAGCCTGTCCACCTTCTCGGGCCATATGAAGAACATCACCGGCATTTTGCAGGTGGCGGGGCCGGGCAGCCTGGTGCTGATGGACGAGCTGGGTGCCGGCACAGACCCCGCCGAGGGCGCCGCCTTGGCCATCTCCATCATTGAAGAACTGCGCCTTTGCGGCGCGCGCATTATGGCCACCACCCACTATGCGGAGCTGAAGATGTACGCGCTGGACACCGAAGGCGTGCAGAATGCCGGCAGTGAGTTTGACGTGGAGACCCTGCGCCCCACTTACCGGCTGGTGGTGGGGGTGCCGGGGCGCAGCAACGCCTTTTTGATAGGGGAGAAGCTGGGCCTGCCTTCCCGGGTGATAGAAACCGCACGGGGGCATATGTCCAGCGAGCAACAGCGCTTTGAAACCGTGCTAACCCAGCTGGAGGACGTAAAGCTGGCCCTGCGCCAGCAGGAGGAAGAGACCGAGCGTTTGCGCGGTGCCGCCACCTACCAGCTGGAGGAGGCCCGCGCAGAGCGCGAAAAACTGATCGCCCAGGGTGAAGCGGAACTGGCCGCCGCCCGCCAAAAGGCCAAGGCCCTGGCAGACGAAGTGGAGAAAGAGGCCTATGGCTTGCTGGACGAAATGAAGCGGCTGGAAAAGGACGAAAAGCAAAGCCGTGCCCAAAAGGCCCAGCGCGCCAGGCAAATTGCCCGCAAAGAGGCGGAGGATCTCTCTCGCCGTGCGGCCCAGGGCGTGGTGGCGCCCCCGCGGCAGCATGTGCCGCTGCAAAGCGCCGCGGTGGGGCAGGAGGTATGGGTGCCCGATGTGAACCGCGCCGCCACCGTTACCGCCCTGCCGGACAAAGCCGGCCTTGTGGCCGTGCGCATGGGGGCTATAAAAACCAAGCTGCCCCTGGCAGAGCTGGCCGAGATGGACCAGGCGGGCGCAAAGCCGGGCCGCACGGGGGAAAGGCGTACCGCGGTTACCCGCGCGGCGGCGCCCGGCGCGCGCAGCACACAAACGGAGCTAAACCTTTTGGGCCGCACGGTGGACGAAGCGCTGATGGAGACCGACCAGTTTATAGACAATGCGGTGATGAACGGCATAGGCACGCTGTATATTATACACGGGCGGGGCACCGGCGCTTTGCGCACGGCCATAGGCCAGCACCTAAAGCGCCACAAGGCCGTGAAAAGCCAGCGCCCCGGCCACTATGGCGAAGGGGAGGACGGCGTTACCGTGGTGGAGCTGAAATAGCCAGCCACACGGGAAAATACCGGCACGGAAAAGCAGCCTGCCGCGTTTGTGGCAGGCTGCTGAATATAAGAGGTATCATACGACGGAGCGGGCCCCGCCTTCGCGCCGTATCGGCGCTGTGTTCCGCCGCTGGGCGATAGAATATTTCTCTTAGCCTCGCTGGTTATGCGGAAAGCTTCTTTTGCGCAACACTGGCTTATTGGCCCATAACCGGGGCAGTAAGGCTGTTGCAAGGCGGGGCAAGCCTGCCGGCTTGCCCAAAAGCCTAAATGTCGATGCCGTAGGTAACTAGCATTTTGCAGAAACTTTTCACGTTTTTGAACTGGATACCCGTGATCCCTGCCTCAAAGGCGGCGGCGGTGTTTTGGCGCACGTCGTCGGTGAAGATGGTCTCATGCGGTACCAGGCTGTACTTCTGCAAGAACTGGCGGTATATCTCAATATCCGGCTTTACCACTCCCACCTCGCAAGACACCACCCCACCTTCAAACAAGGAAAAAAAGTCCCGCTGGCGAATCAAATCAAACACCTCTTTGGACATATTGGATAAATAATAGATATTAAAGCCTTTTTTCTTCAAAAGGCGCATTAGGTTCACAGTGGCGGTACGGGTGCTCATCATCTCGGTCCACTCGTCCAGCAGGGTTTGCATTTCAAAGGCCAAATCCCGCTCCTCGGCGCGCTGCAAAAACACCTCGCGCGCCTGCCGCCAGGTTATTTCGCCTTTGTCCAAAAGCTCCCATTCTTCGCTGCCAAAAACGTCTTCATGCAGCGCTTTTTCCGTGCGTTCGCTGTAGAAGCGGTCCACCAGATAATCTTTGGGCGCGTAGTTGATGACGACGCCGCCAAGGTCGAACACGATGTTGTGGTACAAGGGTGCATCCCCCTTTTTGTGTTTTGCAGCCA
>JAJDGD010000016.1 GCA_030265505.1 Ruminococcaceae bacterium OttesenSCG-928-O06 | reverse complement strand
CCTATGCCCGCGGCACAAAGCCGGACGGCACGCCCTGGCGTGTGGGCTTTGCCAACCCCGGGCAGGACGGGCCTGCCTATATCGCTTCTTTCCAGCTGCGCGACGCAGTGATTGCGGTGAGCGGCGCCTACCAGCGCTACACCGAGATAGACGGTGCGCGCTACGGCCATATTTTTGACCCCCGCACGGGCTACCCCGCCGAGAGCGACATCGTGTCGGTGGGGGTCATCCATGCCGATGGTGCCACCGCCGATTTTTACTCCACCACCTTGTATGTGCAGGGGCTGGATGCGGCCCTTACCTATATAAAGGAAGGCGGGGCCGCCCTGGTGCTGGACGAAGGGAACACCCTGTATGTGGCCGAAAGCCTGCGCGAGGGCTTTTTGATGAACGAGGAAGCGCAGGGCTACCAGGTGGAATTTGTGGCGCAAACCGCCGCCTGAGAAGGCAATACGCCCAAAGAAGGGGGGAAGCATATGCAGAACAGGCCGGCCCGCCGCGTGGCGCTAACGGGCATGCTGTTTGCGCTGGCGTTGCTGTTCAGCTATCTGGAAAGCTTCCTCACACCGCTGCTGGGCTTGCCGCCGGGGGTGAAGATAGGCCTTGCCAACACCGTGGTGCTGTACGCCCTTTTGTTTTTGCCCCGCCGCTATGCCCTGTTGCTGGTGCTGCTGAAGGCGGGCTTTGCGTTCATCACCCGCGGGGCCGTGGCGGCGGCTTTAAGCGCCGCAGGGGGGCTGTTGTCCCTGGTGGTGATGGTGCTGCTGTTGCTGCCGAAAAAAAAGGTGGGGCTACTGGTGCTCTCTGTGGCGGGGGCGCTTTTCCACAACATGGGGCAACTGGTGGTGGTGCGCGTGCTGTTTGGGCATTTTTCCCTCTACTACGCCCCGGTGCTGGTGGTTTCAGGTGTGGTGATGGGCTGCCTTACGGGGCTGCTTTTGCGGGCGCTGTTGCCCGCTTTGCAGCGGGCCGGGCTGGGTGTGCCCGGCGCAGAAAGCCCCGCCCCGCCGCGCGGCGGCGCCTGAACTTTTAGAAAATTGCGCATTCCCTCTTGATTTGTTTTTGGGGGGATGGTATAATTTCACTTGTTCTATGGGGGTTTAGCTCAGCTGGTTAGAGTGCCTGCATCACACGCAGGAAGTCTGGGGTTCGAGTCCCTAAATCCCCACCAAAGAAATCCTACTTATTATCGCTTTAAATGCGGTATTGGTGGGATTTTATTTTTGTCATATTGCACAAAGTGTAGTGAATAGTTATATCCAAACAACACTAAGCATAACAGTCGATAACTGGTTACCACTGGAAAATACAGGTCAAAATACAGGTCAAAGTGAATTGTTTGAAAGCAGAATGCCGTATCTATTGTCTTGATTCACTTCCAATAACTTTTAACCACAATCTATCCAGTACAGAGCGGCCAAGGGTAATATCAATCGGCGGCACTGTTTTCGAGCAGTTCGCAGGTGTCTATGGGCAATGAACGAGTCAAGGTTGTACTTGTTATTTTATGTGTTTGTTCCTGTTCACAGGTTCTAAAATCGCAACCGAACACAATTGCGAAAAACGCAACCAAATAGCAACAAAAAGGACGGCAATTCGATTATCACTGAATTGTCGTCCGAATTGTTTTAGACATACACTATTTTGCCGTATACATGGCGAAAGCCAAACACCTCTTAGTACCCCTCTATCCGGTTGTCAGATGAAAAAAGTATAGGAATTACTTTCCTAAAAGATATTTACTCGAAGGTGATTGTTTCCAATATACTGTCAATTGTTTCAACAAGTGAACCTGAGGCGCGGTTTACTGCTCCACAATAGAACATATATAAGTGCGAGTCATAAATGATGCAAGTACCGTAAAAAGATGCAGTATTATTGAAGTCATTTGCAGAAAATGGATAATAAAAAACATTTTCATGGATCTGCACAAATGCAGCTTCTTCAAGGTTTACGATATTTGAATACTGCTCACTCAAAAGCATGTAAAACCCTGCATTTTTAAAGTATTCAATATCTTCTTCTGTAAGAGGCTCCTTTTCATACAATGCAATTAAAAAGCAGGTACCTGAAGGGTGAGTTGAAAGGTAAAATTCGCTCTCTTCCTTTTCCTGCAGCACCCAATTCTCTGGTAATTGATAGGAAATGTTGCCTACCTGATATGATTGGCTCAGTGAAGTGTTTGAAATGCTGTAGTCTATAAAGTCAGTCCAATATATAGTTTTGCCATCGGTTTCTATATGATTACCACTGTCGTTATCCCCACCTTGTTGCACGGAACAATATGAGAATTCTGAGTTTTCGTCATCGCCAAGATATACTGCATATATGATAACCGATTGGCCACTTGAAAGGTATCGCAGCACAAATTCTTCCGTACAATATTCAGACGTTCCTATCTGCACTCGCCAATTCATATTGAATATTCTTTGTATTCGCCTGGGTATTCGCCTGGAAAGCTTTCATCCAGACTCGCACTTGTGGGCGGCACCGCGGATGAATCCGCAGTGCCGCCCATGGATGCCATCGAAGGCGGACTCGAAGATGTATCGTTTTGAGGAGCACAAGAAGTAAGCAGCAACACCGCAGCAAGAAGGGAAAACAGAAACCTTTTCATGGGTCTCTCCTTATATAGTCCGTAAGTTGAATCAATCAAGGATATGCTGCAATAGAAATGGCACCAATACCCTATCTGTCCGCCAGGTTGCCTTTCTAAACGAGGAATACACAAAAATGCTCCTGACGGCATTCAATGCCGCTTATCCGGTGGAAATCCTTACCGCAGACGATTTTACCATCGTGGGGAAAGTAGTTAAAATGATTGTGGGGTTCTCTTGATGAGGCAATCTTTCCTGCGCAGCAGGCCAAGTAAGTGGTCCGCTACCCTGGAGAACACAGTCCATAATAAAACCAGAGCGGCGGCCATGCAAAGGTTTATGAGAAAGCACAACGGTAGTTTGATATAGACAGGAAAATGGAACAGCGGCGCAATGCGGTACAAGATGCTGGAAGAGATGGATTGGCAAAAATAAAAGCTGAGGGCATGCCTGCCAACCAAGGCCAGAAGATTGCTTCGTTTGATTTTTGCCCCATACTTTTTGAAAAACAGTGCCAGGCAAATGGTGATGCAGGAATACAGGCAATAGGCAAGCGTTGGCGGGAATTTTAAGGACTGCATGTTTGTTACATCCCTTTGCGCAATGTACCCATATGCCCACAACACGGCGGGAATGATAAAAATGGAACAAACCAGGCCTCTCCACTTCAGCGTAACATCTTTTGTCATATAGCCAAGCAGGAAGAATATGCTGTAAAACAGTGTGTTAAGTCCCAGCAGGTAAAATGCTTTTCCTGTGGAAAGAACGTACCCCGTTCCAATGCAGACAACCAAAAACAGAGTAAAAACCAACCCTTTTTCCTCCCGCTTGTTGACGGCGGAAAGGAGAATGGTCATCAAGGGGACTACCGAAAAAAACACCGGCAAAAACCAAAGAGCGTCAATAATGTCGATAGAAGGGCGATATATCTCAGAGCGTACGAAAAATAGGTTTCTGACAAAGCTGTCGATAAACCCCCGTTTTCCGTTGATGCCGATGCCCAGTACAGCGTTGAACAGAAGCATAAACCCATATAGAAAAATAACAAATTGCACATATTTGCCGTAGGTATGCAGCAAGGACCCGAACCTTTTCCGAAGGTCTATTTTGGGGGACGATGCAGTACCCCAGCCCGACAGAAAAAAGAAAAAGGGTACATCAAGAATAAGAGTTGCCGTTTGGATCTCCTGTGATACATAAGGCCCCCCCGACCAAAAAGCCGTGTGGATAAGGATAATGTTGAGCGCCGCCAGCCCTTTTAGGAAATCGATGTAGTTATCCCGCATTGTTTTGCTCCTGCCGCGAAAATGATATGGCGCAAGTGCAGATTGCGCCAAGCCTTTACGATTATAGCGTTTTGACCTGCTCCCCAAAAAAACTGGTTCAGTAGAAAGGTTAGGAAAATGATATACTGAGAAGAAAGACCCAGGGGGGAAAATGAAGAAAAGCAGATACACAGATGAACAAATCGCATCACTCACGATCAAAGTGTACCAATCTTCTAGGGGTTTGTAAATACTGGACCAAGCATGTAAACACCATACTTTTTTTGTATCAAGTGTGCTTGCCCTCGCCAATTAAGAACTGTTTAATATATCAATTGTTTTAATAGATAGATTTAGGGCTATCAAAATCCAGTAATAAATGCCAAATCGGGGTGGAAAAGATCGCTAAACATGTCTGCGAAAGAATTATAGAATGTTATCGAAAATAGCATGGAAGCGCTTATGGGACTCCTATATGAACGATCTGAATGTTGAATTTGGTTATGCACAGACTGACAAAAAGCTATCAGGTATTGATCCGGATAAAAAGGTGAGTAAATATAAGCCTGGTGGTTTGGATTTTCGAATAGAAAGATTCACGCCACATCAACTGTGCCATACCTTTTGCACCAATTGCTACTATGCAGAAGAAGATGTACAGACTTGTATGGCATGATGGGTCATAGCGATGTTAAAACCACTTTGGGAATCTACACACATTTAGACAAACAATATAAGCACAAACCTAAAACCAAACTTGATGAGTACAACGCAAATAGACAAAAGCGGTACACGTCAAGTACAAGTCAAAATGCCCAGCAACTACTAGAAATGATCGTATAAACGATAATAATAGGATGATGCACCTTGCATCACACGCAGGAAGTCTGGGGTTCGAGTCCCTAAATCCCCACCAAGAAAAATGGCGTTGATTCGCTAAGAATTGGCGTCTTTTTTTATGCCAATAATGCAACCCACTTATGGCCCTACCTGTGGTGTCGGGTTTGTGTGCGCGTACTTTCTCGCAGGCGTCTTATTCGACAAAGGACTGGTGCGGTGTAGGTGCCGCCTGTACAGAGGATTGCGAAGTTTTTTGAGGCCGGGTGCCGTTTGATCCTGACCTTGCCCCGCAAAAAGGCATTGTCATTTCTGCACGGCATACGGTATAATCGTGATAAAAAGAGAGGGGTGCCGACATGGATGCCATAAAAAAGATGTGGGAGAAACTGGGCGCAAAGGGCAAGGGCGCCGCTGTGGTGGTGCTGGCGCTTGTGATGCTTGCGGCGGGATACGCGGCCGGCGGCGCCAAGCTGCCACAGCTAGAGCAGCAACTGGCCGGCGCCCTGGAAGAGGTGCAGGCGGCACAAACCGGCCTGCAAGAGGCGAACAGGGCCGCCGCAGAGACACGCGCCCAGGTGCAGGCGGCGGAAGACGCCCTGGCCGATACCCAGGCCGGCCTGGAGGCCCTACAAGTCAAATTTGATGCGCTGGAACTGGAAAATAAGACGCTGGCCGAGGCCTTGCGAACCGCTACCGACCAGCTTGCCGAGGCAACGGTGCGGGCGGCCACGGCCGGTGGTGGCAGCACGGCAGGCGGGGCGGCCGCCACCAGTACGGGCGGCAGCACGGTGCAGGCCGCGCCGTCCACCACCGCTGCGGGCCAGGTGTGGATCCCTCAGTCAGGAAAAAAATATCATTCAAACGCGAATTGCAGCGGTATGAACAACCCCACCCAGGTTACGGTGGAGCAAGCGGTAGCAGCGGGGTACGAGCCGTGCAAGCGATGCTACTGAAGCCTGTGCAAAAAAACCGTCCCACAGGGAATGGCAAAAAACGGGGTTTCACTATAGTTTTTTGTCGTTTTATGGTATAATCATGGCGTTGGTGGCACACAGTGCCGAATGCCATGAAAAAGCTTCAAAAAGGAAGGGAAGGCCATGAGTATCCGTACAAAAATGTTGCTGCCCATGATATTGATTGCCGTGGCAGCCATTGCAGCCGTGTTGGTAACGGTAAGCATCATTTTCTCAGGCTATGTGGACGATACCATCCGCGAGGAAGTGAATGTGGCGGGCGGTGTGCTGAAAAAAGAAGCGGACGATTTGAAGAACCAGGCGGACATCGTGGCCGGGGAGATGGCGTCTAGCAGTGCTTTGCAGGCCGCGCTGGCCGCGGGCGACACCGACGCTGTGCTGCGCGCCGCAAACACGCTGCTGGACGGTACGGGGATGGGCATTTGTACCATTACCAACCGCAGCGCCGTGGTGGTGGCCCGCACGCACAACCCCAGCCAGAAAGGCGATACCGTGCAGCAGGACGACATTTTGCTGGCGCTGAAAGGCCAGGAGTACAACGGCTTTGAGGAAGGCACCACCGTGGCGCTGGCGGTGCGCGCCGCCATGCCGGTGTACGACGCAGACGGCAACCTGATAGGCGCGGTGTCTGTAGGGCGGGATTTGTCCGAGCTTTCCTTTGTGGACGAGATGAAGGCCCTGCTTGGGGCAGAGATCACCATCTTTCACCGGGACACCCGCCTTGCCACCACCGTGGTGAACGCCGACGGCAGCCGGGCGGTGGGCACGCAGGCCAGCAGCGAGGTGGCCAACAAAGTGCTGGGCACTGGGCAAGACCATTTGGGCACGGCGCAGATTCTGGGCCGCGACGCCTATGTGGAGTATATGCCCCTGCAGGACGAAAACGGCGAAAACATCGGCATGCTGTTTGCGGGCAAGTATACCGATGTGAAAAACGACGCGATGCTCAGTTTCATCCTTATCAGCCTTGGCGTGGGGGCCGGGTTGCTGGCCATTGCCGTGGTGCTGGGGCTGTATATCTCCGGCAAAACCGTGGCGCCTATCAAAACCCTGGTGGGTGCCGCCGGGCAAATTGCCCAGGGCGACGTGAACGTGCAGCTGGACATACAGACCAAGGACGAGACAAAGCAGCTGGCCGACGCCTTTGAGGAAATGATGGCCAGTTTCCAGCATCAGGCCCAGGTGCTGAACGCCATGGCCGGGGGAGACTATTCCGTGCAGATGGACATCGCCTCGGACAAGGACGTAGTGGGCAAGGCCATTGTGGATATTTTGGACAACAACAACCACCTGATGTCGGATATCCGCCAGGCGGCAGACCATGTGGCGGCGGGCGCCGGCCAAATAGCCGACGGCAGCCAGGCCCTGGCCACCGGCAGCACCCAGCAGGCCGCCACGGTAGAGGAGCTTTCGGCCTCCATCTCTCAGATACAGGTGCAAAGCGAAGAGACCACCCAGCTGGCCGAAAAAACTGTGGAGGAAGTGGACGAGGCCGGCCGCCTGATGACCGAGAGCATAGATGTGATGGGCCGGCTGAACACCGCCATGGCAGCTATTGAGGAATCCAGCCAGGAGATCAGCAAGGTTATCAAGACGATAGACGACATTGCCTTCCAGACGAATATTTTGGCGCTGAACGCCGCGGTGGAGGCCGCACGGGCGGGCCAGCACGGCAAGGGTTTTGCCGTTGTGGCCGACGAAGTGCGCAACCTGGCCAGCAAAAGCGCCGAGGCCGCCAAGGAGACCGCCGGCCTGATACAGACCAGCGTGGATAATGTGAAGCAGGGCGCCCAACTGGTGGAGCAAACCAGCCAAAGCCTTGCCCAGGTGGGGGAGATTGCCGGCCACAATGCCGTGGCGATGAAGACCGTCAGCGAGGCATCCAGCCAGCAGGCGGCGGCAATTACCGAGGTGAACACGGCCATTGGGCAAATTTCCCAGGTGATACAGGCCAACAGCGCCACCGCCGAGGAGAGCGCCGCCACCGCCGAAGAGCTGAACGCCCAAAGTGCCATTTTGAACCAGAACGTGGGGCGCTTCCGCCTGCGGCAGGCCGGCGGTGCGGCCGGGGCCCTGCCCGCCTACCACGCCGGGGACTGAACCTTGCGCTGCTTGCCGAGCGCGGGCACCCGCGTGCACAGCAGCGGGTTTTGGAGTATAATCAAAAAGAATGGGGCAAAGGGTGGCCGGGTGCCGCCCGTTGCAAAGCAGACAAGGGCTGTGCCATGCGTGGCACGGCCCTTGCCGAAGCATGGCGCCCTGCCGATGGAAAGAAAGGGCGCCACAGCGGCCGATACGGGGGCAAACCATGGAATTTGATGTACTGACAGTCCCTGCCGAAGGGGCCGAAGCCGCCCTGTTTGGGCAGTGCACGGTGCACCGGCAGCAAAACCCCTTTGCCAGCGCCGTGCTGCCCGGCACGGCGCCCTGGGTGCTGGTGCTGGCACAGGGCCTTGCCCCGGCTGCCGGCTTTTTTACGGCGGCAAAGCAGGGCATAGCGGCCCGGCCTGCCGCCGCGGGCTTTGCCCTGCGCTGTGTGCCCGGTGGGGGCGTGGGCTACATAGACCCCGTGAGCCTGGAGGCCCAGCGCTTTTGCGGCGGCGCGGCGCTTTTGCGGCGCACCGCGGTGGAAGAAGTGGGTGGCTTTGACGCCGCCTTGCCCCCGCCTGCCGCTTTGTATGACCTTGCCCTGCGGCTGCGGGGCGCAGGGGGTGCGCTGTACTATCTGCCTCGGGCTGTGTTGCACAGCACCGGGCAGCAGGCAGGCGACGAGGGCCTGGGCCCTTATGTGGATGCCGCACGGGGAGAGCTGTTGCTGGCCTATAAATACGGAGGCGTGCCCGCCGCTAACCGGCGCTATTTTGCCACGCTGAAAAACCCGCAGCATTACCCCGGGGTACGCCGGGCCCTTGCGGGGGGCTGGGTGCGGCATTTGGGGCGGCTGTGGGGCCGCCTTGCCTGGCGCTGGGGGCATGCCGCCCTGCGGCGGGCTGCCGGCGCCCTGCGCGCGCAGGATTTTGCCCTGGACCCTGGCCCCGAGGCCCCGGTGATGCAGGCGGAGGGAGACTTGCCCGCTATTTCGGTGGTTGTGCGCACCCATGCCCGCCCGGCCCGGCTGCGCTGCACGCTGCAAAGCCTGGCAAACCAAACCCACCAAAATTTTGAGGTGGTGGTGGTGGAGGACGGCGCCCCCACGGCCCAAACCATGGTGGAGCAGGAGTTCAGCCACCTGCCGGTGCGATATATCGCCACCGGAGAAAATGTGGGCCGCGGCAAGGCGGGCAACATTGGCCTTGCGGCGGCAAAGGGCCCTTACCTCAACCTGCTGGACGATGACGACTATTTTTACCCCGAACATTTGGAGACCATGGCTGCCCTTGCCGCCGCCCACCCGGCGGCAGATTTGCTTACCACTTCCTCGGTAAGCATGGAGGTGGACGTGGAGAGCGAGGTGCCCTACCGCCATGTGGTGCGCCGCATGGTGCCCATAGAGATTGACCGCATGGATGTGTTTACCATGTGCCAAACCTGCCAGGTGCATGTGGCGGGGGTGGTGTTCAAAAAAAGCCTGTTTGAAGCCTGCGGCGGCCTGGATGAGGCATTGCCCGCCCACGAGGACTGGGCCATGTGGCTGCGCTTTTTTGCCAAAGGCAAACGTGCCAACCCCACCGGGGTGGACACAAAGCGCATTACCACGGTGTTTGTACAGCCGGCAGATGAAGCCGAGGCCCGCCGCCGCATGCAGCAGTACATGCAGGCGGACGAAACCTTCTTCGGGGATGAAAGCATCCGCTTTGATGTGTCTTTGGGGGACATGCGCCGCTTTTACGACGGTGTGATAGCCGATATGCGCCATGTGCAGGCCCTGGGCAAGCTGGATGATTTTTTGGATGCCCAGGCCCGCCGCGGTGAGGAACGGCCCTAGAGTGTGTTTTCAAATTGGAGAAATACACAAAGCCGAGCAGATTTACCGGTGATTCAAGGCGCTTTGGCGCAGCAAACCTTGGTGGTTTGCAAGGAAAAGCAACGCAGAAACAGCGGGAAAAATGCCGGATTGGGGTGCTTTGGAGATTTGCAAACACACTTTAGAGTGTGCAAACACCGCCCCCGCGCAAAACACGCCGTGCGCCCTTGTAATCGGGCTGCGGCTGTGGCATAATTTTCCTGTATGTGTTAAGCGGGCGCGCCACCAGCGGGAAAGCGCGCCGCAAAAGGGGGGAAGGCCCAGTGCGCCATGTGTTCATCGTAAACCCGGTGTCCGGCAAAAAGGACGCCACCCGGGCCATGGTGCCCGTCATCCAGCAGGCGGCCGAGGCTGCGGGCATCACGCCGGAGTTTGAGATGACCGAGGCGCCCAAACACGCCACCTATATTGCCTCCACCATCGCCGGTACAGGGCAGGCCGTGCGGCTTTATTCGGTGGGGGGCGACGGCACCCTGAACGAGATTTTCGCCGGGGCCTACCCTTTTCCCAACGCGCAGGTGGCCTGCCTGCCCTGCGGCAGCGGTAACGATTTCATCCGTATGTTTGGCGACGCGCAGCAGTTTTTAGACATAGGCGCGCAAATACAGGGCGAGGCCGTGCCCATAGACCTGATGGAGGTGGACGGCGGCATCTGTGCGGCCATTACCAGCACCGGGCTGGACGCCGACGTGGCCTACAACATTCCCAAGTACCGGCGCATCCCGTTTTTGGGCGGTAGCATGGCGTACAATATCTCCATTGTGGAAAAGCTGCTGAAGCCCCTGGGCCGCCGGCTGCACATCACGGTGGACGGCGAAAGCTGGGAGGACGACTACCTGATTGCCACGGTGTGCAACGCCCAGCACTACGGCGGCGGGTACCAGGCGGCCCCCATGGCCCGGCTGGACGACGGGCAGCTGGATGTGATCCTTGTCAAAAAGGTGAGCCGACTGCTGATTGCCTCCATCATAGGCCCCTACAAGAAGGGGGAGCACTATGTGGACGGCCGGCTGGCAGACAAGTTCAAGGACGTGATGGTGTACCGCAGCGCCAAAGAGGTGGAGATGCACCCGGTGTATGGCGATAGCTTTGTGCTGAATGTGGACGGCGAATGTGGGCCCGCCCCCCGCCTGTTTGCAAAGGTGATGCCCAAGGCGGCACGGTTTGTGCTGCCGGCGCCCCTAGCCGCGGCATACAAGACACAGGCCTAGAAAAAGCATGCCACCACGGCCCAAAAGCATTTCTAAACTGCCGGCCTGCGCGGCCGGCAGCAGTTTTCTCAAAAATTTTACATTTACCCCTTGATTTTTGCGGCAGTAGCCGCTAAAATATATGTTAGCACTTAATGGCTGCGAGTGCTATTGCCCGCAGCGGCGGCCTGACCGCCAACAAATCAAGATAAAGGAGCATGCAGAAAGATGAAACTGAAACCGCTTGCAGACCGTGTTGTCATCAAAACCTTTGAGGCGGAGGAGACCACGAAGTCCGGCATCATTCTTACCGGCGACGCCCGCGAAAAGCCGCAAATTGCCGAGGTGATTGAAGTGGGGCCCGGGGGCCTGGTGGATGGCAAAGACGTGAAGATGGTGTTGAAAAAGGGCGACAAAGTGGTGGCCAGCAAGTATGCCGGCACCGAGGTGAAAGTGGATGGGGAAGAGTATACCATCCTGCGCCAGAGCGATGTTTTGGCCATTGTAGAGTAGGGAGAGTAAGGCACGAAGTGCAAGCTCCGGCCTGTGAAGCGAAGCATACCATGGGCAGGATGTAAGGCACAAACGGATTTTCCCGCGCCGTTGAGATGGGTACGAAGTACAAAATCCGGCGTGAGAGAATGAAAACCACATTATTTAAAGGAGAGAAATAGAACATGGCAAAACAGATTTTGTACGGCGAGGAAGCCCGCAAGGCGCTCAGCGCCGGCATTGATACCCTGGCGGATACTGTGAAGATTACCCTGGGGCCCAAGGGCCGCAACGTGGTACTGGGCAAAAAGTACGGCGCGCCCGCCATTACCAACGACGGCGTGACCATTGCCCGCGACATTGAGCTGAAGGACGCCTTTGAGGACATGGGCGCCCAGCTGGTGAAAGAAGTTGCCACCAAAACCAACGACGCCGCCGGCGACGGCACCACCACCGCCACCGTGCTGGCCCAGGCCATGGTGCAGGAGGGCATGAAAAACGTGGCCGCCGGTGCCAACCCCATGGACATTAAGCGCGGCATACAGAAGGCCGTGGACGTAGCCGTGGAAGAACTGAAAAAGAACAGCCAGAAGGTGAAAGGCAGCGAGGATATTGCCCGCGTGGCCACGGTTTCTTCTTCGGACGAGACCATTGGTACCCTGATTGCCGAGGCCATGGAGAAGGTGACCGCCGACGGCGTGATTACCATTGAGGAGAGCAAGACTGCCGAGACCTACAGCGAAGTGGTGGAGGGCATGCAGTTCGACCGCGGCTATATCACCCCGTACATGGTTACCGATACCGAGAAGATGGAGGCCGTTATCGACGACGCGCTCATCCTCATCACCGACAAAAAGCTGTCCTCCATCCAGGACATTCTGCCCCTGCTGGAGCAAATTGTGCAGGCGGGCCGCAAGCTGGTTATCATTGCCGAGGATGTGGAGGGCGAGGCCCTGAGCACCCTGATTGTGAACCGGCTGCGCGGCACCTTTACCTGTGTGGCCGTGAAGGCCCCCGGCTTTGGCGACCGCCGCAAGGAAATGCTGCGCGACATCGCCATCCTCACCGGCGGGCAGGTCATCACCGACGAGCTCGGCTATGACATCAAAGAGACCACCATGGACATGCTGGGCCAGGCAAAACAAGTGAAGGTGACCAAAGAGAACACCATCATTGTGGACGGCGCCGGCAAGTCTGGCGATATCAAGAACCGCATCGCGCAAATCCGCGCCGAGATCGAGGCCTCCACCTCTGATTTTGACCGCGAGAAGCTGCAAGAGCGGCTGGCAAAACTCTCTGGCGGTGTGGCCGTGCTGCGCGTGGGTGCCGCCACCGAGGTGGAGATGAAAGAGAAGAAGCTGCGCATTGAGGACGCCTTGAACAGCACCCGCGCGGCCGTGGAGGAAGGCATTGTGGCCGGCGGCGGCGTGGCCCCGCTGGAGGTGATTCCCGCCATTGAAAAGCTGATGCCCAAGCTGGAGGGCGACCAGAAGACAGGCGCCGCCATTGTACTGAAGGCGATGGAGTCTCCCATGCGGCAAATTGCTTTGAACGCCGGTGTAGAGGGCAGCGTCATTATCGACAAGATTCGTACCGCGAAGAAGAAGAACTTCGGCTTCGACGCGCAGAAGGAAGAGTACGGCGATATGATCAAGTTTGGCATTGTGGACCCCACCAAGGTGACGCGCAACGCCATTGAGAATGCGGCCAGCGTGGCGGCCATGGTTATCACCACCGAAGCGCTGGTGGCCGACGAGCCCGAGCCCCCCGCACCCGCCATGCCTGCCGGCGGCATGGGCGGCATGGACGGCATGTACTAAGGGCACGAAGTGCCGAGTTTGGCTTTCTGAGCGTAGCGAAGAAAACAAACGAGCCCGATGCGTCCCGAGCGGCCCCAAGGCGCGCGAGGGACAGAGGCGCGAAAGCAGCCGAGCAGCGGGTAAGGGCGCCTTCAGGGCGCCGAAGGTTGGCTTCGCCGCGGCTGCGGAGAAATAACCTGAGTCCGACGCCCAAGAGTGCAAGCGAAGCGTAGAACGATTGGCTGCGGCGGGAGATGGGCACGAAATGCCGCGCAGCGGGTAAGGGCGCCTTCAGGGCGCCACCAAGAACACTACAAGAAGGGCCGTCCCGCGCAGGGGGGCGGCCCTTCTGCGGCTTGACACCCAATGCCCCGGCGGGTATAATAAAACAATAGTTTCGGCATAGAGAAACCGGCTGAGAAGGGGCCAACGCACGCACCTGTTTTTTAAGAGAGAAAGCCCATGGCTGCAAGGCTTTCGCGGTGCGGCACCGCCACCCCCAAGCCCCGGCCAACCCCCGGCGCAGGCGTGCGTTACAACGTGCAGAGTGGCGGCCCATTGCGGGCCGCAAGCTGGGTGGTACCACGGAAGCTGTTTGCGGCCTTCGTCCCTGCAGGGATGAAGGCCGTATTGTATTTTGTAAGGAGAAAAACCTATGGAATGGACCGGCCTGAACGAGCTGCGCGAGATGTTTTTGCAGTTTTTTGAAAGCAAGGAGCATTTGCGCCTGCCAAGCTTTCCCCTGGTGCCTGCCGGGGACAAAAGCCTATTGCTCATCAACAGCGGCATGGCCCCGATGAAAAAGTGGTTCCAGGGCGTGGAAAGCCCCCCCAGCCACCGGGTGTGCACCTGCCAAAAATGCATACGCACGCCGGATATTGAAAGCGTGGGCATCACCGACCGCCACGGCACCTATTTTGAGATGCTGGGCAACTTTTCCTTCCAGAACTACTTCAAAAAAGAGGCCATTCCCTGGGCGTGGGAGTTTTTTACCGCCAAGGAATGGCTGGACATCCCCGCCGATAAGTTACACATTAGTGTATACCTGGAGGATGACGATGCCTGGGATATCTGGACGCGGGACGTGGGCGTTCCCGAGGACCACATGGTGCGCCTGGGCAAGGCGGACAATTTTTGGGAGCATGGCAGCGGCCCCTGCGGCCCCTGCAGCGAGATATATTACGACCGCGGCGAGCAGCACGGCTGCGGCAAAGCGGACTGTAAGCCTGGGTGCGACTGCGACCGCTACATCGAGGTGTGGAACCTGGTGTTTACAGAGTTTGACAGCGACGGACAGGGCAACTACGAAAAATTGGCCGCCCCCAACATAGACACCGGCATGGGCTTGGAACGCCTGGCCTGCGTGATGCAAGACGCGCCAAACCTGTTTGAGACGGACACCATCCGCGCCATTTTGCAGCATGTGGAGCGCCTTTCCGGCAAAACCTACGGCCAGGACAAAAAAACCGATATTTCCATCCGTGTGGTGACGGACCATATCCGCAGCACCGTGTTTATGGTAAGCGACGGCATTTTGCCCTCAAACGAGGAGCGGGGCTATGTGCTGCGGCGGCTGCTTCGCCGGGCGGCCCGCCATGGGCGCATGTTGGGCATAAAAACGCCCTTTTTGGCCGAGGTGTGTGACACCGTGGTGCAGCAGAATGCCGGCGCCTACCCCGAGCTTTTGGAAAATGCCGACTATATCAAGAAAACCATTGCCGCCGAGGAA
This sequence comes from Ruminococcaceae bacterium OttesenSCG-928-O06, assembly GCA_030265505.1. Lineage (GTDB taxonomy): Bacteria > Bacillota > Clostridia > Oscillospirales > Ruminococcaceae > JAAYCI01. The sequence continues at coordinate 7,652 of JAJDGD010000016.1, read as the reverse complement.
GGCCGCTTTGCCCGCACCATAGACGCGGGGATGGAGCGGTTGAATGAGCTTTTGAATGGGTTGCCGAATGTCTCGCTGGAGTCGATTGCGGAAAGTGCGACTGCATCCGTCAAAACGCTAAAAACCGCTGCGGATGCGGCGCAGCAGGGCCTGAAAGAGGCGGCAGACGGAACGGTGGAGGCCTTGCGCACTGTGGCGGCCGCCGTGTTGGACGGCGCCGAGGCCTTCAAATTGCAGGACACCTTTGGCTTCCCGCTGGACCTGACAAAGGAAATTGCCGCAGAGCGCGGCATAGAAGTGGACACCGAGGGCTTTGAAGCCGCGCTGGAAGAACAGCGCAAAAAGGCGAGGGAGGACCGCGCCCGCCGCGACATAGCCGGCTGGGAGGCAGACCTGTTTGCCCAGGTGGCCGCCGACGCCACCGCCTTTGTGGGCTATGACGAGCTGGTGGTGGAGGCCAAAGTGCTGGCTTTGTCCGACGGGGAGGAGCTGCTGGACGCCATGTCTGCCGACGGTGCGGAGAAAGAGGGCGTGCTGGTGCTGCTGGACCGCACCCCCTTCTACGCCGAGAGCGGCGGCCAGGTGGCGGACACGGGCTTCCTTACCGGTGGTGGCGCACGCTTAGCGGTGCGCGGTGTAAAGCACAGCACCCGAGGCTTCATCATTCATGCCGCCACGCTGCAAAAGGGCGTGGTGAAGGTGGGGGGCACCATGCTTGCCGAGGTGGACGAGGACCGCCGCCGTGCCATCATGCGCAACCACACCAGTGCCCACCTGCTGCAAAAGGCCCTGCGCGAGGTGCTGGGCGACCATGTGCACCAGGCTGGCAGCTATGTGGACGACGAGCGCATGCGGTTCGACTTTACCCACTTTGAAGCCATGACGCCGGACGAAGTAAAGCAGGCCGAGGCCATGGTGAACCGCAAGATTTTTGCCGCCCTGCCCGTGACGGTGCACAACCTGCCCATAGAACAGGCAAAACAGATGGGTGCCATGGCCCTGTTTGGGGAAAAATATGGCGATGTGGTGCGAGTTATCGACATTGAGGGCTGGAGCACCGAGCTGTGCGGCGGCACCCATGTGAGCAACACCGCCCAGCTGGGCAGTTTCCGCATTCTATCAGAAAGCAGCGTGGCCGCGGGGGTGCGCCGCATTGAAAGCACCACCGGCTACGGCGTGTTGCGCCTTTTGGACGAGCGCGAGGAGATGCTGCAGAAGATGGCCGCCAACCTGAAGGTGGCCGCCGTGCGGGAGCTGCCCGCCCGGCTGGAGGCCCTGGCCGAGGAGAGCCGCCGCCTGCGCAAAGAGTTGGACAGCATGAAGGGCAAGGCTGCCAGCCAGCAGGCGGGCGACATCTTCCAAAACCCGGTGGAGGTAGAGGGCATTAAGGTATTCACGGCCTTTTTGCCAAACACGAACGCCGATGCATTGCGCAAGATGTGCGACATGATACGAAACAACGAGCCCGCGGGTGTGGGCGCGCTGATTGGCGAAGCGGACGGCAAGATGAACCTGGCGGTGTGCTGCGGCACCGACGCCGTGGCCCGCGGGCTTGCGGCGGGCAACCTGGCAAAGGCCATAGCCCAGGTGGCCGGTGGCAGCGGCGGCGGCAAAGCAGACTTTGCCATGGCGGGCATCAAGCAGCCGGACAAAGCCCAAAACGCCCTGGACGCCGTGCCCGACATTGTAAAAGCCCAGTTGTAAACACGCCCGCAGGGGCACACTATATTGAAATACTGCCACAAATAGAGGAGAGAAGAGATGCAAGAATGCCTGTTTTGCTCCATTGCCAAAGGGCAAACCGATACCATCTTTTTGTATGAGGACGACGAGCTGGTGGCTTTCCGGGACATCAGCCCCCAGGCGCCGTTCCACATCCTGATTGTGCCGAAGGCCCACATGCAAAGCGCCGCCACCCTTACCGAGGACGAGGGCAGCATTTTGGGCCGGGTGTTCAATTTGGCGGCCCGCCTGGCCGCGCAAGACGGCTACACCAACGGCTACCGCATTGTAACCAATGTGGGCGAGGAAGGCGGCCAAACTGTGCCCCACCTGCACTTCCATGTGCTGGCCGGGCGCAACCTTGGCTGGCCCCCGGGGTAAGGGCGCTGTGCGCTGGCAGTTGGCTTGACTGCGGAAGCAGGCAAACAACTGACACCCGCTGCGCGGCGAAGGGCGCCCTGGCAGGGCGCGCCTAAGCCGCAGAGGCTGCGAAGCAGCCGAGCAGCGGGAAGAGGGCGTTTACGCCGACACTTGGCTTTGCCGCGGCTGCGGCAAAACAAGTGGAGTTCGACGCCCGCAAAACGCCGACCGCAGGAAGGTGGAGGGCGGTCTGCGGCGGAGTGAGGGCGCTGTGCGCCGAGGGTTGGCTCGGCGCAGCCGAACATCTGGAGTCCGACGCCCGATGCGCAAAGATAAAGATATTGCACCCAGAAAAATACAAGTCCACCCATTTGGAAAAACAGGAGGGACCTCTTATGGGCCAAACCTATGAACTGCATGTGGCGGGCCTTGTGCGCCATCTGCCCATCTGCAAAATAAGCGAAGATATGTCCATTGCGGCTTTCATCATGTTTGGCGATGTGGAGCTTACCATCGCCTGTGCCGAAGCGCTGCTGGCAAAGGTGCCCGCCTTCGACGTGATTGTTACCGCCGAGGCCAAGGCCATTCCCTTGGCGTATGAAATGAGCCGCCAAAGCGGGAAAAAATACATCCCGGCGCGCAAGGGCAAAAAGCTGTATATGGAGGACCCGGTAGTCATCGAGGTGCAGTCCATCACCACCGAGAGCCGCCAGAGCCTGTGCATTGACCGCCCGGATCTGGACTATCTGAACGGCAAGCGGGTGCTTATTGTGGACGATGTGATCAGTACCGGGGGTTCCCTGCAGGCCATGGAGGCCATTGTGGCCAAAAGCACCGCCACCATTGTGGCACGCGCGGCCGTTTTGGCCGAAGGTGGCGCCGCCGACCGCAAGGATATCACCTTTTTGGCGCCGCTGCCCCTGCAGGGGGGCTAGGCAACGCACGGCGGCCCCGCCTGCGGTGGCGCGGGGCGCACAGCGCTGTGGTTGGCCGCCGCAAAAGGGGAAGTTTTGGGTGAAAAGGCCGCTGGCTGTGTTCGGGTTCGCCTTTTTAGGGGCAATGCTGGTGGCACTGCGGCTGCCGGCAGGGGCCCTGCTTGTGTGCGGCTGCGTGCTGGCGGCGGCCTTTTTTGTGGGGCTGTGGCGCCTGCGCACGTTTGCGGGTGGGGTGCCGGTGTTGCTTTTGGGTGCGGCGGCCTTGGCGCTGTGCCTGCGCGCCGGCTACCAACAGGCTCTGGTGCAGCCTTTGCGCCAGATGGAGGGCCGCGAAGGCATTGCCACAGCCCGTGTGGTGGACGTACAGCCCGGCTACGGCGGGGACACCGTGCACGCCACCTTAAAAGTTGCCACGCTGGACGGCGAAAAGGTACCCGCAGGCTGTAAGGTGCTGGTGCGGGGCATGGCTGCTGCCGAAGTTGGCCAGGAGATTGAGATTCCCCTGCGGTTTTACGCCTTTGCCCAGGGCAGTACCCAAAGCTATAACTACAGCCGGGGGTTTTACCTGGGGGCCTCGGCGCAGGGCGCGCCGGTGGTGGTGGGCACGGCCCACACACCGCTTACCCGGCTGCGGCAGCTGCAATATGCCGCCAGCGCCAACATATTGGGCCGGTTGCCACAGCGGCTTTCGGGCATTGCCGCCGCCATGGCGGTGGGGGACCGCCGCTTTGTGCCCGCCGCTGCCACCGAGGCCTACCGCGCTGCGGGCATCTCCCATTTGATGGTGGTCTCGGGCCTGCATCTTTCCCTGTTGTGCATGGCGCTGCGCCGGGTGGTGTTTGCCCTGGTGCGCCGGCGTCGGCTGGCCGGCGGGCTGTGCATGGCCGGGGTGCTGCTGTTCATGGCGTTCACGGGCCTCACCCCCTCGGTGGTGCGCAGCGGCATTGCCTGGCTGCTGGTGTTTTTGGGGCCAATGGTGCAGCGCCGGGCCGACATTTACACCTCCCTTGGCTTTGCCGCGGTGGTGCTGCTGTGCGCAAACCCCTGGGCCGCGGCGGATACAGGGCTACTATTGTCCTTCACCGCCACGCTGGGGGCGCTGGGCAGCGGGGGCCTGGCAGACAAACTGCGCCTGGCCGCAGCGCCGGGCCTGCCATGGCCCAAACGCCTGCTGCGCCGCCTTGCCGCCGCGGCCCTTACGCCTTTGTGCGTCACCCTGGCCACGCTGCCGGTGCTGGTGTACGCGGGCATGGGGGTGTCCCTGCTGGCCGTACCCATGAACATTCTTGCGGTGCCGCTGCTGCAATACATCGTGCTGTGCGGGTTTGTCATGGCCATTCCGCCATCTTGGCCGGTTTTGGGGGCGCTGGGTGGCGGCGCGGCCGTGGTATGCGGCGCACTGCTGCGCTTTTTGGAATGGCTAACCGGCCTGTGCGCCCAGGTGCCCAAAGCGGTGGTGCCCGTGGGCGGCGTCTTTGCGCTGGCGGTGGTGGTGGCGGTATACCTGCTGGCCTTTGCCGGCTGGAAAGCACGGCGCCCATTGGCTGCCGTGCTGGCCTGCAGCCTTACGCTGTGCCTTGCCGCAGGGCTGCACACCACGCTAAACGCCGGCACCGTGCGGGTGGTGGTGGCCGGGGGCGGAGCCAACCCTTCGCTGGTGGTAACGGTGGGCACACAGTCCGTCGTTTTGTACCGCAGCCGCCAGAACGCCGCGGCCATCGGCCGCATTTTACAGCAAAACAATGCGCAGGATTGTGTCTTGTTCATAGACATGCGCCGCACTGCCGAGAGCGAGGAGTACCTGGAACTGTACAGCCCGCAACAGGTGGTGGTGGCCGAGGAGGACGTGCTGCACCGGGCCGTGTACACGCCGGTGGAGGGTGTGCGCGTTTACCTGGCAAAGCAGGGCGGCGGCACGCTGGCCTGTGTGGACGTGGCCGGCACCCAAATTGCCCTGTGTAGCGGTAGTGTGAATATGCAGCCCTACGGGGCGCCGGACGTATTGGTGGCGGGCAGTGGCAAGGTGCAGGGGCAGTACGGTACGCTTATCACCGCAGGTGCCGCGCCTGCGTGGGCGGCACCGGAGGCAAAAGTGCTGCAAAACGAGGGCGAGGCCCTGATATGGATACGCCCGGGGGGCGGTATACGCATGCGGGAGGTGCTGGATGGCGCGTGATAACGAGAAATTGAACGCCCTGTTACAGGCGCCTTTTGCCTGCCCGGTGTACTATTTTGCCTCCACCGAGGAGGCCATGTTGAAAGAGGCCGCCGCCAAAGTGCGCGCGGCGGTGCTGGCCGCGCCCGAGGGCGCCGATGTGACGGTACTGGAGGGCCCCGCGCCCGATGTTGCCGAGGTGGTGGCCGCGGCGGGCACCATCTCCTTTTTTGGTACGCCCCGTTTGGTGGAGCTGCGCACGCTTTCCCTGCCGGCGGTGAAAGACGCCGATGCCGAGGAACTGGCCGCCCTGTTTGGTGAGATGGAGAACGCCGTTTTGCTGGTAACGGTGCTGCACAAGGACAAAAAGGCTGCCGGCACCAAAAAGGCCAAGGCCCTGTTTGCCGCGGCGGAAAAAGCGGGCTACGCCGCCGAGATTGCAAAGCCCACCCGGCGGGACAATTTGCAGTACATCGCACAGTTGGCAGGGGCGGCGGGCGCGTCCATTTCCCCGGCGGCCGCCGAGGCCCTTTTGCTGCGCGCGGGGGAGGACCGCACCCTGTTGCAGCAGGAGGTGGCAAAATTGGCCGCCCTGTGCGCCTACGGCGCCATAGGTGAGGAAGCCGTGGAGGCGCTGGCCACCCACAACGTGGAGGCCGACGTGTTCCAGCTGGTGGGGGCCATTGCCGCCGGGCGCGCTGCAGCGGCCCACCAAAAGCTGGCCCAGCTGCTGGCCCTGCGGCAAGAGCCCGTGGCCATAGCGGGCGCCCTTGCCGGCAGCTTTGTGGACATGTACCGCGTGCGGGTGGGCGTGGAGGCGAAAAAGCCTCTCTCCACCATCTTCAAAGACATGGGCTACAAAGGCAACGAGTACCGCATGCAAAAGGCCAAAGAAAACGCCGCCCGCTATACCACTGCCGCTTTGCAGGGGTGCATTTTGTGCCTGGCAAAGCTGGACAGGCAGCTGAAAAGCAGTGCCTTGCCGGACAAAAGCCTGTTGTTACAGGCGGCGGTGGGCCAGCTGCTGCTGTTGCGGGGGCGCTGATGGAAAAACTGCGCATAACGGAAGTTGTTATAGTGGAGGGCAAGTACGACGCCGCCGCGCTGGCCAGCCAGGTGGAGGGGCTCATCCTGCCCACCGGGGGCTTTTCCATTTACAGCGACGAAGAGAAAAAGGCCCTCATCCGCACGCTTGGGAAAAAGCGCGGCCTGCTGATTTTGACGGACTCTGACAGGGCGGGCTTCCAAATACGCACCTATGTGGAGAAAATTGCGGCGGGGTGCACCATCCGCCACGCGTATATCCCCGCGGTGCCCGGCAAGGAAGCCCGCAAGGCCGCCCCCGGCAAAGAGGGCCTTTTGGGCGTAGAGGGCCTGCCGCCCGAGGTGCTGCGCGCCGCGCTGCAGCGTGCGGGCGTGGTGCTGCAAGCGCCGGTGGAGGGTACACCCATCACCCACACCCACCTGTACCAGCTGGGCCTTTCGGGCACGGCGGGCAGCGCGGCGCGGCGCCGGGCGCTGTTGCACCGCCTAGGCTTGCCGCAGCGCCTTTCCAAGCGGGCGCTGTGCCAGGTAGTAAGCTGCCTGTACACGCTGGAGGAATTCACCGCCATTGCGCAGGAAAAGCCCGTGCTGTTTTGGGACTTTCACGGCACGATTACAAAACCGGATATTCTGTGGTTCGACGCCGCCATGGAAGCCGCCGCCGAGGCCGTGCCCGAAGCGCCACTAAACGCGGCGGTGCTGCACCGCCAGTTCAGCCACACCTGCCTGCCCTGGTTTACCATCCCGGGCGGAGACACCCGCCATATCACCGGCGCCGCCTGGTGGGCCTACTGCGAGGGGCAGTTTGCGGCCATGTTCCAAAGCTGCGGGTTTACGGCGGCGCAGGCCGCGGCCATTGCCCCCCGCCTGCGGGAAAAGGTGCTGCAGCCCCACCGCTACCATTTGCAGCCGGATGCGCTCTTCACCCTGAAGGAACTGCAGCGCCGCGGCTACGAGAGCCATATTTTGAGCAACAACTTCCCGGAACTTGCGCAGATGGTGAAGGCCCTTGGCCTGGTGCCGTATTTTGGCAAAGTGCTGGTAAGCGGCAACGTGGGGTACGACAAACCCCGCGGCGAGATTTTTGACGCGGCGCGCAGCGTGGCGGGGCAGGCCCGTGCGCTGTGGATGATAGGCGACAACCCGGTGGATGACGTTGCCGGCGGCAACGCGGCCGGGTTTGTAACGGTGGCGGCAAACGGCGCCGCAGCCCCGGATGCCGCTTATCAAATTCCCAACCTGGCAGGCCTTTTGGAACTGCTTCCCTGAGTGAGAAAGTGTAAAAAAGCCCCCGGCGCGCAGCGCCGGGGGTACGAAGTGCAAAATTTGGCTTCGCGTAGCGAAACAAATTTTCCCGCCGCCTGCAAAACGCCGCGCGAAGGAAGGCGGAGGGCGGTATGCGGGGGCTTTTTTACGTTGCTTGGACGTGTGATGTA
>JAJDGD010000015.1 GCA_030265505.1 Ruminococcaceae bacterium OttesenSCG-928-O06 | reverse complement strand
TACCGTGCGTCCACCGGGCTGGAGGCTTTGTTCGGCTGGCTGTACCTGCAAAACAGCCACGCCCGCATCGAGGAGTTGTTTGCCCACATCTGGCAGCACTACCTGGAAAACGGCGGCACCGCGCCCGCCCCGTAGCGGGCGCGGCGTCTACATTTGAATTACATGTCGGTTCATGCTATAATAAATCGTTGCACGCCGTCCGTCGGCGGGCGGTATGCAACAAGCACAGGTTTTGCGGAGGTGGCCGATGGCTGGGCACAGCAAGTGGAACAATATCAAGCGCAAGAAGGAAAAAACCGATGCGCAGAAGGCCAAGGTGTTCACCAAAATAGGCCGGGAGATTGCCGTGGCGGTGCGCGACGGCGGGGCAGACCCAGGCTCCAACGGCAAACTGCGAGACCTGATTGCCAAGGCCAAAAGCCTGAACGTGCCGAATGACAATATCAACCGCATCATCAAGCAGGCCGAGGGCGGCGAGCGCGACGACTACGAAGCCATTGTGTACGAGGGGTACGGCCCGTCGGGCATTGCGGTGATGGTGGAGACCCTGACCGACAACCGCAACCGCACCGCCGCCAACATGCGCCACTATTTTGACAAATACGGCGCGTCTTTGGGGCAAAGCGGCTCGGTGGCGTTTCAGTTTGTGCAGAAGGGCGTCATCCTTATTGAGGGGGAGAACCTCAACGAAGAACAGCTGATGGAGGACGCCTTTGCCGCCGGTGCCGATGATTTTGACATGGACGACGGGCTGTGCGAGGTGGAGTGCGAGCCGACGCAGGTGAACGAGGTGGCGGCGGCCCTGGCGGAAAAGGGATACACCATTGTCTCTGCCGAGGCGGAGTGGCTGCCGGCAAGCACCGTGGCCCTTACTGCGGAAGAAGACAAAAAGCGGATGGGCCAATTGTTGGACCACCTGGAAGAGGACGACGACGTGCAAAACGTGTGGCACAACCTGGAGAACGAGGACGAGTTGCCCCGCTGACGCGGTGGCAGGCGAGCGAAAAACCAGGTGTGTGCGCGGCGGCAAACGCGGCGCACAAAGCTGAAAGGTGGATGCATCCATGGCAGATAGGATCTGCGACAATTGCCTGAGCCGCGTGCCCGTGGGCAGCGAGAAGTGCCCCAAGTGCGGCATCCAGTTTGAAAATACCAACCCCGGCGGCGCCTTGCCCAACGGCTGGGTGCTGGCCGAGCGGTATACCATAGGCCGATACATCGACATCGACGGCGAGGGGGTTACCTACGCCGCCATCGATGGCGACACCTTGCAGCGCATCACCATCAAGGAATTTATGCCGGTGACGCTGTGTGCCGCGCGGGATGAAACGGGCGCCATTGCGGCAAAGCCCGGCTGCGAGGTGTTGTTCAAAACCACCCGTATGGACTTTGCCGAACTGTATGGCATGCTGCTGCGCATGGGCCTTACCGAGGGCCTGGTGCAGGTACTGGACGTGGTGGAGGAGAACAACACCGCCTATGCGGTGATGGAGAAGACCGAGGGCCCCACCCTGGCAGAGTACCTGACCAAGCGGGAGGAGCCCCTGGACGCCGCGCGCGCCGTGGCCCTGATGCGCCCGGTGCTGGACGGTGTGGAGGCCATGCACAACGCCAACTTGGTGCACCGGGGCATCAGCCCTGAGAATATTGTGCTGGAAAGCGGCGGCGCCGCCCGCCTGTGCGGTTTTGCCACTTTGGCCTTGCGCCAGCAGGGCAGCGAGCTGAAGGCGAAACTGTACCCTGGATTTTCCGCGCCGGAGCAATATGCTGCCTCGGAATTTGAGGGACGTTACACCGACATTTACGCGCTGGGATGCGTGTTGTACCGCCTGGTTACGGGCGAAGTGCCCTACCCCGCCAACGAGCGGAAGACCCAGGACAACGTGAAACCCGCCCGCGCGCTGAGCCGCAACGTACCGGCGTTTTTGTCCTCGGGTATTGCGCGGGCCATGCGCCTTTTGCCGGCAGAGCGTATCCAGACCGTGAACGAATTGCGCCTGGCCCTTACGGGGGAGGGCGCCCGCACCGAGAAAGGCCCCTTCGGCCTTACCCGCCAGCAGATGATTGTGGGTGGGGCGGCTTTGGGTGCCGTTGTGGTGCTGCTGCTTGTCATCCTGCTCATCTCTGCGTTCACGCGCAACCGCGGCCCCGGGGCAGACTCCTCTACGTCTATTTCCTCGGTCTCGTCCTCCCAACTGGACGAGGTGCTGCCGGACTTTACCGGCAAGCGCCTGGAGGACGTGGTGGACAACAGTTTTTATACCGATATCTACATTTTTGCCGAGCCGGAAACTGCCTACAGCGCCGACGTGGAAGAGGGGCGCATTATCTCCCAGGACCCTGCCAAGGGCGCCGTGTGGGACGGCAAAACGCCCATTCGCCTGGTGGTAAGCCTGGGGGTGGAGCCGGTGCAGCTGCCGGACTTCCTTACCACCCCAACAGACCAACAGACCGCCGAGGCCAAGCTGAAAGAGCTGAACATCAATTACTCTGTAGTGGCCCAAAGCAACAGCGGGGAGCATGAACCCGGCACCGTTTTGAAGGTGGAGGTTGTGCGTGGCGGCACCACCGACTTGGCCGCCAACATGGTGCGCCCCGGGCGCGACACCGTGGTGCTGCATGTGGCGGGCGAGGTGAGTACCATTGCCATGCAGGACTTTATTGGCCGCCCCAGCAGCGAGGCCATTGCCGAGCTGGACCGGCTGAAGTTGCAATACCGCACGCACATGGTTACAAACACCATCGGCTTCCACAAGGTGGGCACCATAGAGGGTACCGACCCACCCCCGGGCGGCGCCATTGCCCCGGCGGTTACCATAGTGGATTTGCGCATATACGATAAATACTACATGCCCAACCTGGATGCCTACCGCAACGGCCCGCCGGCCAACCTGCAAAACTACCTGAACGGCATTGGCGTGCCCTACACCACCGGCGCCGGCCAGGCGAACACAGACCCCGCCTTGAACGGCCTTGTGGCCAGCATAGACCATATCGCCAATTCCGAGGTGACTTCCAGCACCGTGGTGACCATCCACCTGTACGAGAACGCACCTGTAGCACCGGACAGCAGTAGCACCGGCGGCTAGGCAGCAGGCACAGGGCCGGCACAAGCACAAAGTGGGACGGAGTTTAAGAGCGATAAGAAAGCATCTGCCAAATCCGCGATTGGCTGCGGAATGGCAGATGCTTTTTGTTGATTATTGATAACCCTCAGGGTTTCCCGTTCCTCTTTTGTTGTGCGGTTTTGTATGGCTTTGGGCGCCGCGCCTCAAGCGGGAAGGGCACGGCTGGCGCCCTTCTCCGGGCCGCTCGTCTGCCAGGTGGTGTCAGGCCGGGGCGCCCTGCGCCTCTGCCACGTTTTGCGCGTGGTGACAGGCCACAAAGTGGTCTGGCGCAAGCTCCCTGCGCGGGGGTTTCTCCTGGCGGCAAATCTCGGTGCAAAGCGAGCACCGGGTGTGGAAGCAACAACCCGAGGGTGGGTCCAGCGGGCTGGGCACGTCGCCGGTAAGCGTGCCCTCCATGCTTTTGCGGTCGGGGTCCGGCACGGGAATGGCATTCAACAGGGCCTGGGTGTAGGGGTGCATGGGCGCGGCAAACAGGGCGGTTTTGGGGGCCAGTTCCACAATGTTGCCCAGGTACATCACGGCCACGCGGTCGCACAGATAATTCACCACAGAGAGGTTGTGCGAAATGAACACATAGGTGAGGTTGTACTTTTTCTGCAACTCCTGCATCAGGTTCAAAATTTGCGCCTGAATGGACACGTCCAGTGCCGAGACCGGCTCGTCACACACAATCAGTTTTGGGTCCAGCGCCAGGGCCCGCGCCACGCCGATGCGCTGGCGCTGCCCGCCCGAAAACTCGTGCGGGAATTTGGTGTACTGCTCCTCGTTCAGCCCCACGTCGCGCATCAGCTGCAGCACCCGTTGCTTGCGGCTTTCGCGGTTGCCCTCGCCATGCACCACCAGGGGTTCCGCAATGCAGCGCCCAACGGTGAAGCGGGGGTCCAGCGAGGAGTAGGGGTCCTGGAAGATGATCTGGTTCTTTTTGGAGAGTTCCAGGTTGCGCTTTTTGCCCTTGCCGGTAATTGGCTGCCCGTCGAAGACGATCTCGCCCTCCATGGCGTCCAGCAGGCCCACAATGGTGTGCCCCAGGGTGCTTTTGCCGCAGCCGCTCTCGCCCACAAGGCCAAAGGCCTCGCCCTCGTTGATGGACAGGGACACGCCGTCCACGGCTTTTACATAGCGTTTTTCGCCAAAGCCAAACAGCTTTTTTACCGGGTAATACACCTTCAAATCGTTTATTTCCAAAAGGGCTTTAGGCATCTTTGCACCCTCCTTCGGCGTATTTCCAGCAGCGCACGCGGCGGCCGTCGGGCATGGTACACAGGGGGGGCATTTCGCCGGCACAGGGGGCAAAGGCGTCCTGGCAGCGGGGCGAAAACCGGCACCCGGCGGGGTAGTCCTTCGCGCTGGGGATGGACCCCTTGATGCTGTACAGGCTGTCTTGCTCCACCCCGATGACCGGCACAGAGCGCAGCAGCCCCACGGTGTAGGGGTGCAAGGGGTCCTTGAAGATGGAGCGCACGTCGGCATATTCCACCGCCTGGCCTGCGTACATCACCATCACATTTTGGGCAATTTGGGCCACAATGCCCAAATCGTGCGTGATGAGGATGATGGAGGTGCCCGTCTCCTCCTTGATGCTTACCAGCAGTTCCAGAATTTGTGCCTGGATGGTCACGTCCAGCGCGGTGGTGGGCTCGTCCGCAATCAATATCTTCGGCTCGCACGAAAGCGCCATGGCAATCATCACACGCTGGCGCATGCCGCCACTTAGCTGGTGGGGGTACTCGTCCACCACACGCTCGGGCGTGGGAATGCCCACCTGGGCCAGCAGTTCCACGGCTTTCTCGTGGGCCTGCTTTTTGTCCAGGTGCTGGTGCATCTGCAGCCCTTCCATAATTTGCCGCCCCACGGTGAACACCGGGTTCAAAGCGGTCAACGGCTCCTGAAAGATCATGGAGATGTCGTTGCCGCGAATTTTGCGCATCTCGCCTTCGCTTTTCTGCAAAAGGTCCTCGCCGTTGTAGAGGATCTCTCCCCCCACGATTTTGCCGGGCGGGGAGGGGTAGATGCGCAGAATGGACAGCGAAGTGACGCTTTTGCCGCAGCCGCTCTCGCCCACAATGGCCAGGGTCTCCCCGGCATCCAGGGTAAAGCTCAAATCGTCCACCGCGGGGATAACCCCCTCCTCGGTGAAGAAATAGGTTTTCAGGTTTTTAATGTCAAGCAGTGTGTTTTCCATATGCGTTACCTAAGAGACATTCTTCAGTTTCGGGTCCAAAGCATCGCGCAGGCCGTCGCCCACCAGGCTGAAGCTCATCACCACCAGGGTTATGGCAATGCCGGGGAACAGCGCCTCGGACGGGTTCAGCCGCAGGGCCGTGCGGGCCAGGCTTAGCATTTGGCCCCACTCCGGGTTGGGGGGCTGCACCCCCAGCCCCAGAAAGGAAAGCGAGGATGCCGAGAGGATGGCCGTGCCAAGGTTCAGCGTGGTGTTTACGATGATTTGAGACACGGAGTTGGGGATGATGTGGGTGAAGATGATGCGCGTGTTCGACTCGCCCATCACGCGGCTGGCGCTGATGTACTGCGACGAGCGCAGGCTGATGACCACCCCGCGTACCATGCGTGCCACCGAGGGCACCGAGGAGATGGCAATGGCCATGGCGGTGTTGAACAGCCCCTGGCCCAAAATGGCCACCACCAGCATGGCCAGCAGCAGGTTGGGGAAGGCCAGCAGAATGTCGATGACACGGGAGATGATGGCGTCTACCCGCTTGCCAAAGTAACCTGCGCACACCCCCAAAAGCACCCCGATGAGCGAGCCGCTGAGCACTGCCGACACGCTGAGCGCAAGAGAGATGCGCGCACCGTACACAAGCCGGGTCAAGGTGTCGCGGCCCAGATAATCGGTGCCGAACCAGTGCTGGGCGCTGGGGGGCTTGTGTATTTGCCCGGCGTTGATGGCCATGGGGTCTTGCCGGCACAGGGAAGGCCCAACCAGCGCCACCAGCACAAACAGTATAAGAACAATAAGCCCCAGAACAGAGGCCTTGCGTTTACAGAAACGGCGGAAAATGGTTTTCATACACAGGCCTCCCTTCTAGTCGTATTTTACGCGTGGGTCTACAAAGCCATATAGCAGGTCTACCAAAGTGTTCACCAGCACAAAGGTGGTGGCAAACACCAGCATAGTACTTTGTATCACGGGGTAATCTCGGTGGCTGATGCCGTCTATCATGAAGCGCCCCAGCCCCGGGATGGTGAACACGGTCTCTACAATAGAAGAGCCCACCAACAGAATGCCAAAGCGCAGGCCGATGGCCGTGAGGATGGGGATAAGCGCGTTGCGGAAGGCGTGGGAGAGGTAAATTTTGGTTTTGGACACCCCGCGCGAACGCGCTGTGCGGATATAATCCTGGTTCACAACGTCCAGCATGGAGCTGCGGGTGGTGCGGGCGATTAGGCCCACGGCATATAGCCCCAGGGTTGCCACCGGCAAAATGGCATACTTCACCCCCTTCATGCCCACACTGGGCAGCAAGCCCAGGTTTAGAGAAAATACCAGCATCAAAATCATGCCCAAGAAGAACGAGGGCATGGACACGGCGATCATGGAGAAGGCCATGAGGAAGTTGTCTGCGGCTTTGTTGTGGAACACCGCCGAGATAATGCCCACGGCGATGCCGATGATGGAGCCGAACAAGGTGCCCCCTAACGCCAGCACGATGGTGTACTGGTAGCGGTTCATCAGCTCATCCATGATGGGCTTTTTGGTTACGATGGAAGTGCCGAGGTCTCCGTGGAAAATGATGTTGCCCATATAGCGGAAATACTGCGTGATGAGCGGGTCGTTTAGGCCGTATTGCTCGCGCATTTGCTCAATAAAAGCAGGGTCCACCCCGCCGGCCTCGGAAAGGCCGTACATCAGCGAGATAGGGTCCCCCGGGATAAGGCGGATGGAGAAGAAGATGATCATGGAGACCGCCAGCAGGGTGGGGATGAGCTGCAGCAGGCGTTTTATGGTGTAACGTAGCATTGCCATTCCTCCAAAGGAAGTGTTTGTGCATGCCCCAAAAGGGGCGCCCAGGCCGAACAGGGTGCGCGGGCCCTGGCCGCCGCCTTTGTGCACAAGCTTTATACGGCTTGCGCACAAAGGCGAAGGGCAGCGCCGCAAAGGGCGGGTGCGCCCATTGTTGGAAACGGCCCGGCTGCCCCGCCCGGTTGCGGGCGGGGCAGCCTGCCGTAAGGGTTTTACCAAAAACCTTGGCAGCTGTTAGGGGTTAAGCGCGGCAGGCCAGGGTGGTGTAGTTGATGGCGTTGCGCATGTCCACCTGGAAGCCCTCTACTTTGTCGGACATGCAGTAGATGATGCGGCGCTGGTTGGTGAACACGGCCGCGGGGTCCTCAAGGTACACAATTTCCATCACGCGTTTGTAGATCTCGATGCGCTTGGCCGGGTCCATTTCCACCTGGGCCTGGGGCAGCAGCGTGTCTACTTCTTCGTTGGAATACCAGCCGTAGTTGTTGTTATTGTTGCCGTCGGGGCTGGTGGTCCACAGGCGGCGCAGGCCTTCGTCGGCGTCCAAAGAGCTGGGGCCGTAGCCCATGATGAACATGCCCCAGGGGAAGTTTTCGCCCGGGTAGGTGCGGTTGCCCTGCATGGCGTTAAAGCCGGCATTGTCCACAATCTCAATGGTGGCGGTGATGCCCACGGCGGCCAGGTCCTGCACGATCATCTCGGCAGAAGGCAGGGACTGGTTGTAGTTGGGGTACACCAAAATGGAGAACTCAAAGCCGTCGGCGTAACCGGCTTCTTCCATCAGTTGTTTGGACAGCTCGGGGTCGTAGGGCACCACGCCCAAATCGGTATAGCCGAACACCACTTCGCTTACAGGTGCGGTGGCGCAGTATTCGCCAATGGGGGCATACAGTGCGTCGATGATGGCCTGGCGGTTGATGGCGTGGCTCACCGCGCGGCGCAGGCGGCTGTCAGACAGATACTCGTGCGCGCAGTTGAACTGGAAGCCGTGCAGGCCCTGGTATTTGTAGAAGTTGACGGAGATGCCCTCCACGTCTTGCAGGCGCAGCACATCCTCAACGGCCAGGCCGTCGGCAATGTCCACTTCGCCGGTCTCCAGCGCCATGGCGCGGGAAGAGGTGTCGGGAATGATTTGAATGATGAAGTTCTGCGTGGGGGGTTTGCCCTCAAAATAGTCGTCAAACGCCTCAAACACCATCATCTCGTCCTTGTCCCACTGCACCAGGCGGTAGGGGCCGGTGCCGTTGCAGCTCTCGGCGGTAAGGCCAAGGTCCAGGCCGTACTCTTCGATGTAGTCGGCGTCCAAAATCAGGTTGGCGCGGTGGCACAGGTTGGCCAGCATCACGGGGCTGGGGTTTTCGGTGGTCATGGTGATGGTGTAGTCGTCCACCACAGACACGTCGGTAATAAAGCGCATGGTGCTGGCATACCGCACCAGGCTGTCCTCGGCCAAAAGGCGGTCATAAGACGCCTTCACGTCGGCAGAGGTGAACTGTTTGCCATTGTGGAACTTTACGTCCTGGCGCAGGTAGAACGTCCAGGTCAGGTTGTCGTCGCTGATCTCCCAGCTTTCGGCCAAGTCGCCAACGATCTCATTGTTCTGGTCGCGCTTCACCAGGCTGGAATACACGGTGCGAAGCACTTTGTCGTTGGTGTTGTTCATCTGGCCGTCCATATAGTTCTGGTCGGACCCTGTGGCCAGGATGACGGTGTCCTTGTACTCGCCGTCGCCGGTGGGTGCGGGCATGTTGGACGCATCGCCGAAGGACTGGGAGCCGGATGCGTCATTGCCGCCGCCGCAACCGGCCAGCACGCCAAGTGCGAGGAGTAGCACAAGTGCCAGGGACAAAAACTTTTTCATACATTACCTCCTACATTGTTTTGGTACATCGAATGGTTTATAACACCGGCCCGCATTGTTTTGTGCCGGGCGTTACCAACAAGAATGTTGCCTGCTGCATGTGCAGGCCCTGTGTTTATGCGATAAGCCCCCGCTTGCGGGCAATGGCGTTGCCCTTCAGGCACCCGAAGGCGGCCGAAGGCGGGAAGGTGGTGATGCGCAAAAGCACTTCGTTTGCCTTTTCGGTATCACCAATATAGTCGTAATAGGCAAACAGGCCAAAGGTGAGGGTTTGCACTTCCAGGTCCACCCGGCCGGGTTTGTCCAAAGTGTTGGCCTTGATGTGCTCGAGGTCGATGAACTCCTCGGGTGTGATGACGCCCTTGTACAGCATCACCCGGCGGCGGTAGGCATAGTCCATGGTGGGGGGCATCACGTTGTGGTCGATGAGCTCCAGCACTTCTTTCGCCTTTTGCTTGTCGCCCATGTCTAGGTAGCTCAGGAACATCCAGTCCACCAGGGGATACTGCTCCTCCGGGGTGCTCAATTTAAAGCAGTGCATAAAGTCATCCACCGCGGCCTGAGAGTTACCGGCCAGGTTGTTGGCCACGGCGCGGTAGTACCAGAAGTTCCATACCTCGGGGTGAAAACGGATAGCCAGGTTCACGTCGGCAATGCAGCGTTCGAACCGCAGCAGGCCGATGTTTTTGCGGCCGCGGCCAAAGTGCAGCCAGGCGTCGAAGGGGTTGTACAGCAGCCCCTGAGAGTATATCTCGATGCCCGCTTCGGCGCCCTCTTCGTCGGAGACGGCGTTGCCCAGCTTATACCACAGCATGGGGTCTTCGGCATCGTCCTCCAGCTGTTTGCGAATCTCTGCCGCCGTATAAGAGGTGAGCAGCAAATTGCGGTGTTCATCCTTTTTCTTTTTATTCATGGTTCGCTCCTTTCTGTGCCGCGGTATGATCCCTCTCATTTTTGTTCGGCTATTACCGAGACCTCCAACAGATAGCCCTCGGGCAGGCCCACCTCTACGCACACCCGCACCGGGGCGCACCCGGCGGGCATCCAGGCGTCCCACACCTCGTTCATCTCGGCTTTCAGGTTCATATCGGCAATATAGATGGTGGCCGACACCAGGCGGCTTTTGTCGGTGCCATACTGCTCAAACAGCTCGTCGTACCGGGCCAGCAAGGCGGTGGTTTGCTCCTTGATGGTGGGCTGCTGGCCGCCGGCCACATGCCCGCTGAAGTAAAGCAGGCCGTCACGAAGTACCACCCGGGACATGGTGCTTCCCGTCTCAAAACGTTCTATCATGGCTGCATCCTTTCGGCCGGGCGCACCCGGCGGGGTAGTATGTCAAACAAGGCCGCGGCGGCGGGCAATGGGCTCTCCCCGCAGCCAGCCAAAGGCGTTGGGGAAGGGAATCTTCATCAGCTCGCGCAGCGCATCGTCGGCAGCGGCTTCGTTGCCGTTGAAAATCTGGTAGTAGTACAACCCCAGATACATGGTGTTCAGCTCCAGCTCCCAGCGCTGGGGTTGTTTCAAGATTTTTGCTTCCATCACGTCTTTCGGCTCAATGAAATTCTCCGGCGTAAGAAAACCCTTGAACAGCTGGATGCAGCGGTTGTAGCCGTAGTCCATCTGGGGCGGGGTGATGTCGTCGGGAATCAGCGTAAGGGCCTTTTTGGCGCCGTCAAAGTCGCCCAGCTCCACACAGGTGGTGTACAGCCAAAACACCATGGGGCAGCGCTCCCAGTCCTCGGCGTTGTGGATGCAGTCCTCGAAATCTGCGGCGCTTTCGGCAAACTTGCCGGCCAGGTTATAGGTGGTGGCGCGGTAATACCAGTGCGTCCACACCTCTGGCTCTATGCGAATGGCCATGGTAAGGTCTGCAATGGCGGAGTGGAAGCGCCCGCAGTGGTTGTGCTTGCGGCCACGGCCGAAGTACAGGTCTGCGTCGAAGGGGTTGTGGATGAGCCCCTGGGAGAAGGCGTCCACCGCCTCTTCGTGCTGGCCGGCATTGCCCAGGGCCATGGCATAGATATACCAAAGGTCCGGGTTTTGGGGGTCGGCATCCAGGTCCTTCCTGGCTTGTTCCACCCCGGGTTTCATCATCACTTTCTGCCGCATCTTTTCATTTTTGGCGGGGTTCATGCATTCACCTTCCTCTTTATAAGTTGTGTGCGCAGGGCACAAAGCTCCGTTCGGGGTTAGCGCGTTTGCCGGCGAATAACGCCGCCGGGCAAGGCGCCGGTGTGTTGCCCGGCGTCTATCACCGGGGTACCGTTCACCAGCACATGGGTAATGCCGGTGGGGTACACGCGGGGGTCTATCACGCTCTCGTTGGTGGCCAATTCATCCATGTCGATGAGGAGCACATCGGCGCGGTAGCCCTCTTTCAAAAGGCCACGGTCGCTCAGGTGCAAAATCTCGGCGGCGCGGCCGGTGGTTTTGTAAATGCTGTCCTCCAGCCGGGGCATGCCGTATTCCTTGATAAACTTCACAAAGCCGCAGTAGGTGTTGGGGTTGGGGCGGTTGCCGGGGCGCTCGGCATCAAAGCCTACGGTAGAGACGGTGTCGAACACGAAGGTGTCGTTGCCCACGGTGGCCAGCGGGTGGTTGTAATACTCCTGCACGGCGTGCCGGTTCATGGAGTGGGTGGCACGGAACACCTTGGCCGACGGGTCCTCCAGCATCAAATCGTACAGGGTTTCAAGGGAATTTTTGCCCCGCTGCTTTGCCAGCTGGGCCACGGTTTTGCCCACCCAGTCCTCGTGCACGCTTTCAATAATATCGGTGTTTTCGTCCCAGTCCGGCTGCACCAGGGGGTTTAAGCGGAAGAAGCCCCCGCTGTTGATGACGCGCGAGATATCGTTGCGGTAGTCTGGGTAGCGCAGGTACTGCAAAAAGTTGGTAAGGCCGCCGGCGCGGTAAATCCACGGCAGCAGCATGCCCACCAGCCACGGGGCAATCATGGTGCCGCCGGTGATGTTGGGGATAACGTCGAAGTTTGCGCGCACGCCTTTGGCAACATACTCGTCTATCACCTGCAGGGTGCGCCGGGCCGCGGCGGTTTGCATATAGTCATCGTCGGTGGGGAAGATGTCGTACCCGGTGGAGAGATGGGATATCTGCACCTGGATGCTGTTTTGCAGGCCCACTTCCAGGGTTTCGATGATGCCGTCTATCTTCTTTTGCTTTTTGGGCGTGCCGGCGCGCAGGCCGGTTTTGCGCCAGTGGGCAAAGTAGATGCCGTCGTAGGGCGCCATCTCCGCGGCCATCTCCATCAGCTCCGGTGTTTTGGAGAAAATGCCGGGCTTATAGTCCAGCCCTACAGACATGCCGAAGGCCCCGGCCTCCATAGCTTCGCGCAGGCCGGCTTTCAGCCGGGCCTTTTCCGCCTCGGTGGGTACGCGGGCGTCGTCGGGCTCGCCCCGTTCGTTCAGCACGGCGTTCACGCGCAGGGTGCTGTAGCCAATCAGCGTTACCATGTTGCCCGAAAGCCCGTGCGCGTCCACGGCATCCAGCCAGGCGCCAAAGGTGGGCCAGGCGTGGTCCACACCGTAGCGGTCGTCCATCAATTTGCGCATCACGCTGGAGAGCACATAGTAGTCGTCGTCGTACGGGTCTGCAAACAGCTTAGGGGAAAGTTCCATAAAATGGTCTAAAAGGGCCTGGTTGTGCAGCCACCACCGGCCAATGGGCGCTACCGACTGCCCACACTGGCAGCCCACAAAGGTGGTGATGCCCTGGCGCAGCATGCTTTCCATTTGGGGGTACAATAGCACGGTTACGTCCGCGTGGGAGTGCATGTCGATAAACCCCGGGGTGATGGTTTTGCCGGCGGCGTTGATGGTGCGGGCGGCTTCGGCGCCGGCAAGCTGCCCAATGGCGGCAATGCGTCCGTCTTTTATGCCAATGTCGGCTGTATAGGCGTCGGCGCCGGTGCCGTCTACCACCGTGCCGCCTGTTATCAAAATGTCATACATAAAGATGCCTCGCTAAATGCAAACAGGGGAAAAGGCTTATTTCCAAACTTGCTTGAACACCCGCATAAAGTTGCCGCCTAAAATCTTGGCGGTGTCTTCTTCAGAGATACCCCGCGCCAGCATACGGTCTACCAGGTTCTCCCACTCGTCGTAGTAGTTGAAGCCCTGTACATGCTTGCTGTCGCCGTCAAAGGTGCCGAAGAAGCCCTTGGTGATACGGTCGAAGCTGATGCGCTTCATGTTGTTGGTCAGGGTGGTGCGGCTCCAGCGGTCGGTGCCGATGCCGATATAGTCGAAGCTGCCGGTGATATCGGCGATGTGCAGGAAGGAATCGATATAATTTTCCACAGTGGGGCGCACGTTCAAGTCCATGGTGTTCATAATGCCGTGGGGGCACACGCCAAACACGCCGCCGGTTTTGGCAATGGCCTTGATATGGGCATCGTCTGCATTGCGGATATGGTTCGAGATTTTCTTCACCCCGGCGTGGGAGTAGATGACCGGGCTAGACGAAAGCTCGATGGCCTGCATGGCGGTGGTGTGCCCCACATGGGACACGTCGATGACCATGCCCAGGCGGTTCATCTCGGCAATGGCCTGCTCGCCAAAGCGGGTGAGGCCGGTGTCGTTCTTTACATACACGCCGCAGCCGATGGAGCACTCGTTGTTGTAGGTAATTTGGACGACGCGGAAGCCCAGTTTGTAGGCGATGCTGAACTTGCGCAAGTCGCCCTCGAAGCAGTCGGTACCCTGGGTGCTGAACACACAGGCCAGCTTGCCCTCTTGTTTGGCGCGCTCTATGTCCTCGAATTTTTCCACCAGCAGGAACTTTTCGGGGATGAGGTCTTGCAGCAAGTTGTAGCTGTACACCTGCACCAGCAGCTCGTCAAAGTCGATGGGGTGGCCGTCGGCCACGATGGAATCCACCACGCAGTTCACGCCGCCGTCCAAAATCATGTCCACCACATCGCGGCCAATGCCGCACTCGGGCGGCGGGTCTATCAGCATGCCGTGGTACAGCCCGTCCAGTACAATGTTCTGCTTCATCAGGGTTTTTGCCTTGTCACTCATGTGCCGTTCCTCCCGTGGCGCGGCGGTGTCGCCGCCTTCTCTATAAAATATTCGCATTGCTGCGTTTGTTCACTTAAGATACAGTGGCCTGCCCTTTATAAAGGTAAGGGCCTTCCTCCTCGGGCGCCTCGCGCCAGCCCAGCTGGTGGGAAAGCTCTCTCGCAACCTGTTCCAGGCGTGGGCGGCGCTCGGCAATCACTTCGTCGGTAAGGCGAAACACCGTGCCCGAAACGCTGATGCCCGCCACCACCTGGCCCAGGTGGTTGTAGATGGGCACGGCGATGCACCGCCCGCCAATCTCACACTCCTCGTTGTCCCAAGCGCAGCCGTCGTGGGCGGCGGCTGTTACCTGGCGGCGCAGTTCGGCCAGGGTGGTAATGGTGTGCTGGGTGTGCCGGGGCAGGCCTTTTTCCTGCACCAGCCAGGCCAGCTGTTCGTCGGAGTAATTGGTAAGCAGCAACTTGCCGATGCCGGTGGAGTGCATGAAGCTGGCGTTGCCGATGCGGGTGGTGCTGCGGGTGTGCTTTTCCGGGCCTTGCACCACGTCGATGTATACCACGGTATAGTCCCGCTCTACCGCAAGGCAGATGGTCTCGTTGAACAAAATGGCAAGCTCGTGCAGCAAGGGATGGGCAACGTCGCACAAAAAATCTTCCAAATCCACGCTGCTGCCAATGGCAGACAGCTTCAATGTTAAAGAATACCGCATAGTGTCGGCATTTTGGAAGACATAGCCGCAGCGTATCAGGGTAAACAGAAAGCGCAAAGCGGTGCTTGGGTTCATGTCCAGCTGGCGGGCAATGTCGTTCAGGCGCATGGGAACGGGGCTGTCAGCCAGCAGTTCCAAAATGCTGAAAGCCTTTTCCACGCTCTGGTTGGTTTTGGGTTTGTTGTCCGCTTTGGTGGGCATGCGCATGCTTCCTTTCGGCAGTGGTTTGTTGCCGGGGCGCCGCCCGGCCGTGCTGCGCAAGGCCGCACGCTATGTGGCCAGCGCGGCAAGGTAGGCGCCCACGCCGGCACCCGGCGCAGGTGCGGCGCCGCAGGTTGCCAGGGCACGCTCCACCGCGGCCAGGGCCACCACCATGTCGTTTGTGTCTATGTTGCCCATGTGCCCCATGCGGAACATGCGCCCCGCATAGGCCCCAAGGCCCCCGGCCACAATGAGCCCTTCGTCCAGCAGCGAAGCGCGGAAGCGCGCGTCGTCCACGCCTTCGGGGTATAGCAGGCAGGACAGGGTAGACGCCCGCAGCCCGGCCCGCGCCAGCACAGAAAGGCCCATGGCGGCAAAACCTGCGTGGGCAGCCGCGGCGTTTTTGGCATGGCGCGCGGCGCGGGCCTGGTAGCCCTCGGCCGCAATGATACGGCAGCTTTCCAGCATGGCCCACACCAGGTTGATGGCAGGTGTGGCAAAGTACTTTGCCGGGTCCTGCATCACGGGCAGCCAGCGGTGCATGTCCACATAATATTCCGGGATGGTGCCCAGGGCGGCCCGGCGCTGCATGGCCGCCGCCGATGCCCACACCACAAACAGCCCCGGGCTTACCCCAAAAGCCTTTTGCGAGGCGGTGAGCAGCACGTCGATGTGCATGGCCGCCATGTCCTCAAACTCGCCGCCGGTGGCGGCAACGCCGTCTACAATATATAAGGTATCGGGAAAATCCTTCATCACTTCGCCAATCTCGGCAATGGGGGCGCACACGGCGGTGGAGGTATCCACATGGGACACGGTGACGGCCGCATACGGTTTTTGGGCCAGCTGCGCGGCAATGGCCGCGGGGGAAACGGCATCGCCCCACTCGGCGCGCAGCACGTCCACAACAAGGCCCTTACCCTCGCAAATGTCTATGAAACGGTCGCCAAAAAACCCGTTGCTTACCACCAGCACGGCGTTGCCGCGGGTGGTGGTGTTGGCAATGGCCATCTCCATGGCCAAAGTGCCGGTGCCCGCCAGGGGAAAGGTTTGGCCGTCGCAGCGCAAAAGCGTGCCCAGCTCGTCTATTAAACAACGGTAATCCGCCACAAAACGGGGGTCTCCAAAGGCCTGCACCTGGCGGGCCATCTGCCCGCGGATGGAGGGCGCCACCGGCGTGGGCCCGGGAATCATCACCAGCCGTTCCATCTGCATAGAACCCCTCCCCCAAACTGTACTTCACACAAGGACACGTTGAATATTACCACACACAAATGAATGGGTAAAGTATAGTATGATTCGGCACGAATGTCAACGGAATTTCACTATGTGAAATTCAACTTCAACATTATGCCTTAAAAGGCCGATGGAAATTGTAGGAACACCCAAAAAAATGGAAAAAATTACGTTTCTTTGACGAACGAAGGCGCGATTGAGTATAATTGTGTGAGATGTGCAATGCACAGAGGAGGGGAACAGATATGCAGGATATGCAGGCTCTGGGGCAAAAAAAGGCCCCCGTGCAGCTGGAGGATTTCCTCGGCTTCAGCTTTTTGTCAGACCTGAAGCTGGCACCAAATGGCGATGCGGCGGCATTTTTGCAGCATGTGTGCAATGCAGGGCGCGACGGGTACGACACCACGCTGTGGGTGCATAATTTTGCCACGGGCACCCAAAGGCAGGTGTTACCCACCGGCAAAAAGCCGCAATTCTGCTGGGGTGGGGACGGCCGCCTGCTGTGCGGCACGCCGGGGGCCACAACGCCCTTTGTTTGGGTAAACCCGCAAGACGGCCGCGAGGAAAAGGCGTTTGCCGTGCCCCTGCGCGTGAAGAAAATTGAAGCGGTGGGCGGTGGGCGCTGGCTGGTAAATGCCGACACCCGCCTGCCGGCGCCCGTGGGCTTTGGCAGCGACGAAGTGTGCACCGTGCTGGAGGAACTGCCTTTCCAGGCCAACGGCCAGGGCTATACCGCGGGGCTGCGCAACAGCCTGCTTATTTACGATGAAGCAGACGGCAGCCTTTCGCAAATTACCCCGGCGCTGTTTGAGGTGGTGCAGTATAGCTATTGCGCTGCCCAGGGCAAGGTGGTGTGCTGCGGGCAGGAGTATGAGGACGTGTGCATCGTACGGGGGGGCATCTACTTGTACGATTTGGAAAAACGCGAAGGCGCCACAGTGCTGAAAAAAGGCGACTACCGCATGATGTTTGCCTCCATGCTGGGGGACAAGGTGCTGTTTGCCGGCGCTTTGGGGCGGCGTGGCAACATTATGGAGAACAGCACCTTTCTGCTGCTGAACGCCGCCACCGGTGAAATTGCCCCCTGGTGCCGGGCCAACCATTACATCCACGGCCTGGGCGTGGGAAGCGACTGCCGCTATGGCGGCGGTACCGTGTGCAAGGTGCAGGACGGCCGCGTGTATTTTTCCTCCGCCCATGGGGACTCCACCGTTTTGTTCGAGATCGACCCTGCCGGGCAGTTGCATGCCCTGACGCATTTGCCTGGCTCGGTGGATTGCTTTGACGTGCAGGCCGGGCGCATTGCCTTTGTGGGTATGCGGGGCATGGGCCTGCAAGAGGTATACACCCTGGCTGCCGACGGCCAAGAGAGCTGCCACACCGCCTTCAACAAGCAGTATGTGGACAGCCACGTTATCCAAACGCCGCAGCCCTGCCACATCCAAAACCGGGATGGAGATGCCATCGAGGGCTGGGTCATCCCGCCGGTGGGCTTCGACGAAAGAGAAAGCTACCCCGGCATTTTGAACATCCACGGCGGGCCCAAGGGCACCTACGGCATGGTGTACTACCACGAGATGCAGGTGTGGGCGGCGGCGGGATACTTTGTGTTTTTTTGCAACCCCCGCGGCAGCGACGGCTACGGCGACGAGTTCTCCCACATTTTGGGGCGCAACGGCACGCTGGACTATGACGATATCATGGAGTTTTGCGACCATGTTTTGGAAGTGTGGCCCCAGATAGACGAAAACCGCCTGGGCGTAACCGGCGGCAGCTACGGTGGGTTTATGACGAACTGGATTGTGGGGCACACCCACCGCTTTGCCGCGGCGGCCACCCAGCGCAGCATTGGGGACTGGCTGGTGCACTATGCCGATTGCGACACCGGCTACTGGGTCACCTCGGAGATGTTCCCCCCCTCGCCCCTGTATGCCCCAGCCCACAGCTGGAACCACAGCCCAGGCAAGTATGCGGCGGCCATCACCACGCCGCTGTTGTTCATCCACAGCGACGGCGATTTGCGCTGCCCCTTAAGCGAGGCCATGGCGGTATACGCAGGGGCCGCCGGCGCAGGGGCCGAAGTGCGCATGTGCCTGTTCCATGGCGAAAACCACGAGCTGTCCCGCGCGGGCAGGCCCGCGAACCGGGTGAAGCGCCTTAGCGAGATTGGCGACTGGATGGACAAACACCTGAAAGGGGGCGCACAGGGATGACACGCGACACCGATTTTATGAAGCAAAGGCGCATCTGCGGCCTGGCCCTTTCCCCGGGTGGGGAACGTGGTGCCCTGTTGGCGCAACAGCCAAAAAAGGACGGCACGGGCTATGCCACCACCCTTTGGTGGGAGGCTGCCGGCCGCTGGAAGCAGCTGGAGGGTGCCGACTGGGGCAGCCTTGCCTGGCTGGACGAAAACACCCTGCTGGCCGCCTGCGCCGAGGACGCCGGCACGGGCCTGTATACCTTTGCGGCAGGCAACGGGGCAAAGGCCCTGTATGCCACCCTGCCCTACGCCGCCCGCCTGGAGGGCGTGTTGCCCGGCGGCGCGGTGCTAAGCGCCGTGCGGCCCACCACCGAGGAGAAAGCGGCGGAAGACGGCAACTGGACGGTGCTGGAGGAGTTTCCCTTCTGGCGCGACGGAGAGGGCTTTACCTCGGGTATGCGGCGGCAGCTGTTCTTGTGCCCCAAAGGGGGCACGGCGCGGCGTCTTTCGCCTGAAAATGCAGACGTGTGCGCGGCAGATGTAAGCGGGAACCAGGTTTTGTATGCCGCCGCGTTGCCGGGCGTGCTGCGCCAGGGCGGCCAGGCGGTTTACCTGTACGATGCCGCGAAGGACGAAACCCGCCCCTTGCTGCCCGCCGGCACCTGGCAGGTGCAGCAGGTGTGCCTGTGGAGGAACGGGGCGCTGTTTGCGGGCCGCCCCGCTGCCGAGGGCCCGGCCCACAACTGCCGCTTTATGCAGATGGATTTGGCGGGCGGCGCTCCGCGCCTTTTGGCCGCGCCAAATTTGGGCCTGGGCAACACCGTGCAAAGCGACTGTGCGTTTCCCGGCCGGGCGCTTGCGGCAGATGGGGACAGGGTGGTGTTCATCGCCACGGTGGGGGATACCTCCCAGATATATACCCTTGATGCCGGCGGCAAAGTGGCGCCGCTTACCGGGGGCAAAGGCGCGGTGGATGCCGTGGCTGCCGCCGGGGGCCGGGTGCTGTGCAGCGCCTTGCGGGACATGCGCTGCCACGAGATATACCAGCTGCAGCCAAACGGCAAAGAAACGCGCCTTACCCGCCTGAACGGCGGCAGCGGGCTTGCGCCGGAGCGGGTGACCTTTACGGGCGCTGCGGGCAAGCCGTTGCAGGGCTGGGCCCTGCGCCCCGCAAAGGGCACCGCCGCCCAAAGCCTGCCGGTGGTGTTGTGGCTGCCCGACGGCCCCAAAACCTGTGCGGGGCCGGTGTACCACCACGCGGTCCAGGCCCTTGCGGCGCGGGGTTATGTGGTGCTGTGGGCCAATGTGCCCGGCAGCGACGGGCACGGCACTGCCTTTGCAGACATTGGCGGCGCCTGGGGCGTGGCCGGCTATGCGGATGTGCTGTGCTTTGTAAATGCGGCCCTGGTCGCCTGCCCCGAGGCCGACCCCACCCGCCTGGGGGTGGTGGGCACGGGTTACGGCGGCTATTTGGCTGCGTGGGCTGCCGGGCATACAGACGTTTTTAAGGCGGTGGTGTGCGAGGGTGCCATAACGAACTGTGTGTCCATGCAGGCCACCAGCGACGACGCGTTGGGGTTTGCCCGCCACCAGATGCGCATGGATGCGTACCACGACGCAGCCGGGCTTTGGCAGCGCTCGCCTTTAAAATATGTGGCGGACATGCGCGCCCCCACGCTGATTCTACATGGCCAGGAGGACAGGAGGTGCCATATCTCCCAGGGGCAAATGCTGTTTACCGCGCTGAAGGTGCACGGTGTCACGGCGCGTGCCTGTGTGTTCCCCGGTGAGGGGCACAGCCTGTGGCGCATCGGTCGCCCTGCCGCCCGCTTGCGCCGCCTGCGTGAAATTGCCCGATGGCTGGACCGTTACTTGGCAACCTGAGCTGGAAAGTGTCGCAGGGATGAGAGAAAAGCCCCGCCGCAAGGCGGGGCTTTTTGTTTGGCAAAATTTGTGGCAAAAAAGACGCAGGGTGGAGGAAAGAAAAAAGGCGGCATATACGGTTGCTGCAAAAAATGCGAAAAAGCGAAGTTGTTCATCCTGTGAAAGTGAGCGCGGGCATTTGACATCTTTATTCTACATGTTGTAGAATAAAGATGAAGAAGAACATCATGCGCCCACAAGGGCACGCAAGCCGCCAATCCAAGGGAGGGCATCCCCATGCCGGACCATGCGCTATCCGAGGCGGAATTGTACATCATGCGGCAATTTTGGGCCTATGGCCCGATGAAAACCGACGAGTTGGGCCGCCTTGTGGCTGCCCGAAACTGGCGCCCCACCACCCTGCTTACCTTTTTAAGCCGCCTGTGCCAAAAGGGCGTACTGGCGTTAGAAAAGCAAGGAAGGGGCAACTTGTACCGCCCGCTTTTGCAAAAAGGGGAGTACGAGCGCCGCGAGGGCCGTGCTTTTTTGGACGGCCTGTTTGAGGGCAGCGCTGCGAACTTTTTGGCCGCAATGGTGGACGCCAACGCGTTGGACGAAGCCGAACTGGCCGAGTTGCACCGCTGGCTGAAGGAACAGGAGGGCGAAGATGGATAAGTTGCTGTTGCAGGTGTTTTTGCCCATGGGCCTTGCGGGCAGTTTGTTTGTATTGGCCTGCGTTTTGCTGCGGCCCCTTGCCACGCGGCTGCGGGCCGGTTGGCGGCGCCTGGTGCTGCTGTGCGCAGCATTGTTGTTTGTGCTGCCTTTGCCGCTGCTTGGCGCTTTTCCCAGTGCCCCCACACAGCAGGCGGCGCCGGCCCTGGGCGCAACCCTGGCCTACGCGACCCCCACCGCACCGCTGTACCATGCGGGGCGGCAGTTGTCCCTGATGTTGGAAGAGCAGGCGGTGCCTGACAGAGACAAAATGGTGGACACTGAACAGGGGAAAGAAGGGCCTGCTACAGGCGGGAAGATGGCTTCGGCACTGGCCCTGGCCTGGGCGACAGGCAGTGGGATAACCCTGGCCTGGTTTGTGGCCGGCCACTACAGGCTAATGCGCCGCTTGCGTAATGGGTGTTTGCCACAGCCCGGTGAAGAGGCACTGTGCTTGTATGAAGAACTATGCACAGATATGGGCCTGCGCCGTCCGCCGGTGCTGGTTTGCAGCGACGCTGTTTCCGCGCCGGTGTTGGCGGGGGTGCTGCGCCCGATGGTGGTGCTGCCTGCGCGGACGTTGCCGCCGGAGGTACTGGCCCATGCCCTGCGCCATGAACTTACGCACTACCATAAAAAAGATGTACCCATGAAATATTTGATGCTGGCCGTGTGTGTGCTGCATTGGTATAATCCCTTTGCGCATCTGTTGCGCCGCCAGTTTGCCAAAGTGTGCGAGGAAAGCTGCGATGAGGCGGTGATACAGGGCTATAGCCCGGCCCAGCGCGTGGACTATGCCCGGGCGTTGCTGTGTGTTGCGGGGCCTACGCCAGGGTACGGGGCATTTGGGTTTGCCGGCCCGGCTGGGCAAAACATGCAGCGGCGCATACGCCGCCTGTTGCACCCCGCAGCCCCTGCCCGCCCGCTACGCGCCGCTGCCGGGGCATTGGTGGCAGTGTTGCTGTGTGTGTGCCTTTTGGCAGGCTGCAGCCTTGGGGCGGGGGCGCAGCCGTCCCCCTCAGGCAGTGCCGGCACACCGGGCAAAACACTTGTGCAAGTGACGATAGAATTCGAGACGGACATTGAATTTCATTGCCCGGTGCCGGATGCGGAGTACAGCGCACGCGGCAAAAGCGAAGGCCACCGTGGGCTGGACCTGAACGCCCCCGAGGGCACAGAGATTTACGCCGCGGCTGCCGGCACCGTGGTGGCCGCGGGCCCCCACTGGACGTATGGACGCTATGTGGTGATATACCATGGGGACAACCTGGCTACCCTGTATGCCCATTGCAGCACGCTTGTCGTGGAGGAGGGCCAGAAAGTGGAGGCGCAGGAGCTGATTGCCACAGTGGGTGACACCGGTGTTTCCACCGGCACCCATTTGCACTTCGAGGTGCTGTATGCCGCACTGCCGGTGCGCATACTGGAGGATGGCCAGCCGCTGGACCCACTATTGTTCATCACCTTGCCCGAGGGCATGGAGGTATACGGCTGACGGGCGGCTAAATACCCCGCAGACGTCACTCGCCCAGGTTGACAAAGGCCCGAAAAATGTGCTACCATTGCTTGGGAAATCCAATGCGGTTCCCCGCTGTTTGCGGGTATAGCTCATCCGGTAGAGCGTCTGCTTCCCAAGCAGAAGGCGAGGGGTTCGAGTCCCCTTATCCGCTCCAAAAATATGACCTGGACACGTTGAAAAGCGCGCCAGGTCTTTTTGTTTATCTTGTGTTAGCGTGTGTTATGTACTCCCGACAGAAATTAACACATTTACGTTATTCACAATTGACTCCATTTTGCCCAAGGTGCAAACAAGGTGCAAACAGAAATTGCCAAAAGCGCCAAGGTGCAAACAGCCGATGGTACGACAAACACAATTTTGAGACACAAAACCATGGATTGCAGGGCCTTGCGCCCTGCTTTTTGTTTTGGATGTGGTTG
>JAJDGD010000014.1 GCA_030265505.1 Ruminococcaceae bacterium OttesenSCG-928-O06 | reverse complement strand
GCGGGGCAAAGGCGGGCACCACCGCCGCCGGCGCGCCCAAGGCGGCGTCCATCACGGCTGCCAATATGTCAAACCCCGTAAGGAAGGGGATGAACACATCCTCGAAGGCGCCGCCGATGCGGCAGGCAATCTCGTTCACCACCACGCCTTTGGCCCCCACCAGGTACTGGATGTACAGCGGCCCCGCGGGAATGGCAAAGGCGCTGCATATCTGCCGGGTAAGGGCGGCAAGCGTCTCTTCGTGGCCGGCGGCGGCGCGCGAGGGAAAGCGGTGGGCGGCGCACACGCCAATGTGCCGGGCGTGGGTGAAGGTGACGCGGTCGGTAACCGAAAGCACGGTGGGCACACCGTTCTGCACCCAGGCGCTTACGGTAATTTCCTCCGAGGGGTAATACTCCTCGCACAACAGCTTGTCCAGCCGGGAAAAGGCGATGGACTGGGCGTACCACCCGGCGGCCACCTGGGGGCTTTGGGCCAAAAACACGCCTTTTTGGCCCTGGCTGTCCAGCGGTTTTATCACCACCGGCCCTTTTGCGGGCAGGGCGGCCAGGGCCCGCTCATCCACCAGGCGCCAGGGCACCGTGGGGATGCCGCTCTCGGTCAAAATCTTCTTCATGCGGGCCTTGTTGGTGGCGGCAAAGGCGGTCTCTTCGTCCAACAGGGTGGGCAGGCCCAGCGCTTTGGCCATGCGCGCGGCGGTGTACACGGGCTGGTCCGTGCCCAGGGTCATCACCCCGGCGGGGGCAAGCGCCCCCGCGGCGGTGGTACAGGCTTCGGCGTCGAAGGTGCTTACCTGCAGGTGTACGTCTGCCAAAGCGGCGGCCGGGGGGCTTTGCAAATAGTCGAACAAAACGGTATGCTGCCCCCGCTGTTTTGCCATGCGGAAGGCGTTCACCTGGCAGTTGCTGCCCCCCAATATGATGAGGGGCCCTGTGTCAGTTGCCAAAGCCGATCACCTCCTTCACGGGCCAGGGGGCGGGCGGGGCTTTTATCACGGGGCCCAGGGGCCCGTAGTGCAACAAAATGCCCCCATACAGCGCCACGCGGGCGGCCAGGCTGTAGCCGGTATGGCTTTGCGTGGCCGCCCGGTAAGGGTACGGCAGGCTGGCGGCACGCACTGGGCGCGCAAACACCATGGCAGAGAAGTAATTGAACCGCCCGCGCTGCGCAAGCACCCGCTTTGCCAATGCGCGGCGCATCACGCGGAAGGAGCTTACCCGTACCCGCATATTCTTACCGTACAGCATAAAAAACAGCCCGTCCCGCAAGGCGCCCCCCACCCTGCGCACCGGCGTGCCGGCTAGCCCTGCGGGCACGCCGTACACAATGTCCAGCCTGTCGTTGCAAAGGCGGCGCAGCAGCACGGGCAAAAAGGCCGGCGGATGTTGCAAATCGTCGTCCATGTTGGCAATGTAGCGCCCGCGCGCACGGGCAATGCCGCACAGGGTGGCCTCTTGCTGGCCGCAGTTGCGGGAAAAAGCCACCACTTTCACCCGCGCGTCGGCTTGGGCAAGCGCACGCAACACCGCCAGGCTTTCGTCGCGCGAGGCGTCGTCCACAAACAGCAGCTCAAAAGGGATCTCTGCTTTTTCCAGCACGCGGCAGGTTTGCCGGTACAGCTGCGGCAACACCGCCGCGGCATTGTATACCGGCACCACCACCGAGAGAAGGGGCGCGTCGCTCATCCCGCCACCTCCGCCAGGGCGGCGCACACGGTGGCCTGCTGCGCGGCAGTGATGCCGGCAAACATCGGCAGGCGCAAAAGGCTGTCTGCCGCATGCTCGCTGTGGGGGAAGTCCCCCTTTTTGTACCCAAGTGCGGCGCCCATGGCGCCCAGATGCAGCGGCACAAAGTGTGGCAGGCAGGGGGCGCCCTGCGCCGCCGTGTGAGCCTGCACCTTTTGCCGCTGGGCCAGGGCGCCGGGGCAGCGTATATAGTAAATGTGCCCGTTGCCCCCGGCATAACCGGGGGTGTGCATGGGCAAAAGCGCCCCCTTTGCGTACAGGGGGGCCAGCATTTCGTCGTAGCGCCGGGCCGCCGCGCACCGGGCGGCCGTAATGGCCTTTAGTTCCTCCAGCTGGGCCAGCAGCTGGGCGGCACATACCTCGGGCAGCAACAGGCTGGTGCCCACGGTTTGCCAGCTGTAATATTCCACCTCGCCGGCCTCAAAGGCGCGGCGGTTCGTACCCTTTTGGCGGCGCATCTGGGCGGCATCCCACGCCGGGTTTGCCTGGCGCTGCAAATAGGCGCCCCCCTCGCCGCAGGTAACGTTTTTGGTGGCGTGGAAGCTGATGCACCCGCACTGGCCGATGGCCCCCAGCGCCCTGCCCTTATAGGTGGCGCCTATGGCGTGGGCGGCGTCTTCGGCCAGCAGCAAGCCGTGGGTGGCGGCCAGTGCCAAAAAGGCGTCCATATCGCAGGCGATGCCCGCATAGTGGGTAAGGCAGATGGCGCGGGTGTTTTTCGTGATGCGCGCCGCGGCATCCTCGGCGTCCATATTCTGGGTGGCGGGGTCTATGTCGCACAACACCACCTTGCCCCCACCGCGCAGCACGGCGCTGGCCGCCGAGGGAAAGTTATAGGCGGGCAGCAGCACCTCATCCGCGCCGTCCATCTGCCAAAAGCAAAGCTCCAGCGCGCCGCTGGCCGAAGGGGTAAGCAGCACCCCTTTCGCCCCGGTAAGCGCGCGCAGCGCCTCACACACCTTTTGGGTATAGGGGCCGTCGCCCTGCAGCGGGCCGCAGCGCAACGCGTCTTCTACATAGGTACTTTGGTTTTTGGCTATATGTGGGCGGTGGAAAGGCAGCACGGCACGCCTCCTTTTATCCTAGTGAAATTGTTGTATATTGGCCGGGAATATGGTATACTGTAGCGCAAGCATGTACGCGCCAAAAGAAAGCGGGAACCATGCGGGAAATTGACTGTTTGGGAGAGATTTGCCCCATCCCTGTGATGCGGCTGCAAAACTTTTTGAAAGAGGCCATGCCCGGCCAGGAAGTGATGATCGTGACCGACCACTCCTGCGTGCCACGGTCTGTGGGAGAGTTTTGCCGCAAGAAGGGCCTGGTGTGCCGGCCCGAAGAAGTAATCAGCGGCGTGTGGGAGCTGTATATCTCCCTGCCCGAAAAGGCGCCTTCGCAGGAACCCGCCGGCCTTCAGCAGAAGGTCTCGGGCCCGATTTCGGAAAAATAAGTCGCGATGCGGTAGACGGTGTCTGCCGCATCCGTTTTCTTTTTGTACACGATGTACACCTCGTAGCTCATGTCGAAACCCTGCAGGCTGATTTGCCGCAGCTGCTTGGAGTACAGTTCCTTCTTGATGCTGAGGTAGGGCAAAAAGGCCAGGCCGTGGTTTTGCAGTACCGAGCTTTTGACCGACTCTGCCGAGTCCAGGCTGAACAGCACGTTGTACTGCCCAAAGCTGCGGCCAATGCGCAACAGGTACTCCTCCAGCTGGTTGTGCAGGCTGCTTTTTTGCCCCTGCACAACCAGGGGGTACTCCTGCAGCATGTCTAGGGTCACCTTGTCCGGCACAGAGGAACCCTTGGCCGCCACAAGGTACACTTTGTCGGAATATACCTCCTTGGCAATCAGCTCGTCCTCGTGGGGGCGGCCTATGATAAAGCCCACGTCTCCCTCGCCCTGCAAAATGGCGGCCTCCACCTCGCGCGAGGAACGGGTGGTTAGCGTAAAGGCCACGTTGGGGAAGTCACTTTTCACCTGGAACATGGTGCAGGGCAGCCCGTAAATGCCCACCACGGGCGATGCGATGATGCGGATGGACACCAAGCTGTGCTCAAAGTCCTGCAAATCCTCCATAAGGTTATCATATAGCCCGTCAAAACGTTCGGCATATTTTGCCACAATATGGCCGGCGCCGGTAAGCTCCACGCCCTTGTTGTTGCGCGTAAGCAGCTGGAAGCCCAGCTCCTGCTCCAGCCTTTGTATCTGCTGGCTTAGCGCCGGCTGCGAGATATGGCTCTCGCGCGCGGCCTTGGAGATGCTGCCAATGGACGCTACCAGGTGAAAAAGACGAATGTGCTCTATCTGCACGGCTGCTCCCTCCAAAGGTGGTTCTGCGGCTGTGCGCCGCGGGCAAAACGCCAAAAATACCGCCGTTTCGGTTGGGGGTATTTTAGCATAACCAAACCCTATTTACAAGGCGCCGCCACCTCTGTGTAAAGTGGCATAAGCAAAGCTTATATAGGATAAAAACATTGGATACACTGTTTGGCGCCGGGTGTGTTATAATGTCACTAGAGAGATTGTCAACCAAATAACGAAGTGTTCGCCCCTATCCGACAAAAGACTTTCTTTCGACACGAACAGTATGGTAAATGTACTTCAGGGAGGTGAAAACGTGTCTGAAAACAACATGGAAGCAACAACTTCTACCCCGGTAGCCGCACCAGAGGCCACCGAAGCCACAGATGGCGCTCAGGCCACGTCAATTCGCAGGGCCCGCGCGCCGCGCAAACCCAAGAAAAACCAGATCCCCATCGGTATGCTGGTGGTTCTTGGCATGGTGGTGGTGGGCATCGTGCTCGCGTCCAGAAGCTCGAACCTCGGCTTTTTCTGGATGACCGGAGGCATCTTCGGCTTCATCCTGCAAAAATCCCGTTTCTGCTTCACCGCCTCGATGCGCGACCCGGTCATCTCGGGCAGCACCTCGGTCACCCGTGCGGTGCTCATCGCTTTTGCGGTAACCACCATTATGTTCACGGCCATCAAGTATGGGGCCGCGTCCATGGGCCTGCCCATCCCGGGCAGCAGCTATGTGGTACCCATCAGCTTTGCCACCGTGGTGGGGGCGTTCATCTTCGGCGTGGGCATGGTCATCGCGGGGGGCTGTGCCTCCGGCACGCTAATGCGCGTGGGCGAAGGTTTTACCATGCAGTGGCTGTCGCTGCTCTTCTTCGTGGTGGGCTCGCTTATCGGCGCGGCGCACTTTGGCTGGTGGAAAGAGAACTTCATCGTGCACGGGCCCAGCATTTTCTTGCCGGACCATTTTGGCTGGATGGGCGCCGTGGTGTTGCAGCTTTTGGTGATTGCCCTGCTGTACCGGGCCGCCATGCTGTGGCAGAAAAAGAAAATGGGCACCGACGAGTAAGGAAACCATAGTACGCACAAAAACACAAACAACACTTTTATGGAGGAACTTAAAATGGCTGAATTTGCATTGGATTGCCTGGGCGAGGCTTGCCCCGTGCCCCTGATGAAAACCGAGAAGAAAATGGCCGAAATGGCCGTGGGTGACGTGCTTGTGGTAAATATCGACCACAGCTGCGCCATGAAGAACATTCCCGAGTGGGCGCGTAAGCAAGGCCACAACGTAGAGATTGAAGAAGTGGATGACGGCGAGTGGGAAGTCATCATCGAGAAAACCAAGTAAGGTGCGTAAGCGCGCATCCCGCTTTGTTGCGCAAAGCGGGATGCCCCGCACGCCGCAGCCTTTGCATCATGTAGGGATATGCGGCGCCCCAAAGGCACAGCGCCTTTGGCAAGCGGGGTGTGTTCGGCCTTCTGCAACTGGTTCCTTACTCAAAGAAAGGCTGGTGATGTGACAGATGAGCGGGTTTAGAGCCTTCTTCGACAAGCTGGGCAAAAACAAGTTCTATGTCATGATTTTCAAAAATCCCTTTACCTATGTTACCGGTGCCATTCTTCTTTCCATTTTCCAGGTGGTTACCCTGGCCGTTACGGGCGAGCCTTGGGGCGTGTCCGGCACATTTGCCAACTGGGGCGCATGGCTGTACCAGCTGGTGGGCGGCAACGTGGACAAATGGTACTACTTCAGCAGCGAGGGCGCCCAGGCCACACTGGCACGCGGCTTTTTGGACGACCCCGGCACCATGCGCAACCTCGGCATCATCTTTGGTGCCTTGGCGGCCACCTTGCTTGCCTCTCAGTTCAAGCTGAAGAAGATCAAATCCATACGGCAGGTGGTGGCGGCCGTGCTGGGTGGCCTTATGATGGGCTACGGCGCGCGCCTTGCCTTCGGCTGCAACATCGGCGCCTTGTTCAGCGGCATCGCCTCTTTGTCGGTTTCGGGCTGGGTGTATGCCATCTTCCTGTTCGTGGGGGCCTTTGTAGGCAGTAAGTTGCTTGCAAAGTTCTTTATGTAGAAAGGGGCAGGCAATGGAAAAGAAAGTAGAACAGTACGACGTAGTAATCATCGGCGGCGGCGCCGCGGGCCTCACGGCCGGCATCTATTGCGGCCGTGCACGCCTGAAAACCCTTCTCATCGAAAAATCGCTGGTGGGCGGCCTTGCCACCTATACCAGCGAGATTGAAAACTACCCGGGCTTCCCCGAGGGCAGCGGCGGCACCGAGCTGATGGAACTGTTCCACAAGCAAGCCAAGCGCTTTGGGGTAAAGTTTAAGCTGACGGACGTGCGCAGCGTAAAGCTGGAGGGCGAAACCAAAGTGGTGGAGACCTTCCGCACCGATTACCATGCCAAGGTGGTCATTGTGGCCAGCGGTGGCAAGCCCCGGCTTACGGGTGCCGCAGGCGAGGACAAGTACCTGTACGACAAGGGTATCTCGTTCTGCGCCACATGCGATGCCGCCGCCAACACCGACAAAACCGTTTTGGTGGTGGGCAGCGGCGACGCCGCCATCGAGGAAGGCATGTTCCTTACCAAATTTGCCAAGAAGGTCATTGTCTCGGTAATGCACGACGAAGGCACGATGGACTGCAACGAAATTGCCAAAAACCAGGCGCTGGCCAACGAGAAGATGGAGTATGTTTGGAACACCGTTGTGGAGGAGTTCAAGGGCGATGACGAACACCTGCGCAGCGTGGTGTTGAAGAACGTGAAAACCGGCGAGCTGATAGACACCCCGGTGGACACCTGCTTCCTTTTTATTGGCTATTTGCCCAACACCGAGATTTTCAAGGGCCAGCTGGACCTTACAAAGGGCGGCTATGTGCTGGTGAACGAGCGCATGGAGACCAACATGCCCGGTGTGTTTGCCGCTGGCGACGTGTGCGAAAAGTTTTTGAAGCAGGTTGCCACCGCCGTGGGCGACGGCGCCATTGCCGGCTATGCCGCCGAAAAGTACATTGCTGAGAGCGAGATTGTAGAGCACCAGATTTTGTGCGGGGGCAAGCCCCGCGTGGTGTACATTTGGAACGCCATAGACGAAAGAAGCCGCGAGCTGTTGCCGGTGTTTGAAGCCCTGGAAAATAACAACGCCGACGATGTAGAAGTAGTGCGGGTAGACACCTACAAGTCCAACGGTATTGCCCGCATGCTGAACGCCCCCGCCGCCCCGTGCGCCCTGTTGGTGCGCGACGGCGCCGTGGTAAAGCAGCTTTCGTGCGATGAGATAAACGCCGAGAACATCCTGACGGGGTGCGGCTGCGACACCGGCGCGTAAAAAAGGGCCCTCCGCACGGCCATGCGCTGCGCGGAGGGCACCAGGTGTTAACGCCGTTTGGCGTACCGCCGGGCTTGGCGATTGCCGCTCTATCCCCCATCATAGTGGTAGATGCGCACGGTGAAATCGCGCGCGGTGTTTTGCCACTCGGCCACACGCACGCCGTACTGGTTGTCTACAAAGCTGTGCACCAGCGTGCAGTGGTTTTCCAACAGTTCATCCAGCTGTTGCAGATAATGGATGTTGCCGTACACGCCGTTCCAGTAGGGACGCTTTTCGTACAGCGCATACAGTTCGTCTGAAATAATAAGATATTCCACCCCGCGTGTTTCTACATACTGCGCAAGGCTAAGCCCGCTTTGCCGCAGATACGAAAGATTGCGCACGTCCAGCAGGGCGCCGTTTGTAAAATGGTAGCCAGCGTTCAGGTTGCCAATGGTCTTTGCGTCCTGCGGCACCACGGTGGCAATTTCCTCTATATACCTGTCATACTGGGCAGGCTGGGTGGCCACCGGCACAATTTGCACCGCCGCCATAAGCCCCACCGCCACGGCAAGGCCCCCCACCGCCACCGCTGCACGCCGCGGCCAGGAATACCCCAAAAGCAGCGCCAGCATAAGGTAGCACAGCGGGAAGTAGAAAATGACGTAGGGCTGGCTGAACCGGCCCACCAGCGTCATGGCGGCGGCCATACCAAGCAGCCCCCACAACAGGGCCGAAAGCTGCGGCACCCACCGCTGTAGCGCCACCGCTGCCGCCAGCACCACGCCAAACAGAACCAGCTGAAAGCGGATATCCGGCAAATTGTAGGTGCCGGTAACGCGGAAGAACAATCTCTGCAGGTAGGGAATCACCTCCCCCAGCTTTGCCAAAAGCCCCGAGGAGACCGCAAACTCGTCGCCATAGGCAAGGTAGTGCGCGGGAAACTGTGGGTCAAACCAAAAGCTGAGCGCCACAAAAAAGGCCGCGAAAGCCGCCACCACCCCCACATAGCCCAAAATGCGCCGCCAGTGAAAGCGCTTGTCCCGGATGCAGGCGGCCACCAAAAGGCCCCCGCACAGCCCGGCCACCAAAAAGCTGTTGGGGTGCAGCCCAATGCACACCCCGGTAACCACGCCCGCCCACAGGTGGGCAAAGCGCCCGGTGCCCAACAACAGGTACACACAAAGCAGCATGCCCAGCAGCACCAATATCTCTGCCCGGGCAAAGTGGGCCGCTTGGATAAACTGTACATCCAAAGACAACAACACACAGGCGGCAAAGGCCAGCGGTTTTTGCCCGCTGGCACGCAGTACCACAAAGTAAAACACCCAAAGCGCCGCTGCGCCCCCCAGAAGGCTCAACAGCCGGAAGGCAAAGGCATTGTACCCAAACACCTGCAGAAACGGCATTTGCAGCAGGTGGAATACGCTTTTGATGGCGTGGGGAAAGCGCGGTTTCAAATCAAAAAACGGTTCCGTTACCGCAAGGCTGCCCTGCTGCAGCATGTTGCGGCTCAGCCCCGAAAGCCAGGTTTCGTCTGAGTGGACAACGGGGAAGCGGGCCAAAAACAGCAAGTTTACCAAAACATACACTGCAAGGTATACTATAAGCAGGCGGTGTTTTTTCACCGGTGGCGTGCCCCCTTTTGACGGAATCACACGGCTGCAAGCCGCGTTTTGAAAACAATCGTGAGATTGTTTTCCATTGAACTGAGTATACCACCCCGCCGCCTGTTTTGAAAAGCGAAACGCGCCCGCCGGCATGCGGCACACCCAAAGCGCCGGCGCACCCGCAATACAGGAACCGCATTCCGGGGGCTTTGCCCCAACCAGACCGCAAGGAGGACTGAACACCATGAAAAACATTTCCCGCGTGCTGCTGCTGGCGCTTAGCGCCGTGTTGCTGCTGGGCACCCTCACCGCCTGCGACCCATCGGACTATGCCGCTTCGGACCAGATTATCATCGACGCGAAGGACCTTTCCGGCTATGTGGGCAAAGAGGATGTCGTCATCATAGACATGCAGGACGAAGAGGGCTACGCGGCAGGCCATGTGCCCGGCGCGGTGAACATCCAGGTCTCCAGCGTGCTGGTGAACCTGCCTGTGGACAACATGCTGGCCTCGCCCGCAAAGGTGGCCAACGTGCTGGGCGCCGCCGGCATCAGCAACAGCACCCAGGTGGTCATTTACGACGAAGGCCGCAGCCTGAATGCCTCGCGCATGTGGTGGACCATGCTGGTGTACGGCCACGACAATGTGAAGGTGGTAAGCGGCGGCGTGCCGGCCATCCAGGCCGCAGGCGTAGAGCTTACGGCAGAGCGCCCGAGCATCACCCCCGCCACCTTTGAGGTGACCGACCGCCGCGAGGAGTATGTGGCAGACATGCGCACCGTGCAAAACCAGGTGGACGACCCCCAAGAAAATGTAATTTTACTGGATGTGCGCTCGTTTGAAGAGTATGAGACCGAGGGCAAGATCCCCGGTTCCATCCTCTACCCCCACACCAAAAACTTCTACAGCGACGGCACCCTGATAGACACCCAGGCCACCCGTATCAACTATATCGAGCAAGGCGTGCGCGCCGAGAACGAGATCATCACCTACTGCCGCACCTCTATGCGCAGCGCCGTTACCTTTTTGCGCCTGTACGACGCCGGCTACCGCAACATAAAGATGTACGACGGCGCATGGCTGGAGTGGAGCAGCAACCCCAACAACCCCATCGACATCCCCGAGGGTGGCTCGGTTCCCCACAGCTCGCAGGACAACTCTTAACAGCGGCGGGGCCCCACACACCGCTTAAAAGGGCCCGAAACGCCAACCCCCAACGCTGACAACCCATGCGGGCAAACCCCCGCGCGGGATGCAGATATATGTTTCCAACAAAGAAAAGGAGATTATCCATGAAGAAACGGTATTTTGCACTTGGCCTGGTTGTACTGATGCTGGCAACGCTGCTGGCTGCCTGTGGCGGCGGAGACACCTCGTCCTCTACCCCGCCCGCCTCCACGCCCGACAGCTCCACTTCCACGCCTGACTCCTCTGCCCCGCCCGCCACCGACGCGGTGTATGACGCCGCCTACAACTACTTTGCCACCTTCCCCTCGGACAACAACGTCATCAAAGCGGCCGACTTGTTCACCATGATGGACAACGAGGACGAGATGTTCATCCTCGACATCCGCCGCCCCGACGACTATGCCGCCGGCCACCTGATTGGCGCGGTGAACCTGTCCTTCTTTGACATGAGCATTGCCGAGAACCTTGACAAGCTGCCCGACGACCGCCCGATTATGGTGTACTGCTACACCGGGCAAACCGCCTCGCAGGTTACCGCGCTGCTGAACATTGCCGGCAAGGTTGCCAAGAACGTGCAAAGCGGCTTCAACAATGCCATCTCCAAAGAGGAGAACTACGAGACCTACATCGAGACCACCGAGAACGCCCTGCCCGGCGACACCTATGCTGTGGACGCCGCCATTTCCACCGCTATCAGCGGCTACTTCTCTGAGAAGATGGCCAAGGACGGCACCGCGTTTGCCAACTTTAACATTGCGCCCGAGAGCGTGAAGGAAATTGTGGACAACATGGACGACAGCTATGTCATTCTGTCTGTGCGCCGCGCCGACGACTATGCCGCGGGCCACATTCCCGGCGCCATCAACATCCCCTATGGCCAGGGCATGGAAGCTGAACTTGCCAACCTGCCCACCGACAAAACCATTATTGTGTACTGCTACAGCGGGCAAACTTCCTCGCAAACCACCGCCGTGCTGCGCATGATGGGCTATGACGCTTACTCCATGAGTGGCGGCATGGGCAGCCCCGACGGCGGCGGCTGGCTGGGCGCCGGCTACGAGACCGTGACCGACTAAACGCCCCTTTGCCCCACCCGGCATACCGCCGGACTGTGTGAACTACCAAAAGCGCCCCTCCCGTTTTGGGAGGGGCGCCTTGCTTTGCTGTTGCCACGCCACATGAGCTGGCATTCTGGCCGCCTTTTTTCAGGCTTCGTCCTCTTTTGGGGGCTCCGTCTCCACTTCCATGGCCGCCTGCTGCTGTGCCGCGGCCTCTCGCGCCTTCATAATCTGCTTCACCCCCTGCCGCATTTTCAGCTGGTAACGTACATAATACATGATGATTGAAAAAAGGAACCACACAAACAGAACCGTTCCCACAAAACGCAGGCGGTTATCCAATATCTCGGGGAACTGGATTGTCCACTGGTAGATGATATACGCGGAGACCGGGATGGAAACCAGTTGCGTCCAGCTGAGGAGAAACTGCTTTACCCAGCCTTTTACCATCACCCAATCAATTTTTCCGGGCTCCAGCTGGCGGGGGGCGTCCTGCTGGTTGGGGGTATTTTGCTCGTCCATAGGCCTCCTCTTTGCGCTGTGGGTATTTGCCCCGCGGCCTTTGGCCCGCGGGGTACCGTTCCTCACATTTTACCCAGTCTTCGCCGCACTGTCAACCAAATTGGCCGCCACCCAGGGGGGACAAACGCCTTTTTCTGTGGTAGAATGTTTGCAGCACTGCCGTGTTTTTGTGCCCGGCGGCGGTGTGCGCAAAACCTACAGAGGAGGCCACCCATGAGCAACACAGACGCGGGCCCCGTGCAAGTGCGGGTGGTGCCCCACAACCCCGGCTGGGCGGCGGCCTTCCGCACCGAGGCCCGGTATATCCGGGAGGTGCTGGGCGACAACTTGGTCAGCCTTTTCCACATAGGCAGCACGGCGGTACCCCATCTTTCCGCCAAGCCCATCATAGACATTTTAGCGGTGGTGGCCGATATTGAAAAGGTGGATACATGCAACACGGCGTTCACAGCCCTGGGGTACGAGGCCATGGGGGAATTTGGCATTGCCCGGCGGCGCTATTTCCGCAAGGGCGGGCAAGCCCGCAGCCACCAGCTGCACATTTTCCCGTACGACAGTGTGTTCGACATCACCCGGCACCTGGCCTTCCGCGATTATTTGCGCCGCCACCCCGACGTGCGCACCACCTACGGCGCCTTAAAAGAGGAACTGGCCACCCGCTACCCAAACGATTGGGAGAGCTACTGTGCCGGCAAGGAGATGTTCATCAAACGTACCGAGCGCGCGGCCCTGCAGTGGTATTGGGGCACCTATGCCCGCCGCACGGAGTGACGCCATACCGCGCAGCCATGTGAGGAAACCTATATGCAAGGAGTACATAATAGCCGTTAATGTAGCATAAAAATAAAGACCTGGCGCGTTTTTCAACGTGTCCAGGTCATATTTTTGGAGCGGATAAGGGGACTCGAACCCCTCGCCTTCTGCTTGGGAAGCAGACGCTCTACCGGATGAGCTAAACCCGCCTATTTTTGCCGCACTTGCGACTCCTCTATTTTAGCGGGTTTGCGCTCCGGTGTCAATATGACTTGGCTCTGTTTGCACCTTGAAATTGCCCTCGAATTTCTGTTTGCACCTTGTTTGCACCTTGGGCCGGTGTTAGGCAGTGTTTTTTCGTGCCATTTGGTCCTCTAAAACAACCTCTTCTTCAGGGGCCAAAATGCTATCCTTGAAATTACGAAAGGTGAAGTCGGAGCTGCCTAAAGTGACGTCGATCAACTGGATGGCCTCGTTCAACGAATCCTGGTCAGTATCCACATAATACTGGAAGGTCGTCTCAATCTTCGCATGTCCCATCAGCTTTTGCAGCGTCTTCACCTTCACGCCCTGCTTCACCAGGTAGGATGCAAAGGTGTGTCGGAACACCCGTGAATGGTATTTACGGTAGTCCAGCCCCACCTTGGCGAGGTATTTGTTGAAGCCGATGTTGAAGGAATCGTAATCCTGAAGAACGCCGTTTCTCTTGGGAAATACCAGGTCCATCCCTGTCTTGTCGGCAGCGTGGAAGGGTTGCAGGCTTTTCCATTCCAGCAGTATCTCCCGCAACTTCGGGCTGATGCCCACCCGCCGCACCGAGGATTTTGTCTTCGGCGGCCCAATCCGGTACTCATTTTTGCTGCCGGACGCGCTCTTGACCTTGTACTTCTTCACCGCCCGGTTCACAATAAGCTCGCCGTGGGCGCCAGCATCGAAGCAAATCTTATCCCAGGTAAGGGCCAACACCTCTCCAATGCGCAGGCCAGCACACAGCATGCAGTACACGATGGGCTTGAGTCGTGGCGAACCGTTCAGCACTGTGTACAACACGGTCAGGTCCTGTGTGGATAAGGGCAGCACATTTTGCGACTCGCCTGCAACCACCGGAATCTTCAGGCATTTCTTGGCACTGACGGGGTTACGGGCAATGTCCCCCGCATCCACCGCAAACTGGTAGGTGCGTTTGATGAACGCAATCAGCTTACCGCAGGTGGATTCACACAGGTTCTTCTCGGCTGTGATATGGTTGATATTCTCCTGGATGGCGGGGATGTCTAAATGGTCCAGCTTCTTTTTGGCCATTGGGCAGGTTTTGAGTAACGCCACGCGGTACTCATATTCGCTGTAGCTTTTGTCCTGCACTGTGCCCTTGATGGACCGCATCAGCTTGTCCATCGCCTCGGCAAAGGTGAGCCTGCACCTCTTTTTTATTGTGCCGCTCTTGAAAAGCTCTCTCTTCTTGGCTTGTAGC
The DNA here is from genome assembly GCA_030265505.1 of Ruminococcaceae bacterium OttesenSCG-928-O06. Classification (GTDB taxonomy): domain Bacteria; phylum Bacillota; class Clostridia; order Oscillospirales; family Ruminococcaceae; genus JAAYCI01. The sequence continues at coordinate 9,755 of JAJDGD010000014.1, read as the reverse complement.
TTGCGCAACGCCTCCTCTTCGCTCCCACCTGTTGCACTCTTCCGAACCAGCCCTCCATTGATGGATGCGTTGAACTGTGCCACCCAGCACTGGCGCTGCTTGTTGAAGAAAACCAGGTCGTCTCCGCTTTCTCTCTCAATATCTTTTATGTACATATTTTCATGCCTCCATAGGAGACACAAAACCATGGCCATATTATATTGGAGAATCTACGGCATTACAAGGTTGCGCCTCCTTACAAAAGAATATACGAACCGTACTGATATCCATATGTCAAGCACACGACAAAAAATTGAGATTTTTAGTCACTTCTGCTTGGCAATTGCTTATTGGGCTAGACAGAACAAAGGACGGGGCAATCGCCTCGTCCTTCATGGAGTATCAAATGCTGGAAGTAAGCCTTCTGCTTAAAATGCCGACTAATCTACTTTTATCCAAGGCGGGGGCGGCAACAGGCAGAACGGGTGCCCCGCAGGGTCGATCATCACCCGCCAACCCTCCTCCAACTGAATTTCTGACATGGCAGCACCGCACGACAGAGCGTGCTTCACTGCTTGTTCCACATCCTTGACGTGAAAGTCCAAATGCTCCATCTGCTGTTGTTCATCTGGTGTCGCAGGCCAAACGGGCGGCACATAATCATCGACCTGCTGAAAGGTAATCCAGGTTGGAAATCCATTCTGTTCCACATTGGCCAACACAGTAAATTCTTCACCAGGAAACCGCTTCCAGCCGAGCAGCCTCTCATAAAACGCAGACAACTCGTCCGCATTATCGCAGTCCAGGACAACATTCCATCCCACAAGATCAAGTGCCATAAACAATCTCTCCGCTTTCTATCTCAGTATTCCATATATAAGCTATATTGTAGCACAATCATTTAGAATACTTCACTTTGTATTCGTAGCCTTGCATACTGTTTCCGCCAAAACCATTACAACCGCTACTGTCGCAAACAATCCCCATGGAATCATCCAGCTTAAGGCCGATGGCAGCTCAAAATCGAAAAGGGCGGCAGTGCCGAGAATAACGGTAATGACACCAAGGCCGCCGCCAACGACACGGCAAAGCCTCTTTTCGTCATACTGTGCTTTTCGCTCTTTGCTTAACATATTGTATCCGGCAATCAGGAAACTCCCTTTCCCAAACAGTAAAACAACCGAGAGTATTGCACATACTGCCACTACAATCCAAATCCAGCTCATTTCCACACCTCCCTATGTGTGTGTTCTATAGTGCAAAGGCAACCAGCAGTAACGGATACGCATACACAGCGCGTTTCTTCATCAGCAGGTAGATGCAGCCGTACAGCACCCCGGCCACCAGGGCCTCAAGGCCAACCAGGATGCTGCCCTTTGTGAGAGAATGCACCAGCCCCCAGGTGAGTCCCACCAGGATGCCGCCCCAGGGCACTTTGCTGCTGCCAAACCACATTTCACCAGCCTTTTGGCCGTAGGCCATCACGGAGAAAACCAGAAACACCTCAAAAACATAGTAGATATATTGAAAAATGAAGCTGGACAGCTCCTTGCCGGTAAACTCACCAATGAGTTTCAGTGTGCCGCGGGCCCAGGCGTTCAGCCCAACGCAAACCGCCACCAGCAGGATGGCGATGATCCAGTTTACAGCGGGCGCTCTCCGACGCTCACCCATGATGCTGAACTGGCAGCGGCGCTTTGCCCAAAGCGCCAGCGCCACTGCAAACACGCCCCAAATCACACAGGTAAATATCCAGTGCAGGATGTGCCTGGATGTGTCCCATTCGTTGATATTCACCTTGTAAAAATCCTGCTCCAGCATCAAAAGCACAACCTCCATGCCAAGGCCGAGGAATGCATACAGGCCAAGGGCCAGAAAGTTGCCGCCGGTGATTTTCTTGTGTTCTTTCAAGTCGATACCCCCTTCAAATCCACGCCCAACATACGGGTGGTTTTGCGCAAAGTGATGCGGTAAACCACCCACAGCAGCAAGCTGGTTCCCGCAATCAGCAGGGCAATAACGCCAAACGCCTGTATCTCGCCGGGAGAAAAGCTGCCGGAGTTTGAATACATGAGCAGAGCGTAGTAGGCGCTGATGATGAGGGTGCCAACCAGCGTGGGCACAGCGAACACCCTTGCCACCTGCCCGCGCACCGAGCGGTATAGATAATCCCGTTTGGCGCCCAGGCGGTACAGGTCGCTATACACCTGCTGGTTTTGCAGGGCAATGGTGAGACAGCGGGCGTAGGCGATGACAATGACCGCCGCAAAGCAAATGATGCACATGAAAATGAATAGCATGAGGTACACCGCGATATTGAACACCAGGTTTTGGCTGTCCATGATGCGGAATTTGGGGATGTAGCGCCAATCGGTGTTAAAGACACCGGAATCCCGCATGTCGTAGCTGATCTGCATTTCCGGCACCACATCGCCCTCATACGCTTCGCCGGCAGCTTCGGCGTTCATCTTCTCCACTCGGTCATAGTTATTTATGATGGCCGCGTTTTCGCTGCTGCCGTCTATGATGGCATCTTTCAGGCGGGCGGCAAAGGTATAGCTGTTTTCCGGATCGCTCACATCGAACTGCACCCATTTTTCCTTCCAGCCGCTGTCCAAGCCCTGGGTGATTTGCGTGTAGTCTGTATCGTCAAGCAGAATGAACCTGTGCAGCAGATTGTTGCTTACTTCTGCTTGGAAGGCCACCGGAAGGCACTCCATGGTAGTGGGGTTGGTAAACCGCTTCATGTCCTTAATGTAATCGTAGGGGTTATGGCTGTAGCCCTCCCGGCTGACAAATACATAGTGGCCCGGCTGCACATCTACGTTGCCGCCGGTAAGCTGGTTATAGGCGCTTTCGCTAAAGAAGCTTTCCTCCTGATAAAACTCGATATAAGTATCGCCAAAGCGGCCGTCGTCTGTCCACTCCCGGTCAATGCCGTCGGTGGCAAGGTTGGCCATATCCACTTCGAGATAATCTGACACCGCCTGACCTTCCTCCCTTGCTATCGCCTCTATGCTGTCCCTGCCAGGAATACCGGTCTCGCCCGCCCGGTAATGGAAGGCAAAATCAGTGTGGCGGCTTGCAAAGGCGGTGTTCGAGCTGGAGAGGGTCATGGGCGTGTAGAACATGGCATAATAGGCTGCCATAACCAGCACGGCAATCACGCACATATTCAGCACCGTTTGCCGGCCCTGAAACTTCATCATGCTGCGGGTAATGATGTTTTTGTAATGGCTCTTTTTGCCGCCGAAGCCGCGAACCACCACAAAAAGCAGCAGCATGTAAAGGCCGGCTGCGGCCAGCAGGTAAAATAGGTTGGTCCACGCCTGCGGCGTGTATCCATGGCTTGCCATCACGCGGGGAAGCACCACCGCGCCGCCGGCGCCCAGCACCATCATGGCAATGCCCACGATGCCGTACCAGCCCTTCACATCCTTCACCGGGTCACTTTTCCGCTGCTCGTTCACCACATCCAGAATATTGCTGCGGCGCACAAAGCGCAGGCCCATTACCAGCAGCAGCAAACCGGTGAACAGGGCAAAGCCCAGCGGCCACAGGTAGGCCGCCGCGTTCAGTGAGAACGCCATCTCGCTGCTGGCCACAATCAGGCGGAACACCTGCCATATCCCAATGGCCATCGGGGTGCCCAGCACAATGCCCGCCGCCGCAGCCACCAGCGTGACAAGGCCAAGATCGCCAAACAGCAGGCGGGCCACGGTTGATTTTTTGGTGCCCAAGGCCATGAAGATGCCCAGCTCCCGGCTTTTGGAGCGAAAGAACAGGGTGGAGGCATAGGCCGTAAACATGGCACAGCCCGCGATGGCCAGCGAAAAAATCATGGTTACCTGCTTGCGCGAATCGCCGCCCTCGGGTAGCACGGTTTGCACGGTGTTGCTTTGCATCACAATGGAAAACGCGGTGATGAGCAGGATGGATATAAAGATGCAAACGGTAATCAGTACATAGTTTTTGAACCCTTTTTTCCGCAGCTTTGCATACAGGGCCGTTACGCTAGTCATGCCGCACCCTCCTCGCTCATCTCCTTGATGGCGGCAAGCAGGCTGCTTTGGAAAGCGCCGGGGTCGCCGGGGTTTTGCAGTGTCGAATGCACCACGCCGTCCTTCATGATGATTACCCGGTCGCAAAAGGAAGCCGCGAAGCTATCGTGGGTCACCATGAATATGGTGGCATCAAGGTTTTGCTTGGCTCGCCGGAAGGTATCGATCACCGCCCGGCTGGATTTGGAATCCAGGTTGCCGGTGGGCTCGTCCGCCAAAATGACCAGAGGGTTATTGATGAGGGCCCGCGCCACGGCGGTGCGCTGACGTTCACCGCCCGATACCTCGGCTGGGTATTTGCCCCGGATATGGGAGATGCCGAAAATCTCACACAGCTGGTCGGCGCTTTCCTCCATGCCCCTGCTTACCTTGCCGCTGATGATGCGGGGCAGCATGATGTTTTCTTTCATGGAAAGCCCGTCCAGCAGCATGAAATCCTGGAACACGAAACCAAGCTTCCGGTTTCGCACCTCCGCCAGCTCATTCTCACTCAGGTTGGCCAGATTCACGTCCCCAAGCGTGATGTCGCCTGCATCAAAAGGGATGTAGCAGGAGATGCAGTTGAGCATGGTGGTTTTGCCCGAGCCCGAGGGCCCCATAACGGCGACAAACTCGCCCTTGTCCACTTGGAAGCTGACGCCCTTCAATACCTCATAGGACAGCTTGCCAACCTTATAGGTTTTGTGCAGGTCTTGTACATGCAGCATGATTCTTCCACCTTTCAAAATGGTTATGTGTATTCCGCATATTGGCGTAACTTCCTCCATGTGCCGTCTGGATTGTAGCATAGTAAAAAGGCATCTGCGGCTAAATAGCAAAACTAGCAGGTTTCCCTGCTAGTTTTAACATCATCTGCCGGGCGGTGGTCACCGTGGTTCCCAAAGCAAGATTTCCAGTATGAAATTGTCGCCTTCGTTTTTCACCGTCATGGTTCCACTGTATTTATGGACGATCCTTTCAATGCTGAGCATTCCGAAGCCGTGGTTGCGCTTATCTTCTTTTCTTGTTTGGCCCGTTACAGCAGCGCCATCGGTGCTGTTTTCGCAGCGAATGACCAGCGCGTGCCTTTGGTAAAGCAGCTCCAGACAAAATACTCGCTCTCCCTGGGAATGCTGGCAGGCTTCGATGGCGTTATCCATAATATTGCCCACCAGCGCGCCTAGATCCATCTGCTTGAACGCCATGTGCTGCGGCAGCTCGATGTTAAAATCGCAGCGAATACCGCTTTCCTTCGCCCGGCGCATTTTTGCGCTGATGAGCTGGTTCAGGCCGCTGTTGCCGGTAAGCACCAGGGGCGGTTTGTCCAGCACCGCCAGCAAGTCTTTCAGCTCCCCCGAATCGCTCTTCTCGTAAGCGGCCAGCAGCTGGTTGCGTATGTCATGGCGCATGATGCGAATTTCCCGGTGGTGCGCCTCCAATTCCCCGTAATAATCCTCCCTGTGCTGGTAGTCCTGCACAAGCAGCAGGTTTTCGTATTTCTCTTTATAGAACTTCTGCTGCTGCCGAAAAACAGCATAGATGATGGCGTTGATAACCGCGATGAAAATGATGGCCAACAGGTACATGGCTATGTCCAAAGTGTCGGTCTGCAAGGAGCGGTAGACATAGACCGACAGGTACAGGCAACTGCAGATGGGCACAATACATTGCAGTAGAAACATGCGATTGCCGCCAAGCAGTTGTTGCATTTGGCGATAACGCCGGAACAAAAGCGCCAGGAGCAGAAGAAAGGATGTATTGATAGCGTAATAGAGGGTGTCGCGAATCAATGGAGTGCTTGTCTCGAATGGTTCAAGGAGCATCAGGGTAATTGGCTCGACGACGATGATGATGACATACCACATCAGTGTGATAAATAGCTTGCGCAGCAGGCTTCCGGAAAACAACGTGCAGCAAAGCAGATAATGAAAAGAAAACATAATCAGCGCATTCACCGCAATGGCATACACAGGCCCCGTATGAACGATGATACTTTCCGTAAGCTGGATCGAGTTATTGGAAGGCCCCATGATGCCCACAAGGTTTTCCCTGAGAAAAGTGCCAAGCATAATATATAGAGAACCTGCCGCCCATGTTGCGGCCTTGATGGTCCAGTGCCGCACCGCTTTGCGATACTCCAGATGGCTTGCATAAAAGATGGATGCGCATGCCGCTATGGCGAACCCTTGAAGAAAGCCTAAAAGCATATGCACATTCATCGTCCGCTCCCCCTCAACACATAATCCCGATACAGGTTATTAAAAGAATGGTGGTACTTTCTGGAAATGGTGAGTGCGGCGCCTGAGTGCATCCACACGCACCCTTGCGCAACCGTCTCCACATGGTCCATGTTCACAAGAAAGGATTTGTGGATACGGGCAAACTGCGTAATGGGAAGGGACTGCTCCAAAGCGTCCAGTTTTTCGTAGAATGTCCGGTCTGTGCCATCGGTGAGGTGGATGACGATTTCTGGCGCCTGGCTTTCAAAATACTCAATTTGCGAGTGATACAGGCTAACGGTGTTCTTCCGGGTGTCAAACCGAAAAATGGACCGCTTTTCTTCGATTCGCCGGATGCAGCGCAGTAGCACCTGTCGGGTTTTCTCTGCGTCCAAAGGCTTCACCAAATATTGAAACGCCCATACATCAAAAGCGTCCGGCATAAATTCCTGATGGCTGGTAACAAAAATTATCTCGGCATTGGGATCGCTTTTTCGGATAACGGCGGCCGCCTGTAAACCGCTGGTCTCTCCCATCTCAATGTCCAGCAGGTAAATGTGGAATGCAAAAGAATCGGCTTCCACCTCGCGCAGCAATTCCTCCGCACTGGAGAAAACCTCGCAAGAGAAGCGGGTGGTGTCATTCTGGAAGCAGTATGCCACGATATGTTCCAGCGCCGCCGCCATTTTGATGTCATCATCACAGATTGCTATCCTCATTGTCACAATCCCCTTTCTGGAAAATTTGTATGGAGAGGTTCATCGTTGCTGCATACTATCAGTTCGGTAAAACCGATTTAGGTTGACGCTACATTGGACAGATTATGGTTAATAAATGCGCTTATCAGGGCAACGATTCAAGCAATGATTAACCACTTCGCCCATTTGTATTCCTTTTGATTAGCCTTTGCGTAGATAATCGCTACGATACCACAAATTATCAGGGAACTCGAAGCATATGGCAACCCCCTGTAATAGATAAACTGAATTTCAACACAGAATGTACCATACACCTAACTGCAAGTATGCAGAAACACCGGCGGGATTTCCCGGGCCGGCGTTGCTGCGAACACTCTTCAGTTTATTATGCCTATCGGCACAAAAGAAACAGTGGGGAAAGTATTACTTCGGCGCAATAGCACCTGCCTTTCTTCTAATCAAAAAGAGGATTAGCACAACAATAAAAGAAAGTGCCTGCGCAATCGTGATACGAACGGTCTGCATCTCGTCGATGCCGGAAGCGGTGACAACGTGAAGCAAATTGACAATAGCGTTATTCACAAAATGGGCGGCCATGCCAGCCCATAACGCGCCGGTCATTTTGTACATCAAAACATATTGAATACCGCCCAGCATACTTGTACCCACCAGCATCAGCCCCAACATCAAAGCGCCCATCGGTGATTGCACGCCGTCCAGTACATTCCGCACAGGTTGCGCGATATGCCAAACCCCAAACAGGAGCGACGAAAGCAAACACACTTTCATAAAAGAGTATTTTTCTTCTGTCAGCTTGACAAACAGACCGCGAAAAACACCCTCCTCCATGATTACATTGATGATGTTACCCACAATACAAATGAAAACGAATAAGCCCCCAGCTTGCATGACTTGATTGCCTTGTGCCGAATAGCTGGTTGCAAAAAACTGTAAAGAGGGGCTGTTTCCTGCCGAAAATTGTAAGATAATCTCCGAGACATACGCAATGGCGTAAACAATACCGCCGAACAGCAATCCAAGGCATATCCCCCTTGCCGCCTGCTCTTTACGAAAACCAATATCGCTCCATTTATAATGCACGGCCCGTAGTGCTACAGCTAACAGAACAATCCCAATCAGTTTATGGATAAAGGCTTCACCGATAACACTTTCATCTGTTCGGATAAAAATATACTCAATGGCGCGAAACACAAAGCACACCAAATAGAACAGCAGAATAAACCTTACAGGATGTTTTTTTACACTAATCATTACAGACCCCGTATGCCTTTTTTCATTTTCCCCTTCTGTACGCGCTATTAGTCGTCTGTCTGAATTGTAGCATAATCAAAAGACATCTGCGGCTAGATAGCAAAATCAACAGGTCTCCCTGCTAGTTTTAACATCATCTGCTGGACGGTGGCGGAAACGCCACTTGAGTTTGGCAGCCATGCGCCATAGTGCTTGCCCTTGCCCGGCTTCGGATTTCGGATGATGGACAGGTCATTCTCCACGCATATCAAATCGGAGAGCCTGCGCAGGGCTTGGTGGAGTTGTAGCACGTTTATGCCCTGCAGTGAACGACTTTCATTCGTCAAAACCGGCTCCAAGCGGAGCCGGTTTTGATTTTGGCATATTAGGATTGAAGATCATCCTGCTAAGGGAATGGTTTATCAATAATATGCAGTTGCGCTTAAGCTTCGTCACACAAGTGCAACCTTGATGTACCGGTAAGCGAAAAGCAGAACCTGTGGAAAAGCAGGGGCCAGAAGCCCTATCAAGAAATCCTGAATCGGTCTTTTCGACAAAGCTAAAGAATGTTCGATAACAGCGCTTCATCGATGGAGAGAAAGTGAGCCACGAGATCACTGTCCAACTGCGTTCCAGCCACTTCCCGCATAATCTCAGTTGCTTGTTCATGCGGCATACCCTTGCGATACACCCTGTCGGTGCAAAGCGCGGAATACGTGTCTGCTATGGCGATTAGCTTTGCCTCGATGGGAATTTTGTTAGGCTCCAGTTCATAATACCCCAGGCCATCTGCACGCTCATGGTGGTAAAGCACCCAGTCGCCGATTTCTCTATAGCAGCTATCCTCTAGCATTTTTTTACCGTTTTGGGGATGCGTTTTGATGACTTCCCATTCGCTGTCATCAAGTTTCCCCTTCTTGTTTAGTATTTCATCCTTAATGCTTATTTTACCTATATCATGCAACATAGCTGCATCCAACAATTTAGACTTATTGATATTGCTTCTCGTCTGCGCGTCAAGAGATTCATAGAGCAAATCGACTAAGCTAAAAACATGTTCTGAATGCCCTTTGGTGTATGCGTCCTTCATTTCAATTGCATTGACAAATGCTTTCATAGTTTCCAGAGTCTTTTCACGCAGGCGCTTTGCCATCGCCATCTGCGTCCGTACAGAAAAATGCACGAACAACGCACCCAGCAGAAAAATGATTGTAATAAAAAAGTACATTGGCTCAACGCCACGAATCAATGTATCCGCAATTCCCACCAAAAACCCTAAAAAAAATAAATACAGCAGCACCAGCGCCGCCTTATCAGCTGCATGGCCGTTGTGTTGTTTTTCATAGGTTTCCTCTACGATGTATTTTACAAGCCCGTGATATCTTTTTATCGTCACCACCATAATTACCGCTCCAACCAGCATGGGAATGGTTGCGAACAATCTCATATTCTCAACGTTCATGCACTGCTCTCCTCAAAACATGAAGTAACCTGCTTCTTAATACCCACATCTATTATAACTGCCACACTTGATTTGACAACAGCCACCGAAAACTATAAATGCAGGA
>JAJDGD010000013.1 GCA_030265505.1 Ruminococcaceae bacterium OttesenSCG-928-O06 | reverse complement strand
GGCAATGCCAAAGCCCAGGCGGGCCAAAATCTCCCGGCACAGGTACAGCCCAATGCCGGTAGAGCTTCGCTCGCTGCGGCCCACTGCCCCGGTAAAGCCCCGCTCAAACACCCGGGGCAAGTCCTCCGGCGGGATGCCGATGCCGCTGTCCTCCACCACCAGGCACTCGCCCTGGGTGTACACCCGCACGGCGCCCCTGGGCGTGTACTTCACCGCGTTGGTAAGCAGTTGTTCCAGCACAAAGCAAAACCATTTTTCATCGGTTACCACACTGCCGCTTGTCTCTTCCATATCCAGGGGCAGCTTTTTGTAGATGAACAAGGGCGCGCAGTTTTTGGCCGCCTTGCGGGCCAGGGCGGCCAGTTCGTGCCGCTGCAGCACCAGGTCGTTCTGCAGGCTGGAAAGCCGCTGGTACTGCAGCACCATGTCCACATACTGGCCCATGCGCAGCAGTTCCTGCTCCATGGCGGCGCGCTCTTCCCCGCTTTGGCCTTCGCCGGGGGCCTGCAGCAGCAGGCGCATGGCCGCCATAGGGGTTTTTATCTGGTGAGCCCACAGGGTATAGTACTCCTCCGCATCCCGGCGGGCGTGCAGGCCCTCCTCTTCCAGGCGCTTGCGCTCCGCCTCCAGCGCCCTGATGATGCCGGTATAATCCTCTTCCAGCAAATTTTTTGCCTCGGGCAAAAAGGCGGTGGGAAAGCGCCCGGCCACCCGCGCCAGCGCCGCGTGCTTTGCCATAAACCGGGCTATGTCCCACACGGCCAGCACGGCGCCGGCGGCAAGGCCTAGCAGCGCGGCATAACCCGCGGGCCCCCAGCCGTGGCCGTACAAGGCGTATACCAAAAAGAAAAAGCCGAACACCACCGCCACATACAAAAGCGCCGCCCGGCGGGCCCGCGCCCAGCACAGCAGCAGCTTTGCTTTGCCCATCTCCATGCTTATTCCTCCGGTGCCACTAGGTACCCCTCGCCCTTTTTGGTGGTGATAAAATCTGCCAGGCCGGCAGCCTGCAGCTTTTTGCGCAGCCGGCCCATGTTCACGGTAAGCGTGTTGTCGTCAATAAAGCTCTCGTCGTCCCACAGCCTACGCATAATGGCCTCGCGCGCCACCACACGGCCGCGGCTCTCCATCAGCACCTGCAAAATGCGGAACTCGTTGCGGGTAAGCTCCACCCGGCCGGCATCGCACTCCAAGCTCATGTCGCCCAGGTGCAGCACGGCCCCTTTGCACGCCAGGGTGTCGGGCGCCTCAGCAAAGTCATAGCTGCGGCGCAAAAGGGCCTGCACCTTGGCCACCAGCACCGGCATGTCGAAGGGTTTCGGGATGAAATCGTCCGCCCCCTGGTGCAGCGCCGTTACCATGTTCATATTGTCCGCCGCAGAGGAGATGAACACGATGGGCACCTTGGAGTGCTTGCGGATTTCCCCACACCAGTGAAAGCCGCTGCGGTAAGGCAGGGATAAATCCAGCAGCACCAGGTGGGGCGCGCAGCCATTGAACACACTCATCACATCGGAAATAGAGTAGACAAAACGGTGGCCAAAGCCGGGGCAGGGCATCGCCCGGCCCCGGCCTGTTTTTCCGTAGCATCGCCTTACAAAACCGTAAGGTTTTGGGGCGAATCGTAAGGCAAATCGATGGCAGGTCGGAGCGGCCGGGGGGTATACTGGGGTTGCACAAAACAACCCAAGGAGGCAATTGTATGGCTTTGCTGCAAGTAGACCATGTGAAAAAGATATACACCACCCGCTTTGGGGGCGCCAAGGTGCAGGCCCTCAGCGACGTGTCCTTCACCGTGGAGGAGGGGGAGTTTGTTGCCATTATGGGAGAAAGCGGCAGCGGGAAAACCACCCTGCTGAACATTTTGGCCTCTCTGGATACCCCCACCGCCGGCGAAGTGATGCTGCGCGGGGTGCCCATGTCCTCCATTCCCGAGGGCAAGCTGGCCGCCTTTCGCCGGCAGCACCTGGGCTTTATCTTCCAGGACTTCAATTTGCTGGACACCTTCAGCGTGGAGGACAATATCTACCTGCCTTTAGTGCTAAGCGGCCACAAGTATGGCGAGATGCGCGCCTTGCTGGAGCCTTTGGCCCACAAGCTGGCCATTTTGGACATACTGGGCAAGTTCCCGTACGAGATATCGGGCGGGCAAAAGCAGCGGGTGGCCGCGGCCCGCGCCCTCATCACAAGCCCGGACATCGTGCTGGCAGACGAGCCCACCGGCGCGCTGGACTCCAAGGCCTCGGGGGCGCTGCTGCGCCTTTTGGCCGAGGTGAACCGCGAAGGGCAGACCATTTTGCTGGTGACCCACAGCGCCCGGGCGGCCAGCCGCGCGGGGCGGGTGCTGTTCATCCGCGACGGCGAGGTGTTCCACCAGCTGTACCGGGGGGACGCCACCGACGACGAGCTGTATGCAAAAATTGGCCACGCGCTTACCGTAAGCGCCGCCGGCGCAAGACAGGCGGTGTAAGGCATGCGTAAACTGAGTTTTTATCCCCGCCTGGCACTGGGCAACCTGTGGCGCAACCGCGGCACATACCTGCCCTACCTTTTGGCGTGCATCATCTCCATTTTTACGTTTTACACTCTGCTTGCCATCAACACAAACGGCGCGTTGAACGGCATGCGGGGCGAGGGGGTTGTGAAAAGCTTTACCCTCATTGGCACCATCATCATGGCCCTGTTTTGCAGCGCGCTGATTTTTTACACGAACAGTTTTTTGGTAAAGCGACGCAAAAGGGAACTGGGGCTGTACTCCATTTTGGGCATGGAGAAGAAGAACATTGCCCTGGTGATGTTTTTTGAGACGATATTTATGGCGGTGCTGGCCCTTGTGCTGGGGCTTGCTTTGGGCATGCTGCTTAGCAAGCTGCTGTTTTGGGTGCTGCTGCGCATGGTGCACTTCCCCGTGATGCTGGACATGCCCGTCAGCCTTGCTGCCGCCGGCATAACCTGCGCGCTGTTTGGGGTGATTTTTTTGATGGCGCTGCTGTTCAATTTACGGCAGGTGCGCCTGGCAAACCCCATAGAGCTGGTGGCCGCCGCAAAGCAGGGCGAGAGAGAACCCAAGGCCTCTTGGGTGCTTACGGTGCTGGGGCTTGTGTGCATAGGGGCGGGCTATTACATAGCGCTGCGCTTCACTTCACCCATAGAGGCGCTGATGTACTTTCTGGTGGCGGTGCTGCTGGTCATCATCGGCACTTACTGCCTGTTTACCTCGGGCAGCATTGCCCTGCTAAAGCTGCTGCGCAAAAATAAGAAGTACTACTACCAGCCCGGGCACTTCATCTCGGTGTCGGGCATGATATACCGCATGAAGCAGAACGCCGCCGGGCTTGCCACCATCTGCATTTTGTCCTGCATGGTGCTGGTAACGGTAAGCAGCACTGTGGCGCTGAATGCAGGGGTTGAAGACTCGCTGAACAACCAATACCCCTACGAGTACGCCATCACCTTTTACGAGCCCGCCGACGGCGATTTGCTGCTGTCCGGGGCCGAGCAGATAGCGGCCGCCGAGGGCATAAAGTTGACGGCCCTGCAGGATTACCGCAATGCCAGCTTTATGGCCGACGAGCAGGACGGAACCTTTATGGCCAGCGAAGACTATCAGGGCATGAACCTTATGACCCTTGTGGAATTGTTTTTGCTGGAGGATTACAACCACAACGAGGGCGCCGGCGTAACACTGGCGCCGGGCGAGGCGCTGCTGCTGGTGACGGGCGGCCGGTATGACGGCGACAGCCTGACGATGAACGGGGTGCCGCTAAAGGTGCGGCATTTGGAGGCTATGGGCAAGGCAAACAGCATGAGCCGGGACCTGGGCCGCAGTATGTACCTGGTATTGCCGGACGAGGCCGCGATGAACGCCATACTGGCCGGTGGCGGCGTGGAGCAGCCGATGCGGCGTAACCTTGCGTTCGACACCGAGGGCAGCGAGGCGGCCAGGGAGCAATTTCATCAGGACTATGGCGCTTTTGTGGGGGGGCTCACCACCCAGAACTATTTCAACTACCGTTCCCGCGAGGGGGGCCGGGACGACTGGTATGCAAGCAACGGCGGCTTTTTGTTCCTGGGCATCTATTTCGGCGTCCTGTTCATGCTGGCGGCGGTGCTTATCATCTACTACAAGCAGATGAGCGAAGGGTATGACGACGCGGCCCGGTTTGAGATTTTGCAGAAGGTGGGCATGGGCGCCGACGAAGTGAAAAGCACGATAAACAAGCAGATTTTGGCCGTGTTTTTCCTGCCGCTGGTGGTGGCCGTCATCCATGTGGCGGTGGCGTTTTTCCCGGTAAGCCGGGCCATGGTGATATTCGGGGTGGTGAACACCCAGTTGCTGGTGGTTTTCAGCTTGGCCACGGTGCTGGTGTATGCCCTTGTGTATCTGCTGGTGTTCCGGCGTACCGCCCGCACATACTTTCGCATTGTGCGGCGGTAAACGGCAAAGAAAAAAGGCGGGCCAATGAAACTTGGCCCGCCTTTTTGATGTTTTCCGTACGCGAAAAGGGAGCACAGGCGAAGCTTATGTGCGCGAGGCCCCGTTCACCGGGATGACGGCCCCGTTCACATAGCTGCTGTCGTCGCTGGCCAAAAACAGGATGACCCCGGCCACTTCGTCGGCGGTGCCCAGGCGCCGGGAGGGGTTCATCTGCTTGATCATCTGCAGGTTTTCCTCGGGCACCGTCAAAATGATATCGGTCTCTATCATGGTGGGGGTAAGCACGTTCACAGTGATATTCTTGCCGGCAAGCTCGCGCGCCAGGGTTTTGGTAAGGCCGATGATGCCTGCCTTGGAGGCGGAGTAGTTGGCCTGGCCGGCATTGCCGTCGGCAGCGGCAGAGGCCAGGTTGATGATTTTGCCGTAGGCTTGCTCGCGCATGGGGCCAACCACCTGCTTTGTGCAGTAATAGGTGCCATCCAGGTTCACGCGCAAAACGCGCTCCCACTGCTCGTCCGTCATTTTGTGGAACATGGCGTCGCCCGTGATGCCGGCGTTGTTCACCAAAATGTCGATGCGGCCAAAGGCTTCATACACCTTGGCGAAGGCGGCCTTCACGCTTTCCTTGTCGGCCACGTCGCACGCCAGCACCAGCACGCCCTCGCCCAGGGCCGCGCCGGTTTTTTGGGCCAGGGGCAAATCATAGTCCAAAATGGCCACGCCCGCGGCCCCCTCTTTTACAAAGCGGGCGGCCACTGCCGCGCCAATGCCCTTGGCACCCCCGGTTACCACTGCATACTTTCCATTTAACACACCCATGCTCATGCTCCTCCTTACTATTATATGTTGCGGGTTCATCTATAAAACGCCGTTTGGCAACAGCCCGCCTTTGTAAAGCGGGTGTACCGGCAAGCCAGCCTGTAGAAAGGGTAGCAAAAAACGTGCCAGCGCGCTACAAATTGTGCTTTTGCCGTTTGCGTGCCATGGTGGCGCGGTTTATTTTCAGCACTTCTGCCACCTTGGTGGTGCTGCCCAGGCTGGACAAAAGAGACTGCAGCAGTTTCTTCTCACAATCGTCCATGTACCGCTGTAAAGAGAAATTCTCCGCTTCATACAACAGAGGCGCCGCGCCGCCCTCTACCATGATGAAGTTGCCTCCGTCGCCGCCTGTTTGGGCCTCGCTCTTGGCCTCGAACAAGGCGTCGGGGATGCGGCGGACCTCCATCACGTCGTCGGCGCTGGTTACCACCAGCCGCTCAATCAGGTTGCGAAGCTCGCGCACGTTGCCGGGCCAGCTGTAGCTTAACAGCTGTTCCATGGTCTCTTGCGAAAGGGATTTCTGTTTGGCGTATTTCGTGCAAAACTCGTGCAAAAACAAATCAGCCAAGGGCAAAATATCCTGGGCGCGCTCACGCAGAGGAGGCACGTTGATATGCACTACGTTCAGGCGGTAGTACAGGTCCTCGCGGAACTGTTTGCGCTGGCAAAGCTCCCAAAGGTCCTGGTTGGTGGCCACCACCAGGCGGAAATCCACGTTGCGCTCCTCGGTGCTGCCCAGTGGCCGCACTTTTTTGTCCTCTATCACGCGCAGCAGCTTGCTTTGCAGGCTTAGAGACATGGAGTTGATCTCATCTAAAAACAATGTGCCGCCTTCGGCAGCCTCGATGAGGCCGGTTTTGCCCGCGGTGGACGCCCCGGTGAAGGCCCCTTTCACATAGCCGAACAGCTCTGTCTCCAAAAGGTCGTCCGGGAAGGCGGCGCAGTTGATCTCTACCAGAGATTTTTCCTTGCGGGTGCTTTGCTCGTGCAGCTGGCGAACGATCACCTCTTTGCCGGTGCCGGTCTCCCCGGTGATCATCACGGTGGAATCCACCTTGGCCACATGGTCTACCAGGCCCAGTATCTCCCGCATCACGCGGCTTTCGGCCACCAGCTGCCTGTCCTGACTGTCGGGGCCGATGAACGAATATGCCGACACCCGGCTTTGTTGAGCCGCCTGAAAGCGCTGGGCAAATCGGGAAAGGCTCTCCACCACGGCAATGATATATTTTACGTTGCCGCTGTCGTCAAAAATGGGGGTGGAGGTAATGATTTGCCGGAATTTGCGCTTGCTGTGCTTGTCGTTGATATCCTGGAACATGGTGACCTGCCGCTTTTCCCGCAGCACAATGTCTGTGACGCGGATGTCGAAGGAGACGGCATTTGGGTTGTACACGGAGGACCTTGCGAAAGAGCTTTTGGGGTGGCCATGCAGCCGCACCATCTCGTCGTTCACATACAAATAATGGCCCTGCGTGTCCAAAATATAGATGCCCTGGTTGATGGCATCCAGCATGTGCACAATTTTTTCGCTTGCAAGAGTTTCCCGCTCCATATTGCTCCTCTTTGCCGGGGCGGCCGCGACGCCCGGGTGGTGCGGCACATGCCGCAAACGGTGCATTCATTGTAGCATTTTTGCAACAGATGTGCAATATTGCAACAAAAAAAGACGCATTTTTGCAACAAGCGTGTCTACGGGAATTCAGGAAAAGCAATAAGGAGTGCGCTTTTGCACTGATTACAGAATTGTGGCATAAATATTGCTAAACTATGAATAGTGCGTGAGAGATCGCCGGACGAAAAAGACTTTGAGGAGGAGAGACATGGATCCAGGATTGTTAAGTTTTATTGGCATACTTGTTGGTTTGGCCGCCCTGATGTTCTTTGCATTTAAAGGCGTGCCCATGCTGGTGCTGGCCCCCACATGCGGCGTCATCATCGGTTTGTTTTCGGGCACGGGGGTATGGCCTACCCTGTCGGAGTTCTTTATGCCCGGCTTCGCTACGTTTACCCGGAACTTCTTCCTGCTGCTGATGATGAGCGCCATCTTCGGCAAGTTCATGGAGGAGAGCGGCGCGGCACGCAATATCGCCATTGGCATATTGAAGCTGGCCTACAAGTTCCCCCAGAAGTACCAGAAAACCGCGGCTTGCTTTGCCATGAGCATGATCTCCGCCGTTTTGACCTACGGCGGCATCAGCCTGTTTGTGGTTACCTTCACCACCGTGGCCATTGGCCGTACCATCTACGAGAAAATGGACGTGCCCTGGGGCTTCACCCTGGCAGGCGCGTTGGGCAGCGCCACCTTTACCATGACCATGCTGCCCGGCAGCCCCCAGCTGACGAACCTGGTGGCCATTCCCTACCTTGGCACCACCCCCATGGCCGGCCCCATCCTGGGCATCATTGCTTCCGTCATCATGGTAGCCATGGGCCTGTGGTACTATCAGTTTGCCCTGAAGCGCTATGAGAAAAAGGGCGAGGGCTTCCTTCCCACCGGCGCCGAGATCATCAAAGTGATGCCCGCGCAAGAGCTGGACCTTAGCCCCGGTGGCGGCGGCAAATTGCTGCTTAGCCTTGTGCCCAGCGTTGTTATGCTGCTTTTGATGAACCTGCCGTTCCTGAAATGGGAGCCCACCCTGTGCCTGGTTGTTGCCACCCTGGTGTGCTACCTCGTATTCTTCCCCGAGTTCAAGGGCAAGAGCCTGAAAGCCATCATCACCGCCGGCAACAACAATGCCATGCTGGCCGTGGCCAACACCAGTGCCGTTTTGGGCTTTGGCCAGGTGGTTGCCAATGTGGCCGGCTTCCAGTTCATCGTTGGTGCGCTGGAGCATGTGCCCGGCCCGCCGATTGTGCAGATGTTGGTTGCCGTTGAGATTGCGGCCGGTATCACCGGCTCCTCCTCGGGCGGCCTTGGCATTGCCATGGGCGCCTTGGCAGAGCGTTTCCTCAATATGGGCATCCATCCCCAAGCCATCCACCGCCTTGGCGCCATTGCCGCCGGCGGCCTGGACAGCCTGCCCCACACCACCGGCCTGATGACCTCGCTGTCGGCTTCCCGCCTTACCCACAGCCAGGGCTACATCCACATGTTTGTTATCTCGGTGGTAATGCCTATCATTGTCGTTACGATCGTAGCAATCATCCATGTGACGACAGGAATACTTTAACCGGCCCAATACGCTGTTACATACAACGCGAACGCGTTTGGGCCAAAGGCCCCCGGTGCACACCGGATGCAGGGCCGATACGAAAAAAAGACCTGTCGTCTCAAACAATTTTGACGTTTCTCTCACAACACATATTGCCGGCCCTCCCGGCACAAAAGGCACCGCTGGCCACAGCGGTGCCTTTTGCCGTGCATTTAGCACGCGGAACAAGTTGACCCCCACCAACAAAAGTGGTGGGGGTCAGCACTCTGGAAATATTAAGGGTGGCGAGCTTTGCCGCCGGTTGGCTAATACTGCCATAGGGCCAGAGGGGCGATATCGCCCGCGTGCTCGATCAACTCTGCCACCCTGCCAAACTTCTTGTGTCGTTTCTTCAAGTAGTCCTGCAAAAATTTGGGCAGACGGGGAACATGACCAAACTCTCTCACGTCTATCTTCACGCTGCATCACTCCTTATTGTAGTGTGCCTGTGCAGGAAAGCGTGTTTGCCGGCCGGCTGTTAGAACAGCCACTGGGCCATATAGCGCATGTCGCTTGCGTAGCGCTCCAGCTCCTGCTCGTTGGCAAAGCTCAGGTTCTTTTCGTCTATCTCGCTTCTGATATAAGCGGGCAGGCCATAATAGCCGATGAAGTTCTTTCCGTTGCGTTTCATAGTATTTTCTCCTTTTTATAATGTGTTATGTTAATGCGAATGCGGCCGGGCTAGAACAGCCACTGGGCCATATAGCGCATGTCGCTTGCGTAGCGCTCCAGCTCCTGCTCGTTGGCAAAGCTCAGGTTCTTTTCGTCTATCTCGCTTCTGATATAAGCGGGCAGGCCATAATAGCCGATGAAGTTCTTTCCGTTGCGTTTCATAGTATTTTCTCCTTTTTATAATGTGTTATGTTAATGCGAATGCGGCCGGGTTAGAACAGCCACTGGGCCATATAGGTCATGCCGTTTGCGTAATTCTCCAGTTCCGCCTCTGAGGCAAACTCCATGCCTGAATCCAAAATTTGGTTTTGCATGTAACGGGGCAGGGTGTAGAAGTACAACAGGTTCTTCGGGTTCTTTTTCATGTTTTCCACCTCCTTATAGGGTTGGTGCCAATGGTGTGGCGTATGGATGAATTGAATCGTGTAGATACACGAAAGCGCATAAATTTTAGAGGCCTGCCAACTGTTGCAAAACTTCGTTCAAGTGGGTTAATGTATCCAGCCCAATCTCCTGCTGCAAAGTGGCCTGCGCTTGCTGCCATAAGGGAACCGCCTGGCGGTAATGTTCCAGCCCGGTTTCGGTAATCTGCAACTGGCAGTTGCGCTTGCCGGGAAGGGAGAGGTCCTCCACATACCCCAATGCTTTCAGGGGCTTCAGGTTGCGAATCAGGGTGGTACGCTCAATGCGCAGCTTCTTGGCAAGGTCGCTTACAGTGCAGGGGGCGATGTGGAACAGGTTGTTGAGGATGGAGTACTGGCTTACAGTTAGCAGTGAGGGGGCCAGCATTTTGTCATAATAACTGGTTACAACGTTGGATGCACGCCGCAGGCCGATACAATAGCACCGCGCGTTCTCCTTTGTATGAAGATAGTGCATCGGAAAACACCTCACTTATTGTGTAGATACACCAAAAGGCTGAATAAAGTAGCCGCTGTACAGTGCGCAACCTCCCGGTGCGATGGCTGTAAGGGCCCGGTCCTCTGGCTCAATTACACTATAGCACAGCTTTTCGAGTTTGTCAAGTTTTTATCATACTCCCGATGTGAACACAATGTATAAGGGGAAGTAGAAGAAACTGCAGTATAGTGCATATACACTATAACACAGAAAGAATTTCCCGTCAAGAGGTATTTGCCTTATACTACCAGAAAAGGGAAGCCCGGCCCGCAAAACAGTGCCGCTGCAAAATAAGGCGCGGAAATTCTTCTTTTTGCATCCAAAGCCCCGTCTACGTCGTTACTTCTACAGGGTACCCGTGTGGCGCCCACATGGGCGGCAGGGGGGGTCTTTCACCCCGCATTCACAAAACGGGTGTATCATTTCTTGAAAAAGTGTACAATGAAAACAAGCGCTGAAAACAAGGCCAAAGGGAGCTTTTGCTTGAAAAAGAAGACGGAAGACCAAATACAGCCCGTACGCTTTGACCGGGTGGCGGCCGACTACCGCACAGGCCTTACCACAGAAGAGGTGGCCCTGCGCATGCGAGCAGGGGCCCACAACGCCCCGCCCGAAGGCATTACCCCCACCGTGGGGAAAATCGTCAGAAGCAATGTGTTCACCTTGTTTAACCTCATCAACTTTTTGCTGGCCTTGGCCATTGTGCTGGTGGGGCGGCCCCGCAATGCGCTGTTTTTCTGCATAGCGGTGTGCAATACAGTAATGGGCATTGCGCAGGAACTGCGGGCCAAGCGCACGCTGGACAAAATGAGCATTTTGGCGCGGGGCACGGCCCAGGTGGTGCGCGAAGGCCAGATATACAAGCTGCCCCGGCAAGACGTGGTGCTGGACGACATTTTATTGCTGCAGGCGGGCAACCAGGTGTGTGCCGACGCCGAGGTGCTGGTGTGCGAGGGCCTGGAGGTGGACGAGTCCCTCTTGACGGGGGAGGCGGACGCCATTCGCAAAAACCCGGGGCAAGGCATGCTTTCAGGCAGCTTTGTGGTGGCGGGGCAGGCCTGGGTGCGGGTGACGGCAGTGGGGGCGGCCAGCTACGCGGGCACCTTGTCTGTGCAGGCAAAGCAGCAAAAGGACGTTGCCACCCCGCTGATGCGTACGCTGAACACCATCATCAAGGCTTTGGCCATCGCTATCATTCCCCTGGGGCTTTTGTTGTTTTACAACCAGTATACCAACAACTACGACATCGAGGCCTCGGTGCTGGGGGCCTCGGCCGCCATGGTGGGCATGATTCCCGAGGGGCTGATTTTGCTTACCAGCGTAACGCTTACCGTGGGCGCGCTGAAGCTGGCCCGCCGCAAGGCGCTGGTGCAGTCTTTGCCCAGCATAGAGACCCTGGCCAGGGTGGACGTGTTGTGCCTGGACAAAACCGGTACCATCACCGACGGTACGCTGAGCCTGGAGGAACTGGTGCCCTTTACGGGTGCGTCCAGTGTGCAGATGCAGGAAGTTTTGCGCGAGATGACCGGCGCGCTGAACGACCAAAACGCCACGGCCCAGGCCCTGCGCACGGCGCTGGGGGCGCAGGGCACCTGGCGGGCAGATGGCCGCGTGCCGTTTTCCTCGGCCCGCAAGTGGAGCGCCGTTTGTTTTGCCGGGCGCGGCAGCTATGTGCTGGGGGCGCCGGGCTTTGTAAACCCCGGCGGCGACGTGCCCTTTTTGGATTTGGTGAAAAGCTATGCGGGCAGGGGTTACCGCGTGCTGTGCCTGGCCCACACCAAGGGGGCGCTGCCCGCCGAGGGCCTGCCTTCCGGCCTTGCCCCGCTGGGGCTGGTGGTGCTTAGCGACACCATACGCCCCGAGGCGGCGGACACCTTCCGCTTTTTTGCCGAGGAGGGCGTGTGCCTGAAGGTGATTTCGGGCGACGACGCCCTGACGGTGAGCACCATTGCCGAGAAGGCAGGCATTGCGAACGCCGGCGCCTTTGTGGACATGAGCACGGTGCCCCCGAACGCCGACTATGGCGCCATAGCCCGGCGCAACACGGTGTTTGGGCGGGTGTCTCCCCAGCAGAAAAAGCAGCTGGTGGCCGCCATGAAAGAGGACGGCCACACCGTGTGCATGACGGGCGACGGCGTGAACGATGTTTTGGCCATGAAAGAGGCCAACTGCGGCGTGGCCATGATAGGCGGCAGTGAGGCCGCCCGCGGCGTGGCGGATTTTGTGCTGATGACCGGGGATTTCTCCGCCATGGTGGACGTGCTGCGCGAGGGGCGCCGCGTCATCAACAACATCGAGAATGTGGCAAGCCTGTACCTGGTAAAAACCATCTACTCGGCCATCTTGTCGCTGCTGTATGTGTTCATCCCGTCCCCGTACCCCTTCACCACCCTGCAAATGACGCCCATCAACTCCCTCACGGTGGGCATCCCCTCGTTCTTTTTGGCGCTGCGGGCCCGCTATGAAAAGCCCGAGGGGCGCTTCCTCCTGAATGTACTGGAAAACTCAGTGCCGGCGGCCGTGGTGGTGGTGGTGAATATCCTGGTGGTGCAGCTGGCGGGCATCGCGTTTGAGCTGCCGTTTATCGAGACCTCTACCATGAACGTGCTGCTTACGGGAGCCGTGGGCTTTGTATTGCTTACGCGGGTGGCCCGCCCGCTGAAATGGCCCGACATCACGCTGATAAGCCTGTTGGGCACGGCCTTTTTGTGCTGCTTTGTGCTGCTGGGCAGTTTCTTTGACCTTGGCAGCCTGTTCACCCGTAACGCGTTTTTCTACCTGCCACTTTTGTGCATTGCGCCGAATCTTTTGGACAATTTGGCCCGCATTGTACGCCGGGCAGAGGGTTTTGTGGCGCGGCACAGAAAGTCCGAGGCGGCCTAAGGCGTGTGTCCTTTTCATTTTGCAAAAAGAGAGTATACTGAGAGAAACAGAGTATACGGGAGGAAAGACGATGTCTGATATCATAGTGGTTGGCAGCGGGCCGGCGGGGGTTTCCGCCGCGCTGTATGCCCTGCGGGGTGGCACCGGCGTAACGCTGGTGGCAAAGGACGGCGGCGCGCTGATGCGGGCGGCCGAGATAGAGAATTACTACGGTTTCCCCGAGGTGATAAGCGGCGAAGAGCTGGTGCAAAATGGTATAGCCCAGGCAAAGCGCCTGGGCGCGCAGCTGCTGGAGGAAGAGGTGGTGGACCTTGCCTGGGACGACGGCACCTTCACCGTGAAAACGCCGTCGCACACCCTCACCGCTCCGGCGGTGGTGCTGGCCACCGGGGCCTCGCGCGCGCGGCCGGACATTGCGGGCCTTGCGGATTTTGAGGGCCACGGCGTGAGCTATTGTGCCGTGTGCGACGCTTTTTTCTACCGCGGCAAGGACGTGGCGGTGCTGGGCAGCGGCGAGTACGCGGTGCACGAGGCGGTTACACTGTTGCCCGTGGCAAAAAGCGTGACGATGTTGACGAATGGCGCGCCGGTGGTGGGGGAGATCCCCGAAGAGATTGTGGTGAACGAAAAAGAGATTGCCCGTTTTACCGGCGAGGATACCCTTTCGGCCGCGGAGTTCAAGGATGGCAGCCGCCTTGAAGTGCAGGGGCTGTTCATTGCCATTGGGGTGGCCGGCAGCGGGGATTTGGCCAAAAAGCTGGGGGCCGCCGCCGATGGAAACCGCATTGTGGTGGACGAAAACACAGCCACCAGCGTGCCGGGCCTGTTTGCCGCGGGGGATTGTACCGGTGGTCTGCTGCAGGTAGCCAAGGCCGTGTACGAGGGCGCCAAGGCGGGTATAGAGGCGGTGCGCCATGTGCGCAAGCCGGGCATTGAAAAGCTGCCCCTGCAGGACGTGCCCGGGGCAGGCTGAGGCAAACGGGCCCGCGTTTGCAGGCCGCGAACAATGACGAGTAATAAAAGAAGCCCCGCCACGCGGCGGGGCTTCTTTTGTTATGCGGCCAATCGTGCAGCGGCTTCGCCTTGCGCTCTCTACCCGCCGCTGGCACATCTGCCGCGGCCTTTGGCCTTGCCTCTGCGGCGGCGGGTTCAGGTTGTTCGGCTGCGCCGAGCCAACCTTCGGCCCAAAACGAGGGCCCCCGCGTCGGACGCCACTTGTTTTGTCGCATTCGCGCCAAAGCCAAGTGTCGGCGTAAAACGCCCTCAATCCGCCGCAGGCCGCCCTCCGCCTACCTGCGGTTGGCGTTTTGCGGGCGTCGGACTCCTGTTGTTTCACCGCGGATGCGGCGAAACAACACTCGGCTCACAACGCCCTTACAGTTTGTTGTGCAGGCGCAAAAGGGCAATCAGCATGTCGTCGCGGTACTCGCCCAGGCCCTCTACGGTGTTGCCAATCTCCGCCGGGCGGTTGGCAATGGCCTCGTTCACACCCTTTTGGGCAATTTCGGGCCACTCGTCGGGGAAACTGGTCCAGGTGGCCATGTCGTTCAGCCACAAATCAATGGAGGGTTTGCCGCCCTTGAACAGGCCTTCGATGCCCACCTTACCGCCGCCCAGGTTGAACACAAGGCAGGGGCCCATGATGCCCCAGCGCACGCCCGGGCCAAAGGTAAGGGCCTTGTCGGCATCTTCCACGGTGCATACGCCGCGCATCACAAGCTCACAAATCTCGCGCGTAACGGCCATTTGCAGGCGGTTGCTGATGAAGCCCAGGGCCTCTTTCTGCAAGATGACGGGCTCTTTGCCAATGGCGATGAAGAAGTCCTTGCCGGCCTGCAGCACTTCGTCGCTGGTTTTCTCGCCCTTGGTCATCTCCACCAGAGGAATCAGGTGCGGGGGGTTGTACGGGTGGCCACCGATGAAACGCTCGGGGTTCTTTGCATATTTGGCAATTTCGGTGATGAGCAGGCCCGAGGTGGAGGACGCATAGATGGCATCGGCGGGGGCATACTGCTCAAACTCCTCGATGACCTTGTGCTTCACATCATAGCTTTCCTTCACGCTCTCCTGCACGAACTGGGCGTCTTTCACGGCCTCTTCCATGCTGGTGGTATAGGTGATGCGGCCCAAAATGTCGGCCACTTCGCCCTCTTTCAGCACGTCGTTTTTCACCAGGTACTTCAGGTTGGTCTCAATGCGCTCTTTCGCCAGGTCCAGTTGGGCCTGGTCCAGGTCATACAGGGCCACGGGGTAGCCCTTCAGCGCGAAGTTGGTGGCCCAGCTGGAGCCGATGACCCCCGAGCCGATACATGCTGTTTTTTTGATCTCCATAGTTTCTCTCCCTTTCGCCGTTCTGTATTTTCCCGCATCTGTGCGTGCAAAGCCCCGCCGGGCGGGGCCGCAAAATACGCTAGCCGCGGGCCTTCATCAGCAGGACTTGCTCCTGCTCGGTCACCACTTCATCCCGCTGGTTCAAAAGCTGGGCCGTCAACGTCAGCACGCCCCGCCCCGGTTTTGAGGAAGGACGCACTTCCTTCACCATCACTTTTGCCACCACGGTGTCCCCAAAGAGAATGGGCTTCAAAAAACGTTCGCTGCTTTGCATAAAGGCAAGAACCGTGCCCTCGGTAAAGCCGGTTTGGGTCATCAGGCCGCTCATGATGGAGAGCCCCAAAAGCCCGTGGGCGATGCGCGTGCCGAAGGGGGTGTGCTCTTTGCCAAAAAACTCGTTGGTGTGCAGGGGGGTGTAGTCTCCCGTAAGGCCGGCAAAACAAACCACATCGGCCTCGGTAATGGTGCGGGCCGCTGTTAAAAACGCCTCGCCAACCGTGAAATCTTCCAGATACTTTCCTCGCATTGCGTACTCCATTGGGTGTCCTCCGTAAATGGTTTTGGCGCCCCGTGTATTCGGCGCCGCGCAAGGGAAATTATACCACAAATGTAGGAGAAGTGGAAAGGTTTTTTGGTGAAAAACGCAAAGAATCCCAAATGAGACGGGGCACATGCATCAGGCGGGCAATGGGGAGATGATGCGGTGGGGGAATTTGAGAGCCGCACAATAAAATGATGAATTATCGATAAATTGGTTTCAAGAGCTGTAAAAATTGTGAGAAAGAGCAAGCGGTTAATCAATATCGACACTTATCATGACAGTTGTCGATGTAATGCTTGCCCCGGTGTCCATGCTGCATTTTGAGGGAAAAAGTGTGCAATATGGCCTACGGTGGTCTCAAAATTCTCTTCGCCCCGGGGAAGATTGTTTATAGACAAAGAGCACCCACGGGTGGGGTGCTTCCAGAGTGTGAGCTTTGGGCCAAGTGGCAATTATTTGGTGGAGAAGCTCTTCCTATGATCGAAAATGAAATATATGAAAATCACAGGTGTGGAAACACCGAAATAGCTATTGGGCTGCAGGCGATACGTTCAACCAGGCTTAGGGGGGCTTGTCTGTTCCTCCCGGGTGCCCTCTTCCGGTGCGGCGGTGTCCTCGCGCTCTTTTTCTGCCAGTGCCAGGCGTTGGGTCAACTGCTGCAGGCGGGCGTCCATTTGAGAGATACGCACCGTGGTGGAGAACAGCTTGATGACCAGCAGAAAAATGATGAACAGGTAAACAAAGTTGATGGGGGCCATAAAGCCCAGCTGGCGCGAGGCCCAACTGGCGATACCGGGAAAAATGCTGAGCACCAAAAGCAGCGCGGAAAACACCAGCCAGAAGATGCTGTCGCGTATCTGCACCTTTGCCGCACGGATGCGCTGCAGCATAAAGACGGCGGTGCACAAAGAACCCACGACCAAAATGACGCGAATGGCTTCGGTTTCAAACATCGCTTATTTCCCTCCCGGTTTCCAAGTCGTTTTTGCGGAACCACTGGATCAGCAAGATGGAGATGGACGTGGTGAGCATGTAGCGCGCGCTGCGGAAAAAGGTGAGGTAGCTTTTCCCGGCCAGGCGCGGGGCCACCTCCACCTGCACCTCGTGCACCTTGGCGCCGCAGTGTAACAGGTAGCTTATGGTGTCCGGCTCGGGCGGATAGTTCAGGTTTTGGGCAAAAATCTCTATCATCTTGCGGCCAAAGATACGCATGCCGCTGGTGGGGTCGCATATTTTATGGCCGGTGGCAAAGCGCATGGCAAAGCTGATGAGAAAACTGCCGAACATGCGCAGGGTAATGGGCTTCGGCACCGTAACATACCGGCTGCCAATGACGATGTCGTAGCCTTTTTCCAACTCCTGCACCAGGGGCTCCACATACTTTGCCAAGTGCTGGCCGTCGGCGTCAAACTGCAGGGCGGCGTCGAACCCGTTTCGCGCCGCGTACAAAAGCCCCGCCTGGAAAGCCCCCGCAAGCCCCAGATTGGCAGACAGGTCCAGCAGGTTGTAGCCATTTTTACGGCAAAGGGCGGCCGTGGTGTCGGTGCTGCCGTCGTTCACCACCAGGTAGTCGTACTGGGGGCAAACAGCGCGCAAATCGGCAATCACGGCGGGCAGGCTCTCCTCCTCGTTATAGGCCGGTATCACGATCAACAGCTTCATGGGTGGGCCATCCTTTGCGAAATCTCCAACAGGGCTTCGGTGGTGCGGCGCCAGGTAAAGTGTTCCTCCACCCGTTGCGCAAGGCGCACGGCGGCGGCTTTGCGCAACGCGGCGTCGTCCAGCGCGCGTGCCAGGGCCCCGGCAATGGCGGCAGGGGCAATGCTGTCCAGCAGAATGCCGCTCTTCCCGTCACAAATCAGCTCTGGGCTGCCGCCGGTGGGGGTGGTTACAATAAAGCTGCCGCACACCGCGGCCTCCAAAACAGTGGTGGAGAACCCCTCGGAGTAAGTGGGCAGGCAGAAGACGTCCGCTTGGTGTAAAAGAGCAATGCTCTCCGCGTAGGAGACTTGCCCCGGCAAAAACACCCCCGGCGCCTTTTTCTGGGCGGCCTGCGCATGCAGCGGGCCGTCGCCGGCCATCACGAGGGCGGCGGCGGGGTGGTTGCCTTGCAAAATGGCAAAGGCGTCCAGCATCTCCCAAATGCCTTTCTCGGCGATGAAGCGGCCCACAAAGGCCACAAGTGGGGCATCTGCCGCAAGCCCCAGGCGCTGGCGCCAGTTTGTGGCAGGCGTATCGGTAAGGGCTTTAAGTTCGGCAGGGTCCACCGCGTTGTACAAAACGCCCTTGGCTGTTACCCCAAAGTGGCGCAGCCATTCGCTGCATGCCAGAGAAACTCCATAAAAATCGTCGCAGTACCGGCGCATGAGGTGCATGGCGGCGTGCTCGTACCAGCCACCAAACAGGTTCAAAACCTGGTTTCCCATGTCCAGGTGCTTGGTGCCGTGCTCCAGCACGATGGCGGGCAGGTGCCGGCGGCGGCACTGACGGGCGGCCCACAGGCTGAGGGGGTAAAAGCGGGTGTTGATAAGGGCAAAGTCGTATTCGTTTTCCCACAGCCGGGCGGAAAGGCGCCGGAAGGCTTTCCCCCCGCGCGGGACGGGGAAGCGGCCCGCCATCCACAGCCGGGCCGGCAGGCGAAAAATGCGGATGCCGGCCTCGTCGGTTTCCTCGGCGGCAAGGCCGGGCAGCGCGCTGGTTACCACCGTGGCGCTGTGGCCTGCGGCCACCAGGGTTTTGGCCAGGTTGTGGGTATACCGCTCCACCCCGCCGGCAGTGGGCAGGTACTGGGCCGCAAAAAACAAAAACCGCATGGGCCTCCTCTTTGGGTATAAACGGCTCTATGGTGGTGTTGTGGGCCTTGCCAAACGCCCATGATACTTGCTGTGCGCTCGCAGCCAAGCCAACTACCAGCGCACAGCGCCCTCTATCCGCCGCAGCCAATCACGCTACGCCTGCGGCTCGCGCTCTTGGGCGTCGGACTCCTGCTGTTTCACCGCCTCCGCGGTGAAACAACACTCGGCGCCCTGTGGGGCGCCCTCTTCCCGCTGCTCGGCCGTTTCACGGCCTCTGCGGCTCAGAGGCGCCCCACAGGGGCCCCTTCGCCGCGCATCGGGTGTCAGTTGTTTGCCTGCATCCGCAGCCAAGCCAACTGCCAGCGCACAGCGCCCCTACCGCGCCAACACCAGCAGCAGGGCGTTCAACAGGGCAAACACGCCAGCGCCCGCAAAGCAAAACACCAGCGGGTAAGACAGCGCCCGTGTTTTGCGCAGGCCGGTGCCCACATGGGAAAGGCACAACAGCGCCAGGGGAAGCACCGGCAAAAAGTAGCGCCCCTGCACCCCATATAGCACGGTGTAGTAAGAGGGTGTCCAGGTGTAGCAGCCCAGCAGCACCAGCGCGCACACGGCCAGTACCACCAAGGCGCTTGCGCCCTGGTGGCGGCGGGTAAGGCGGCCTTCGCCCGGCATAGGCAGGCAGCTTACAGCCAGCAAAAACAGCAGTACGATAACAAAGCCCCAGTCCAACGGGAGGTTGTAATACCCCAAGTTTCCCCCCACCAGGGTTTGTAGCCAGAAGGTGAACTGCGTAGCAATGGTGCGCAAAAACAGGGTGATGACCACGCCCGGGGTGGCGAAAAAGTCCGCCACGCTAAAGCGGATGGCATCGGGGTGGATGACTTCTTCGGTGCCGAGGGCACCGAACGTGGGCAAGGTACTGGCCACTCCCTGCTGCAAGGTGCTGGCCGTCCCCTGCTGCAATGCGCCGCCCATATTCAGCAACATGGGCGCGCAGCCAACCACCACAATGGCCGCCTTGGTGGCAAAGCTGCCCCAGCGCGGCAGCGCCTTGCCCCGCAAGGTAAACTTTTTGCCGGGGATGAGCAGGCAAAGTAGCAGCAGGGGGGCATATACCATCTTCACCGGGCCGGCCAAAAAGGCGATGCCCAAAAGCAAGGCGGCGTCCCAGCCGGTAAGGCGGGGTTTTTCGTAGGCGTAATACAGGCATAGCGCGGTGTACAGCAGGTACAGCGCAATCATCAGGCAGTCCCGGCTGAAGCTGGCCGCCAAGTGGATACCCATGGGCAACAGAGCCACCCCGGCAAACACGCTTTTGCCAAAGGGGGCCAGCTTTACGGCCAGCGCCGCGCACAGGGCGTACAAAAGCAGATTTACCAGGCGCCCCGCGTACAGTGTGGGTACAAAGCCCAGCCCCAAAAGCCGGCACAGCGTAACGGCCAGCGCCGCCGGGGCATACAGCGCCTGCTGGTCGCTCACCTGCTCGCCGTCAAACACAGTGGGGGTGGCATTTTGCGTGCGCGTAAAAAACTGCTGGGCAATGCGCTGATAAGTATACACGGTGGTGCGCAAGTTTTGTATGGTTTCATCCGCGTCGGCGGCCCGGCGCACGTTTTGGTCCCATTCAAGGTCCTTCGGTGTTTGGCCCAGCAGGGTAGAGGACAGGGTGAAGGTTTGGTTGATGTGGAACTGCTCGTCCGGCGCGGAATACGGCGGTAAAATGGCGCAGAACAAAAGGCCCAGGGCCACAATGGCCACAGCGGTGGTGGTGTGCAGGGCCAGGCGCTTTGTGGCCACCAGCAGCCACAGCCCACTCAAAAAGGCGCTGGCCAAAAGGGCAAAAGCCCAGTAAAACCGGGTAAGGAAAGTGCCCACGCTGCCGTAGGAGATCAAAAGGCAGAGGGACCCGCCTGCCGCCCGGCCATTTTCCTGCAGGTGCCAGCCGTCCAGCGCCTGGCCGCTTTTGGCCAGGGAGTATTGCACGGCGTCCTGCAGCTGGGCGCTGAACACCAGGGTGTAGCGCCCGCCGGGGGCATCCAGCGTCTCGGGAAACACAAACACCGCATAGGTGCCGGGCATGGTGTGGGCGCTGTTGCCGCTGGCTTGGGCCAGCAGGTTGCCCGCGTCGTCATACACCGCCATGTGCAGGCTGCCGGCGGGGAAGTCCCCCGCATAGCCGGGCAGCACCCCCAGCGCGTGGAAGGGTTGTTCGCTTACAAAACTTTGGCGTATCTCGCCACTTTGCGCCAGCGGCAGGGTAAAGGCGTCCTGGGTGTCGTTCAAATAGGCGCTGGGGCTTTTGGTGCGCGCTTCGGCCACTTCCAAATGCCAGAAAACGGCAAACACGGCCAGGCACAGCAAAAAAATGGCCGCCGCAATAAGGGGGTTGCGCAGTTTTTTTAGCCGTTCCATTGCGCCTCCCCCTTTCCGCAAAATCAGGGAAAAATCATCGTTGGATAGAGAATTGAAAGAAGCAGATATACAACAAACAAGTATAGCAGAATACCAGAGGCAATGCAAACGGGGTGCTATGCACAAAATTTGGCTTGGGGGCGCTTCGCGCCGCCAGATGGCTTGGCGCAAGCCAAACATCTGGCGCCCGCCGCCGCAGAGGCAAAGCCAAAGGCTGCAGCCGATGCGCCAGCGGCGGGTATACATAAAAACAAATTTTCCCACGCCCAGTGAATGCAAGCGCGCAGCGCCGCATGAACTGCAAGAGCGCACGGCTGAGTGCGCGAGGCGTGGGTGGGGTACTGTGCACAAAATTTGGCTTAGGGGCGCTTCGCGCTGGCAGTTGGCTTGCTGCGGATGCAGACAAACAACTGACACCCGATGCGCGGTGAATGGCGCCCTATGGGGCGCCCCTGAGCCGCAGAGGCCGTGAAACGGCCGAGCAGCGGGAAGAGGGCGCCTTGCGCCGACAGGTGGCTTGGCACAAGCCAAACACCTGGAGTCAGGCGTCCAAGAATGCGAGCCGCAAGGCGAAGCATAATTGGCCGCGACGGATAAGGGTGCTATGCACAAAACCTGGCGTTGCGGGTACTGTGCACAAAACCCGGGCAACAAAAAACCGCCGGTACGGCGGTTTGGGTGCAGCAGGGCGGCCTCACGTTGCGCCACATCCCTCAGGCTTCTATCTGCGCGTAATAGGCGGCGGGCGGGCACACCTTTCCCCGGTTGTAAAAATGCACCTGCCCGCCCCCTTGCTGCTTGCCGGTGTACATGGCGGCATCGGCACGCTGCAGCAGGCTGTTGGCGTCTGTGGCGTCGTGCGGGTAGTGCGCCACCCCTATGCTGGTACCGCATACAAGCGCCTCGTTCTCCACCTGTAGTGGGCGGGAAAAAGCTTCGTTCAGCCAGGTAAGCAAAGGTTGCAACTGGGCAAGCGTACAGTTCGGGTAAAGCAGCACAAACTCGTCGCCGCCGTTGCGGTAGCACTTGTCTTGGGTGTCGGGGTGGCTTTTCAGCAGCTGGGCCACGGCCCGCAAAAGCGCATCGCCAATGTGGTGGCCCAAGGTGTCGTTCACCTGCTTAAAGCCGTCCAAATCAAAAAACAACACAAAGCCTTCGCCCGCCTGGCGCAGCATGGCCAGGTGCGCCTCCATGTCCTGCATCAGGCGGCGGCGGTTGTACAGGCCGGTCAGCGCGTCGTACTCCGCCATGTCGCGTATCAGCGCCTCGTTGCGCTTGTTTTCGCTGATGTCTATGCTGCCCACCACATGGGCCAGGCGGCCGTCCACCCAGGGAAAGGCCGAACTTACCATATGATGCCAGGTGTCGTCGTGCTGGCGGTAGTGCTCCCAGGTGTGCACACGCGTGGGCTTGCCAAAGCCGTCGATGAGCAGCGGCTGGGGGCAAAAGCTGCACGGGCCGCTTTGCCCGGTGGCCATAATGGTCCAGCAGGGCTTGCCCAAAAGGCTTTCGGGCGCACCAAAGGGCGCCGCGGCCGTGCGGTTGGCAAACAATATCTCTCGGGTATAAAAATCCACCGCGTACATGTCCACGCCGGTATTGTCCACCATGTTTTGCAAGGTCTCCTGGGTTTGCAAAATGCGGTCGTGGTACATCTGCAGGCGCACCCGGGTGGCCAGGGCGCTTAAAATGGAGTAGACGAAGGCCGGGTTGCGGCTGCGCTTGCGGCTTTGGGCGCGGCGGTCGGCCAGGCCCACCATGGCAATAATGCGCCCCTCCTGGCTGATGACGGGCACCAGCACAAGGCTTTTGGCCTGGAAAATACCGGCGAAGCATTGCTGCAGGCTGTCGCCGGGCTGCTGCGAGGAGTAGAGCACCGATTTATCCCGGGCAAGCTGGGCCAGCATTTCCGCCCCGGCGGCGCGCGTCATGTCTATGGGGTCTTGCAAGTGGTTGTGCTGGTACAAAATATAACTTTCGCGCAGAAAAAAGGTGGAGGCGTAGTTCGCCTGGTAGATGAACCCACAGCCAAAATCAAAAAAATCGCAGGTGTCGCGCAAAATATCGGGGATGGGCCGGTATAGCTCCTCCTGGTCGTTCAGGCGTTCCATCACCGATATCCAGAACGCCAGCATCTCTTCGGTAATGCTTTTCTGCATGGTGCCTCCCGGGTGCATAGGTAGGGTGTAGGTGTACCTATTATATAGGGCGGGGGTGGCCGAACCTGTCGAAACAAGAAAAGCAATTTTGGGCAAAAAGGGGGTGCACTTTGCACGCGGGTGTGCTATACTAATGGCGAAAAAATTCGGGTCAATCCGTAACACGAAGGAGCCGTTTATGTTTGACGCAGAGAACAACAAGGAATATTTGGATTTGGAGAGCGCCCTTGCCCGGGTGCGTGGCAACAAAACCATTTACCGCAAGATGCTGGGCATGCTGCAAGGCAGCGGGGAGTTTGCCGCCTTTGAAGAAAAAATTGCTGCCGAGGACTGGGCCGCCGCCGGCGAGGTAGCCCATGGCATCAAGGGCATGACGGGCAATTTGGGCCTTACCAAGCTGTTTGAAACCAGCGCGGAACTGATGAACCAGCTGCGTGCCGGCCCGCCCAGCGCAGCCCTGCTGGCCGAGTACCGGGACACGGTGGAAAAAACCCTTTCCCTGGTGCAGCAGCTGTGCGACGAATGGGACGCCGCCGGCGCGTAAGCGTGCCGGCCAAAACCGCAACGCAAAACCACCACCGGTACAGCCGGTGGTGGTTTCTGTTTGGAAGGAAAGCAATTTTTTGATATTGGCCGCGGCCCGCAGCCGCCTTTGGCAGGGCTGGCGGGGCTGTAGCCGCCCGCGGGCTTTCTGCGCACAAGAAGCGTGCAAGGCCTCCCGCAAAATCAAACGTGCTTGCCTTTGGGCGCCGGGGCCTTAGGGCGCAGCA
>JAJDGD010000012.1 GCA_030265505.1 Ruminococcaceae bacterium OttesenSCG-928-O06 | reverse complement strand
TTACGGCTCGCGCGTGAAGAACATCGGGCTCGGGTGTTTGCCTGCGGCAAGCCACCCTCGGCACTAAAGTGCCCCTACATCCACCTCATCGTTTAGCGCAAAAGACCAAATGGTAAGCCGGCGTACCGGCAGCCCCAGGCGCTTTTCAATGGCGGTGCGGTACAGCCGCAGCTGCGCGGCATACCGCGCCATCAGCTCCTCGGGGGCGTCCACCCGGTCGGTCTTGTAGTCTGCAATCTCCACCTCGCCGTCTCCCACCAGCACAAGGTCTGCTATGCCCTGCACCAACACCGCCTCTTCGGCCAGGGCGCCCGTAAGGCCGGGCTGTACCTGCCCCGCCGGCACGGCGGTGATGAAATCATACTCCCGCAGCACCCGGCGCGCCGCGCGCAGCCGCCCATACAGGGGCGAGGCAAAAAACGCATGCAGGCCGGCTTTGTCCACAGCATCGGCCATGGGGCGGGGCAGGTAGCCCTGCCGCACCAAGCGCTCCAGCTCTGCATCGGCGTTTTGCCTTGCGGCTTCAAAGTCGGCGTATTGCATAAAGGTGTGTTGGGCGGTGCCCTTCTCTGCGGCGGAAAGCCCCTGCGTATATAAGAAGGAGGGCCGCCGCCGCAGGGCCGGGGCGTCCTGCTTTGCCAGGGCAGACACGCTGAGCTTTGCCGGCACCGCCGCCAAGGCCGCGCGGGCGGGGGTTTGTGCAAAGGCGGCGGCAATGCCCGCGGCCGCCTCTTTGTCCGGCGGTGCGTCGGGGCGGTAGGGCCCGCGTTCGGCGGGTGGCGCCACGGCAAGGCGCTGCACCTGTATGGAAAGGGCACAGGGCGCGGGTACAGCGGCGGGGGCCGCAGCACCTGTCTCCTGCGCGGCCAGGGCCGCCCCTGCCGGGTGGCGCAACGCCGCGGCCAAAACCCAGCCGGCCATATTGCCCGCCCGCAGCAGGGCCGGCGGCGCCGGCGGGCCCAAAAGGGCTTCCTGCATCTGGTTTTCCAGCAGGTTGGCGGCGTTTTTCACGGTGAAGGAAACCATGGCCTGCTGCCGTGCCCGCGTGAGGGCCACATACAAAATTCGCATCTCTTCGCTCAAAAACTCCCGCGTGGCGCGGCGGCGTATGGCGGCGGCGGGCAGGGTAAGGTAGATATTGTCCCCCGCGCGCAGGCTGATGCCCACCCCAAGCTGTGCGTGCAGCTGCACCCGGGCATACAAATCGCTTTTGTTAAACATACGGGCGGCATCGGCCAAAAACACAAAAGGAAATTCCAGCCCCTTGCTTTTGTGTATGGTAAGCAGGCTGGCGTGCCCAGCCACGGGCTTTGCGCCGCCGGGGGCCGGGCCACGGCCCGCGTCCATCAGGCGGATAAACCCGCCAAGGCCCCCCCGCCCTGCGGCGCCCGCCTGCCCCGCCCAGGCGATAAACCGCTGTAAATTGTCTCGCCGGGCAGGGCCATTCTCCATGGCGGCCACGGCGGAATAATAGCCGGTGCGTCCGCACACTTCCTCGCACAGGCGGCCGGGGTCCATCTCCCCGGCCATGGCGCGGTACAGGGAAAGTTCCTGCACAAAGGCACGGGTCTTGCCATCGGTGTCCGCCGTAACGGCCCCCCACAGGCGGCCCTTCGGGGCGGCGGCGCGCAGGCGCGTCACTTCATCCGGCGTAAAGCGGAACAAGGGCCCCAGCATGGCCGCGGCCAGGCTCACATCGTCGCCGGGGTTGTCTATGGCGCGCAAGGCGGCGGTAAGGGGCAGCACCTCGGGGCTTTGCAGCACGTCGTCGGCACCGTCGGCCGCCACGGGAATGCCCCGCGCCGCCAGCGCCGCCGCAAACCGCGCCATGCGGCCACGCGCCCGCAGCAAAATGCAAAAGTCCCCGTAGCCACAGGCCCGCAGCACGTTGCCGTCCTGCACCTGCACGCCTTCGGCCACCATCTGTGCTATGCGCGCCGCCAGCCATTCGGCCTCGGCGTTTTCGTCCTCGCTCTCCACAATGCACACACCAAAGCCGCCCTCTTCCTCGTAGGCCGCGCCGTAAATCAGCGCCTCCTCTTCGGTGTACGCCACCTCGCCCAGCGCGGGGCTCATCAGCTGGCCAAACAGGTAGTTCACCCCCGCCACCACGGCACGGCTGCTGCGGAAGTTGTGCCCCAGCGTGACGACTGCCGGGTGTCCCGTACCGTGTGGGGCCCAGCTTTGCTTTTTATGCAAAAAGATGCCGGGGTTTGCCTGGCGGAAGCGGTAGATGCTCTGCTTCACGTCCCCCACATAGAACAGGTTTTCCCCGCCCGGGGCGGCCAGGCATTCGTACAGGGCGCTCTGTAGTTCGTTCGTGTCCTGGTATTCGTCCACCATCACGGCGTCCCAGCGGGCGCTTACCCGCTGGGCCAGGGGGGTGCGGCACCCTTCTTCATCCTGTAAAAGAGACAGGGCCAGGTGCTCAAAATCTGCGTGGTCCAGCACTTTTTCTTCCAGCTTCGCCGCCCAAAAGGCATCGGCGTAGGCCTGGGCCGCCCGGCACAGGGCCCCCACCATGGGCCTTGCCCTGCGCATATCCTCAAAAAACTCCGCCTCGGTGCAGATAAAGCACCGCTTGCCCAGTTCCACAAAAATCTTCTTCACCTGGCCGCGCAGGCTGTAGGCGGCGGCCTTTTCAGGGCTGTCCCCTTTCACGGGGGCAAGGCGCGGGAAGGCGTACCCCCGCACCGCCGCACAGGCTGCGTCCCAGTTTTGGGCACGCAGAGCCTCCAGCGCGCGCACCGCCGCTTCGGCGTCGCTTTCCAGGGCCGGCTGCCACGGCGCACAGGCCGGGTTCTGCTTCACCTGGGCCAGGGCCGTCTCGCAAAGGGCCTGCGCCTCCTGTAGGCTGGCCACCGCAAAATCGGCAAGCTCCCTCCCCCAGGGGGTTTGCAGCAGCGGGGCCTCTTCCTCGTACATAGCGGCAAAACGGCGCAGCTGCCCAGCCGGGCGGGGCATGCTGCGGGTATAGGTGTACAGGT
This sequence comes from Ruminococcaceae bacterium OttesenSCG-928-O06, assembly GCA_030265505.1. GTDB lineage: Bacteria > Bacillota > Clostridia > Oscillospirales > Ruminococcaceae > JAAYCI01. The sequence goes on along the minus strand of JAJDGD010000012.1, from coordinate 22,615 downwards.
TTTGCACGGCGGCCTCGGCGTCGCCGTCGCTGCGGGCACGGCCATACAGCCCCGCAAAGGCCGCAAAATCCACGTCGGCATAGGCGCCCTCCATCACCTGTTCCAGCGCCTCGCGGCCCAGCTGGGCCAGCACCGCGTCGTCCCCCACCGCGGCGTCGGGCGGCAGATGCAAGACGGCAAAATGCTCCCGTACCAGCTGCTGGCAAAAGGCGTCTATGGTGCCGATATACGCCCGCTTCAAAAGCAGGCGCTGGCGGCGCAGCGGCGTGTCTTTCGGGCGGGCGCGCACCTCTTCCTCCAGCCGCAGGGCAATGCGGCCGCGCAGCTCCTCGGCCGCGGCATTGGTGAAGGTAAGCACCAGCAACCGGTCGGCAGGCAGGGGGTTTTCCGCCCGCGAGATAAGCCGCACCGCCCGCTCCACCAGCACGGCGGTTTTGCCGCTGCCGGCGGCGGCGCTCACCAGCAAGGCGCCGCCTTCGTCCTCTATGGCGGCACGCTGGGCCGCCGTCCACTGCCGGGCGCTCATGGCTCCACCTCCTCTGCTGCATCCGGCGCAAAGGCATTGGGCGGCGCTTGCACGGGCTGTTCGTTCTCTCCGTCCTCGTGGCGGCACACCGGGCGGTAGGGGCAATATACGCAGGGGCGGTGGACGCCTTTCACCAGGGGACGGGCGGCAAAGCTGCCGCCGCGCACCCCGGCGGCCATGTCGGCCAACAGGCCGCGCACATGGCCGCGCAAAGCGGCAAAGGTCTCGGCACTTGCCACTTGGGAATGCGCCCCCGGCGTGCCGTCCCGCTTGTAGTGCACAGGAATATACTGCGCATCGGCGTCCAGTGCGCGCAAAAGCCCGCCATCGTCCAACAGCAGGCCATTCAGGGAAAAGCCGGCGCCTTCCTCCTCCCGCCCGCCGGTGGCGGGGCGGGGGTCTGCCCCCAGGTACAGCACCCCGGCAGGCATGGGGTTCTCCCAGCGGTCACTCCCATTTTCGCACAAAGCATCCATATATATCAGCATCTGCATGTTGATACCGCAGTATAGTTCATCCAAATCCAGCCGCTTGTCGCCTGTCTTGTAGTCCACAATAAGCAGGTAGGTGTTGCCGTGGCGGTGCAGTACGTCCACCCGGTCCACCATACCGCTTACATGCAGGCGGCTGCCGTCCGGCGCGGTGATGGTGAGGGGCGCTACGTCTCCGTCGGGGGCAATGCGCAGTTCCACCGCATCGATGGAGAACTCGCTTTGGGCGGCAGCGTTTCGCATATAGCACAAAAGCCGCGTGGTGGTGTCTAATATTTGGCCCAGCAGAAAAGCCGTGCGGCGGCTTTCGGCGGGCAGGTACGCGGCAATGAAGGCCTGGCCATGGCGCGTGGCCGCCGCGGACAATTCCTCGTCTGTGCGCTGGGCAAAGCCATCCTTTTCTTCGCGCAGCACCTGCTCCAGCACATAGTGCACAAAGTTGCCGCTCTCCAGGGGGGATACCTCGGCCCGGCGCCGGGGCCGCACGCGCAGGATACGCTCCATATAATAAGAAAATTGGCATTCGTAGTATCTTTCTGCTGTGGTGGCTGAAAGATAGGTGTCGTGCCCCACCAGCTTTGCCAGGGCGGCGGTGTCCTGCACCACAAAACGGCCCAGGTTGTCCACGTCTTCCAAAAGGGCCAGGGCGCTGTCCCACCCGGGCTGGCCAAGGCCATGCAGTGCCTCGGCCAGGGTGGCGGCCAGCGGGGCGTCCTCTCTCCAGGCGGCACCCAGCAGGTCATAGGTGGCGGCGGGGGTGCCCGCCAGGGGCTGCAGCGGCAGCGCCAAGGCCGGCGGGGCAAGCATGTCTGCCAGGGGCTGCAGCGCGGCGCTGCGCGTGCGGGGAACCCCTGCCCTGCGGGCGGGCCAGCTTAAGTATAGCCCTTCGCGCGCCGCGGTAAGCGCCCGGTAGAAAAACATCTCCTCCAGCAGCACGCGGTTTTCAAAGCTGCCGGGCATCTCTATGCCGCCGGCCACCAAAAGGTCTCTGTCCGTGTGGGTAAGCAGGCCGCTGTAGCCCACCTGCATGGGGAATTCCCCCTCGCACAGGCCCACCACAAAACAATAGTCGGGCTCGGCCAGGCGCATGCGGTCCGCGCCGGAAAACTGCACGCACTCCAGCGTTTGGGGCGCCTTGCCAAAGTCGGTGCTGCGCACCAAAATCAACAGCAGTTCCTCATATTCCACGGCGTCCACGGCCTCGTCGGCCAGCATGGCCACCATCTGGTCCAACATCTGCATGGCAAGGTCCCAGGCGCGGCGGCTCTGCTCCGCATAGGGGGTGTCCCCCTCGGCCTGCAACAGGGCGGCCTTTTCCTCGGCGTGCACTGGCGCGTCAAAGCGGTCCATCAGCAGGTACAAATTTTTCGATATCTCCATCGCGCTGCCGCGCTTTTTGCGCAAAAATTCTTCTATCAGCGGTACCACCCGCGCCCGCAGCCCTTCTGCCAGGGCCAGCTGGCGGGTGGCCACCTCGTCCATCTCGGCCATCAGCCCCTCGGGGTTGCCGGCAAAGGGCGCGCGCCATTCGGCCGCCTTGGGCTGCCAGGTGAATACATAGTTTTCCAGCGCGGCCAGTTCATCGCTGCCGCAGCCGCACAACCCGGTTTTTAGCAGCGCCAGCAGCGTGGGGGAGGAAAGCCCCCCTTGCATCAAATGCAGCCCCGCCCGCAAAAACGCGATGGGGGCCGTATGCTCAATGGTAGAAGGCGCATCTATAAAGCAGGGCACGCCGTACAGCGCCAGTTGCCGGCGCACCACGCTTTCGTAGGCGGCAACGTCGCGGCACACCAGCGCCATACGGCTGTAGGGCACCCCTGCAAGGGCCAGGCGGCGCATCTCGGCGGCAGCCAGGCGCACTTCCTCCCACTCGTCCGCCGCCTGGGTAAGATGCACGCCCACGCTGCTCTCGGGGGCGTCCGCCTGTTCCTCGGGATGGGCCAGCAGCAGATTTGCCGCCAAAAGCCCCGCCTTGCGGGGGCGCAACGCACCGGGCAAAACGGTGGGCGGCGCGGCGGCCATCCCCGCTTTTTGGGCCAGCCGCAAAAGGTGTGTGGCGCACCGCCGCACCGGGGTAAAAAGGTCAGGGGCGGCGGCGTTTTCGGCCAGCTTGTCGCAACACAGGGCCACCGTCACCTCTTTGCACCCCAGCAGCACCTGGGCCAGCATCTCATACTCCGGCGCGGTAAAACCGTCAAAGCCGTCCACAAAGCAGGCCTTGCCGGTAAAATAGCCACAGTCCGCCCGGCGGGCGGCCAGCACCAGGCGGTCGTCCGGGTCCAGGGCGGCACCCTCCAGCTCGGCCTCGTAGGCTTCGTAAATCAGGGAAAGCTCCCACAGTTTGTCCTGTCCCTGCTCGGTTGCAACCTTCCGCAGGGAGGCCGGCGTGGCCCCGGCGGTTTTCAGCTCTGCCAGGGTTTGGGCGCACAAGTTGCAGAAGGCTGCGCTTTTGCGTTGCCGGGCATAGGTGGAAAGGGAATCCCCCACGGCGTCCAGCGCACGGCGCACAAACACCGCACGGCCGGCGTCGCCCAGCACGGGCACGTCTATGCCGCCGCACAGCTTCAAAATGCGCTCGGCCAGGGTGCGGAAGCTGAGCACCTCTACAAAGGCGCTGTCCACATCGCCTAGGCGGCGCCAGGCCAGGGCCTCGGCGGCGGAGGAAAACTGCTCCGGCACCAGCAGAATGCTGTTTTTGCCGGCGGCGGCCCGCTTTGCGGCGGCGTCCAGCAGGCGGGTGGTTTTGCCGCTGCCCGCAATGCCCAGCACCAGTTGCAGCATGGGTTTTCCTCCTTTCGCTTTGGTTGCCGCGGCGCGGGACGGCGGCGACCGTTTTGCCCTAGAGTCTGTTTTCAAATTAGAAAAATGCACAAAGGCGAGCAGATTTGCCGGTGATTCGAGGCGCTTTTCCGCAGCAAACCTTGGTGGTTTGCAAGGATAAGCAACGAAGAAACGGCGGTGAAGATGCCGGATTTGAGCGTTTTGAAGATTTGAAAACAGACTCCAGGGCGGACGGCTTTTTTGTTTCCTCAGCACGGCACACATCCTGCCCACAAACGGCAAAACCGCACCCCTTGGCGGGCAATTTTACACTTAACGCCAGTATACCACGCCGGGCCGCAACACAAAAGCCCCGGCATAAGAGGGTGCGGGGCAAAACAGGATGGCCGAGAACAATTCATTCGGCTCTCTGCCATGGGAAGGCGCCTTGGCGCCCGCAGGTGTCTGCGCGCTTCGCCTTGCCTCCGTCGCAAACGCCTATTTTGTATTCCAAAGAAAGTTTGCCCACCTATCTTCTTAATAACCGCGTAGAGTGAAACGCCCCCGTATATCCTTTTGGGATATACGGGGACCGTATGCTTATAGAGTGGTGCAAAAGGCCGGGGCAAAACCACCTTTGTCTTTCTGCGCATGTCCTTTGCCGCAGGTCTTCTTTTCCTCACTGCAACCGGGCAAGCCGGGCTACTCCAGCCCCAGCAGGTGGCGCACCACCGCGCCGGCCAAAACCAGCCCGGCCGCAGGCGGCACAAAGCTGATGCTTCCCGGCACGCTACGCCGGCGCCCGGCGGGGCCAGTGGCAACATCTGAGTCACCGGGGCCTTCCCCGGCAAAGGCAAACCCCGCATCCCCGGCGGCAGAGGCAATCTGCGCGTCTTCCCGTGCAAACCCCGCGCCTTCTTTGGCGCCGGCCTGCGTCATGCAGTCCCCGCACTCCTCAGCATCTTGCACATGGGGGGCGCGCGGCTCTTCGCAAGAGCACACCACCGGCACCCCGGCAATGCCCCGCTTTTTCAGCTCCTTACGCATCACACGGGCCAGCGGGCACACCCGGCTGTCGGCAATGTCCATCAGCCGGAACGCCTCCGGGTGCAGCTTATTGCCGGTACCCATGCTGCTTACCACAAACACCCCGGCCGCCTTGGCCCGGGCAATAATCTCCAGCTTGGCACTCACCATATCCACGGCGTCGGCCACGGCGTGGTAGTCGGCAAAAGGCCAGGTATCGGCATTTTTTGGGGTGTAGTACACCGGGAAGGCGCGCACACGGCAAGCGGGGTTGATATCCGCTATGCGGGCCGCCATCACCTGCGCCTTGTTTTGCCCCAGTGTGGAGTGCAGTGCCACAATCTGCCGGTTCAGGTTGCTTTCGGCCACAACATCGCCGTCAAACACGTCCAGCGCGCCAATGCCCGCGCGCGCCAGCGCCTCGCACAGCTGGCCGCCCACGCCCCCAAGGCCGAACACAGCCACCCTTTTTTGGGCCAGGCGCCGCACGCCCTCTTCACCAACCAGCAGCGCCATGCGGGAAAAATCGGGCATCGCATCCTCCCCCGTGCCCGGGCTTTTTCGCCGGGCGGTGTCAGTCGCAGCGGTACACATTGGCCTCGTAGGGCCGCAGGGTACGCGCCGTGGTGTCGTAGTTGGAAAGCGCCAGCCGCTGGCTGCGCAAAATGCGCCCGGGGCGCACCACCTCTTTGCCGGTCAGGTTCATCTCCACATACCATTTTTCACCTTCCAAAATGCGGAAATAGCAAAACGTCTTGCTGTTGCGCAAAAACACCGCATTGAAGCTGCCATATATCAGCGCGCGGGCCTTTTTGCGCAGGGCAATCAGCTTTTGGTAGTGGCTCCACACCGAGTTCGCGTCCTCCATCTGCACGGCGGCATTCAAATGCTCGGTGCCGTCGGTCAGGCGCATCCAGGGCTCTGCCCCGGTAAAGCCGCTTTTGGCGGTGTTGTTCCAGGGCATGGGGGTGCGGGCGTGGTCTGCCGCGGTGGCCAGCACCTTTTGCAGGGCGGCGGCCTCTCCCATCCGCTCGCGCAGCGTGGCGTACAAATCCAGCGAGGCTTCGTCGCGCAGCTCCTCCGGCGCGGAAAAGCGCGTGTTGGCAAGGCCCAGCTCTCCCCCCTGGTAGATGACCGGGGTGCCCCGCAGGGTGAACATCAGCGTGGCCAGCAGCTTTGCCAGGGCCGTGCGGTAGGCCGCAGCGGCCCCCAGCCGGCTTACGATGCGCGGGAAGTTGGAACTCTCCAAAAACAGGGGCATCCAGCCCTCGTGGTAGCGGTCCATCCACTCCAGGTAATACTCTTTCAAATCGGCCAGTTCAAGGCAGGCGTCCTCGCTGCGGTTTTTCTGCTTGGGGGCGGGGGGCTTCGGGGCCAGGTGGCTGGTGTCCACCACCATGTCCAGCTCGCCGCGCTCTGCCGCGGCAAACAGTTTCGCCATCTCGGTGCCGGTGCCGCGTACCTCGCCCGCCACCAGCACGTCGCCCGGCAAGGCTGCCCTAAGCTCCCGCAAATAGCGGTGCAGCCGCGGCCCGTAGGCATATTTTTCGTACCCTCTGGCGCCCAAAAGCTCATAGGCCAGCGGGCTGCCATCCTCCAAATTTCCCTTGCTCAGCTGGTTCACCGGGCCAAACACAAACCCATCCACGCCTTTTCCCAGCCAAAAGTTCAACACCTTTGCCATTTTTGCGCGCACCGTGGGGTTGTCCCAGTTCAGGTCCATTCTGCCGGGGCCACCCAGCTGCAGGCCCCACATCTCGGCCTCCGGGTACCACTTCCAGGCAGGCGCAGGCGCGTTTTGTCCCCAGTTGTTGGGCGGGCGCTCGGCAAAGCCGGGGCGCAGGTAGTAAAAAGCACTTTTCTCCCCCTCCAGCGCCTGGCGGAACCAGGGGTGCTCCTGCGAAGTGGCCGCAATGTCTATACCCAGCACCACACGCATGCCGCGCGCATGGGCCTGCTCGGTCAGGGCCACCAGGTCCTCCATGGTGCCAAGGTCCTGTTGGATGCCGTAAAAATCCCGCGCGCACTCGCCGCCGCAGCCCGCGCCGTCCAGCAGGGGGAACAGCCACAATGTGTCCACCCCCAGGCGGGCAAGGTAGGGCAGGCGCTGGATAACGCCCCCCAGGTCCCCCATGCCGTCATGGTCGGAATCCATAAAGCTGGGCAGGTAAATTTGGTACACCACCGCCTCTTTCCACCAGGCCTGGCCCTCGGCCGCCTGGTAGGCGTAGATGTCCGGCTCCTGGGCGGCCATGTCCAGCAGCATGTCGCAAAACCCGGGGCCGGCAATGCGGTCCAGGTTGGGCAGGGGCAGGTTGGCCACCACAGGGTTGCGCAGCAGGCCCTCGCCGCGGCCGGTGCGGCGCAGCATGTTCTTCAGTACATCGTGCCCCACCGGGTGCTGCCAGGCCTCTTTAATTCTGCTGCGTCGTGTCAAGGGCATACGGGCGCCTCCTTGCCGTCTTCAGTTCACACACAGCTTTTAGTATAGTATATAAATATGAAAAAATAAACACCCGGTGGCAAAACACAAAAAAACGCGCCCCTTTGCCGTTTGGCAGGGACGCGAAGTGTGTTTTCCGGGTGCTGGAGCTGTAACGGCCGGCCCCCACGCGGGCAGCTACGCCGCCGGGTCGGCCAGGGCCTCTCCCTCGTGGCCGCGGCAGGGCTCGGGCACACTGTTCTCGGTGTAGTAACCCGTCATGCCGCCGGGGCAGCCCGCCTGGAACAAATCTCCCGACGAAGTACAGAAAGTCTCGGTGCGCACGCCCTCGGGCATGGCGGGGAACTCCTTATATTCAAGGTCCGCCTGCACGTCCTCCATCAGGGCCTTCCATGTGTTCACCGGGATGTTCGTTCGCGCCGCGGCCGACCATCGCCCGCGCAGGGTATGGTCTTGGTCGTACCCCCACCACACCGTGGTTACATAGTAGGGCGTAAGGCCCACAAACCAGCGGTCGTTGTCCTCCGAGGTGGTACCCGTCTTGCCGGCGGCATCCATCTCGCCCTCGGGCATGCGGCCACCGGCCGTGGGGCTGGCGCCGCCCGGGTAGCTGCCGGTGCGCACCACGTTGGAAAGCAGCCGGTTCATCACATAGCCCGTTTGGGCGCTGATGGCCTGCATAGGCATGATGTCGGGCGTAAGCACAACGTCCCCGCGGGCGTTGGTAACATGGGTATAGCTGTGGGGGGTGGTGTACACGCCATAGGTGTCCTCGCCGCCAAACATGGCATAGGCGGCGGCCAGCTCGTACGCGCTCATGCCGTAGGTCATACTGCCCAGCACCAGCGGCGCAATGTCTATGTCACGCGGCTCCACCAGGCTTGTAATCTGCAAAGTGTCCACCAAAAACTCGAACATATACTCCACGCCTACCCACATGCCCACCTGGCAGGCCACCGTGTTGGTAGATTCCGCAATGGCCGACACCACGGGGATACGCTCGTTGCGGGTGATGCCGTAGTTGGAGGGCCAGTCGTTGATCACAAGGCCTGTCTCGGGGTCTATGCTGGGGTTATAGGGGTTTTTGGGCTGAATGGCGGCATCCATAATCATGGTGGAGTAGTTGATGATGCCGAAGTCTATGCCCAGGGCATAGGCGGCAATGGGCTTCATGGTGGAGCCTGTTTGCCGCACGGTGCCCTGCACGGTGAAGCTGCCGTCGGCGTTGTGCAGCACCGTGCCGATGCCCCGGTTCAGGGAAAGGCTGGCCTCTTTGGGGCCAATGCCGCCGGAGGTGGCGATCAGCTCCCCTTCGTAGTTCATCACGATAATGGCCGCCTGGGGCTTCACGTCCTCGTACCCCACAACCTGGCCTGCGGCATTTGTGATGGGCGAGGTTATGGTGAGCGCGCGTTCATAGCCGGGGAAGCGCTCGCCATCTAAAAAGAAGCCGTCTTCGTCATAGCCATGCACCATGATGTTGTCTACAGCGGCCTGCACGTTCAAATCCACGGTAAGGTGAATGCGCAGCCCGTCGTTGTACAGGCGTTTCACGGCGGTGGAGCGGTCGATGCCCCACTTGGCCATCATGTCGCGTATCACGTCGTTGTAGGCTTTGTCGGTAAAGTACGAAAATACCGTGCTGCTGCTTTGGCTGGAGGAAGTGCTGCGGTCGGCCAGGCCCAGGGGCAACGCCTGCGCGGCGTCCCGCTCCTCGGCGGTGATATACCCCTCGTCGTACATGAAGCCCAGCACGGTGTTACGGCGGGCCAGGCAATTGTCCGGGTTTTGGAAGGGGCTGTACCGCGTGGGCGCCCGGGTAATGCCCGCAATGGTGGCACACTCGGCCAGCGTCAGCTCGCTCACCTCTTTGTCGAAGTACTTGCGGGCGCCGGCGCCCACCCCGGCTATCCTTTCAGACAAGCCAAAGGTGTTCAGGTAGGCCTCCAAAATGGTTTCCTTAGAGTAGTTGTTCTCCATGCCCAGCGCGCGGAAAATCTCCCGCAGCTTGCGCTTGTAGCCCACGGTGCGGTCGCCATCCTCGCTGATGACCATGTCTTCGCCCGTCAGGTTTTTCACCAGCTGCTGGTCTATGGTAGAGGCGCCGCCCACCATGCCGATGTCGATCACCTCATTGATAAGTGCGCCGATGGTACGGCGGAAGTTCACGCCCTTATGGTCCCAAAACTCCCTGTCCTCGGTGGCCACTATGGCGTTCACCAAATCGTCGGGGAACTGGTCATAGGTGGTCCATACGCGGTCCACGTCGTCTATCAGTTCCTGGTACTCTATGTAGTCCCCTTCTTCGCGGGCGTTGGGGTTGTCGGGGTTGTAGGCCATAAAATAGCTGGTTTGGGCCAGCTGCAGGTTGGCCAAATCAATCAACCCTTCGTCGTTTTCAGTGGCTTCCACCACATACTGCAGCACCTGCACCACTGCAATGCTGCCTATCATGGCCAGCACGCACAGCATCACAAAGGCGGCCTTCAGCACGTTCAAAATGGCGGTTTTCACCACCACGCTTTTAATCACGTTGCCTTTGGGTTTTTCGGGGCCGCCGCTTTTGCCCTTGCTTTTTTTATCGTTTTTGCCCTTGCCGCCGCTGCCCAGGGCCTGCTGAATGCGGGTGCGCTCGTCCGCTTTGCCCGCACTGCGGGCCGGCGGGCGCTGGGCGTCACCGGCGTTTTTAGAGGGGGGTTTGAAATTCACCTTGTGGGTTCTCCCTTCCTGTGGGAATTGCCGCGCCGCACGGGCGCATGCCGAAAGCGGCCAAAGCCGCGGGATGTTCTGCAATACCTTTGCCATTATAGCACAAACTTTGTGATGGGGAAATTACAGATTGGGGTGCGAAGCACAAAATTTGGCTTGGGGGCCTGAACGGCCGAGGCAGGCTTTGCCGCAGGCAAAACTGCCGAGCCCGCCGCATGCCGAATGACCCGGGGACACATGAGGCATGGACGCGTAGCGACCGCGGCGGGTGGCGCATACGCTAATATAAGCGCCTCGCCTGGGCAAAACAAATTTTCCCGCACGCTGCGAACTGCAAACATAGCGCGCAAAAAAGCGGCCCTTGTGGTGCAATATGCGCACAGGCGTGTGGGTGGGGTGCGAAGCACAAAACTCACCCGTCCTACATACCCCAAGAACGAGGGGGCCCGCGCGTTCCTTTCAAAAACCTGCCGCGCCCGCGCGCCCACCGCGTGCCATTCACGTATCGGCTGCTCCTCGCGTTCATGGGCGTTGGGAAAATCTGTTCGCTACGCGAGCCAGATTTTGTGCATAGCACCCCCAAGCCAACTGTCGGCGCAAGCGCCCCATTCCGCTGTACGGGTGCTTCGCACCCTACTTCTCCCGCTTCGCCCACCGGCTCGCGCTCGAAGAACATCGGATGCCAGTTGTTTTGCGCTGCGCGCAAAGCCAACTGTCAGCGCAAGCGCCCTCTTGTCCACTGCGGCGGTGCGGTGGTATACTATACCAAACGTGATGGGCACCCGTCTGCGCGCGGCAGCACACCGCCGGCCGGCAAACCACTTTGCCCCGGCGCCCGCTTTGCCCATCCACCCCTGGGAGGACTCTCTATGGACCTGCTGGAATACCCCTTTGATGCCGCCGCCGTGCTGCAAAAAAAACGCGCCTTGAAAAAGGAACTGCTGCAAAAAGAGGGCCTCATTGACAAAAAGGTGGCCATTGTAAGCGGCAGCACCGTGGGGGACATCCGCGGCGTGCTGGAGCTGTTTTTGCTGCATGCCGGCATCCGCCCCACGTTTTTTGAGGGGGGCTTCGGCCTGTTTTATGAGGACGTGGTGTTCGACGACGGCAGCCTTGCCGCCTTTGCGCCGGACGTGCTGTATATCCACACTTCCAGCCGCAACCTGAAGCACTGGCCCGACCCCGCCGACACCCCCGCTACAGCCGGGGAAAAGCTGCAGCGGGAATATGCCACCTATGAAGCCGTGTGGAAAGCCGCCCAAAAGCTGGGCTGCCCTGTGGTGCAAAACAACTTTGAAGCACCCGTTTGGCGCAACTTTGGCAACATGGACGCCTGGGACGTGCGCGGCCGGGTGCGCCACACCCGCCAGCTAAACGAACTTTTGGCCGCCTACGCCGGGCAGACCCCCGGCTTTTACATCCACGATTTTGCCTGGCTGGCCAGTGTGTACGGGCTGAACAGCTGGTGCGACGATGCCGCCTGGTATGCCTACAAGTATGCCCTGGCCCCGGCCCACATCCCCCACTTGTGCCACAGCCTGGCCAGCCTCATCAAAAGCCTGTTCGGCCTTAGCAAAAAAGGCGTGGTGAGCGACCTTGACAACACGCTGTGGGGCGGTGTTGTGGGCGAGGCGGGCCCCGAGGGCATAGAATTTGGCGACGAAAGCCCCGCCGGCATGGCCTATGCAGAATTCCAAAGCTACCTTGCCATGCTTTCGCGCCGGGGCATTTTGTTGAATGTCGCCTCCAAAAACGAGCAAGCCGCCGCCGAAGCCGGCCTTGCCCGCGCCGACAGCGTGCTGCACAAAGAGGACTTTTTGCGCTTCGAGGCGCACTGGGGCCCCAAAAGCCAAAGCGTGGCCACCATTGCAAGCGCCCTCAACATCGGGGCCGACAGCCTGGTGTTTGTAGACGACAACCCCGCCGAACGCGAAGAGGTGCAGCGCGCCCTGCCTTTTGTGGCGGCGCCCCCCATCGCCCAGCCGGAGGACAGCATCCGCCTGCTGGACCGCGGCGGTTATTTTGAAGCCACCGCCCTTTCGGCAGACGACGCCGCCCGCACCGAGATGTACCGCCAAAACGCCGCGCGCGCCGCCGAAAAGGACAGCTTTGCCGACTATAGCGGCTATTTGCACAGCCTTGCCATGCAGGCGCAAATTGGCCCTTTCACCCCCCCAGCACCTCGAGCGCATCACCCAACTTATCAACAAAACCAACCAGTTCAACCCCACCACCCGCCGCTACACCGCCACAGAGACCGCCCAGCGCATGGAAAGTGGCGATTACATCACCCTGGCCGGCCGCCTTACAGACAAGTTTGGAGACAACGGCATCACCTCTGCCCTCATCGGCCACATCGAAGGGGATGTGCTCGACATCGAGGTATGGGTGATGAGCTGCCGGGTGTTCAAGCGCCACTTCGAATATGCCATGTTCGACGCGCTGGTGGCCGAGGCCAAACGCCGGGGCATCACCACGCTGCGGGGGCACTATTTCCCCACGGCCAAAAACTTGTTGGTGAAAGACTTTTATGCTACAATTGGCTTTGCATTGACGGAGGACGACGGCGAGGCCCGCACCTTTACCTACACGCTGCCGCAAGATTATGAAAACAAAAACACCGTCATTTCCCTTCTGTAACAAAACCCGCAAGAGAGGAACGTGCCCCTTATGGACAGAGCCCGCGTAATGGCCGAAGTGCAGGAGATTTTCCGCCAGAACTTCGACGACGACACCATTGTGCTTACCGACGCCACCAGCGCCGCCGACATTGAGGACTGGGACAGCCTCGAGCAGATCAACCTGTTGACGACCATTGAGAAAAAGTACGGCCTCAAGTTTAACCTGGCCGACGTACGGGGCCTTGCCAACATTGGCGACATGCTGGATTTATTGGCCCGCCTGGGCGTGGAATAGCGCCTTTTTAAGGAGGACGCCCTGTGAACCGCTACACCTTGGCCCAGCTTTTGCCCGGCACCACAGAGAGCTTCACCACCACCATTACCGAGGAGAAGATGCGCGGGTTTTGCGAGGCAACGGGGGACGTCTCCCCCATCCACATGCAGGATGCCGCCGCCCAAAAGCGTGGCCATACGGGCCGGGTGGTGTACGGCATGCTGTGCGCGGGGCTTTTTTCCACCCTGGCGGGGGTATACCTGCCGGGGGAAAGTTGCCTGTTGCACAGTGTACAAGCCAAGTTTGCAAAGCCGGTGTACATTGGCGACATGCTTACCGTTACCGGCACCGTAAAAGAGGTGCACGAGGCCTTCGGCACCGTTGTCATCAAGGCGCACATCACAAACCAGCACGGGGAAAAAGTTACCCGTGGCACCATCACGGCGGGGGTACACCACGATGGATGAACAAAGCACCCGGCGCCAGAACAGCTGGCTCATCACCGGTGCCTCCAGCGATGTGGGGCTGCTATTGTTGCGCCGCCTGCTGGCCAAGGCCGGCGAGGCCGACCGGTTTGTGGCCCAGGGCTTTGGCGACCTTGCCGGCATTGCCCCCTTAGTGCAGGAATACCCCGGGCGCATCCAAACCCTGGATGTAAACCTGGCAGACGCCGCCGCCCTGCCCGCCTTTTTGCGCATGGTTGAGCAAACCGCCCCCCCGCTTACCCACTTTGTGCACCTGCCCGCCTTGCCGGTGGTGAACACGAAGTTTAAAAACTTTGACGAAGCGCGCTTTACAATGGATATGCAGGTGCAGGTACACAGTGCCGCCGCCATTTGCAGGCGGTTTTTGCCCGCCATGGCCAAGGCCCGCTACGGCAGGGTGCTGTTTATGCTTACCAGCTATATTTTGGGCACACCCCCGCGCAACACCGCCGCCTATGTGGCGGCAAAGCAGGCGCTGTACGGCCTGGCCAAGGCCCTTGCGGCAGACTATGCCCCCAGCGGCGTTACGGTGAACTGCGTGGCCCCCAGCATGATGGAGACGAAGTTTTTGGCCGATACCCCCCAGCTTATTGTGCAGGCTGCCGCCGAGGCCAACCCCATGGGCCGCAACGCCACCCCGGCCGACGTTGTGCCCGCCATGGAGTTTTTGCTAAGCGATGAGGCCGCTTTCATCACCGGCGTGGTGCTGCCCATCACCGGCGGCAGCGCGTAGGGCGCTTTGCGCCGAGGGTTGGCTTGGCCGCGGATGCAGACAAACATCTGACGTCTGTAAAACGCCGACCGCCGGAAGGTGGAGGGCGGCTTACGGCGGGCAGGGCGTTCCACGCCGAACCATCCGTATTCTATACCCTCTTCTAACAGGAGGCCCATCCTATGCAGGAATACAGCTTCCGCCTGGCCGGCGCGGCAGACGAAGCCGCCATACGGCAGTTTGTGCGCACCCACTGGGAAAGCCGGCACCCTCTTGTAGAGCTGCCGGATTTTTTTGCCTACTACTATAAAATCCGCCCCGGCCAGCTGAACTTTGCCCTGTGCGAACGCGGCGATGCCCTGTGCGCCGTGGCGGGCTTTGTGTATGCCAACCAGTGCGAGGCGCCGGACGTTTGGGTCTCGCTTTGGGTGGCAGACAAAGCCGCCAGCGGCAGCGGGCTGGAACTGATGGAGGCCCTGCCCCGCCTGTGCGGCTGCCGCACCCTGGCCTGCAACAACATCCGGCCCGAGACCCGGCCCTTCTACCACTTTTTGGGCTTTACCACCGGCCGGGTGGCCCACTATTACCGCTTGGCACAGCGTGCGCGGTACACGGTGGCCCGGGTGGAAAACCCCCGTATTTCGCCGGTGGGGGGTGCCGCACAGCTTACCCTTTTGCCCAACGCCGCCGCCCTTGCCACCAGCGGCTTTGTACCGCCCAAAACGGCCAACCCTTGCAAAGACCTTTGGTATATCGCCCGCCGCTATTTTGCATTCCCCCGGCAGGAATACCGGCTGTATGCCGCCGCGCTGCCGGGTGCTGCGCCCTGCGCACTGCTGGCCGCCCGGGTGGTGCCGGTAAACGGCACAAACGTGCTGCGCCTTGTGGACTATATTGGCCCGGCGGGCTTTTTGCCCGAAATGGGTGCCGCCATCCAAACCCTGCTGGACGAGACCGGCGCCGAATATGCCGACCTGTATTGCGCCGGCCTGCCGGAAGATGTGCTATACAAGGCCGGTTTTGTGCCCCGGGCCGAGGGGGACGAAAGCGTCGTCATTCCAAACTACCTTACCCCCCTGGTGCGGGAGAATGTGGAGTACTACTACTTCACAAACCGGCCCGAGGGCTTTTGCCTGTTCCGCGCCGACGGCGACCAGGACCGCCCACACACCCCGCTTCCCTAGGCAATCAGGGCTCGAACCCACAGGGCTTTGTGTTCTTTCTTGTGCGCCAAGAAAGAACCAAAGAAGCGCCGGGGGCTTGCGATGCCCCCGGACCCCTACGCTATATGTCGCATCGCCTGAAAATGTGACGGGGGGGCGCTATGCGCCAAATCTGGCTTTGCGCAGCAAAACAGATTTGCCCGATGTCCGGGAAACATAGACCGTAGGGAGATGGAGACCGGAAACAGCGGGTGAAAGTATCGCCACGGTTGCGGCGAACGAGCAAACGCATTTTCTTTGCGGCGATGCATTTGAAAAAGACATGTAGCCCAAATTCGGATTTGAGAACTCTTGGTTAACCAACAACACAAAAAGGCCCGGGCAACTGCCCGGGCCTTTTCTTTTGTCTCGCTTAACCTATCTTCTCCAAAATCAGGTTTGCGCAGTCTATTTGGTTGGGAATGTTGCCGTTTTCGTCGCGCACGCGCCAAATGTCCGGCGTAATCTCATCCACCACATACATCTTCCCGTTTTCGTCGTGGCCTATCTCTATCTTGAAGTCTATCAGCGTAAGCCGCCATTTGGCCAGCTCCTCTTTCAGCACCTCGCCCACTTTTTCCAAAATGGCCAGGGCCTCGGCGTACTGGCCCGGCACCAGCAGCCCCTTCATAATGCACAGCCGCTCACTGATCAATGGGTCGCCCTGGTCGTCGTCCTTCAGCGTCACCTCGGGGTAGGGCGGCACAAAGGGGATGCCCTCCTCCAGCGTGAAGCGGCGGCACATGCTGCCCGCGGTGAAGTACCGCAGCACAAACTCCAGCTTTGGCACCGTAAGGCTGCGCACCTGCATCAGGCCCTTTTCCACATCGGCCCCCAGGTAGTGCGTGGGAATGCCGTTTTTCTCCATCAGCTCAAAAAAATGGCGGGAGATGGCAAGCCCTGTTTTGCCCTTGCCGGCCACGCTGCCGCCCACGGTGTTGGAGCCTGGGTCGAACACCCCGTTTTCGCCGGTGGCGTCGTCCTTGAACAACAGGTACACTGCGCCGTTTGCCTCGTCGGCCAAAACCGTTTTTGTCTTCCCGTCGTACAGTGTTTTCATCGCATTTCCCCCTCGCGTTTTGCGGCCCTGCCGGCCGCGGCGGCTCTTTGTTCCAGCCTGTTTATTGTAATGCAAACGGGCGCGCGCAGTCAACCTTCCGCCCCCAAGGCGCCCGCGGCAGGCACACTCTCTCTGGCGGGGTGCAAAAAGCACCCTGCCCGGTCAAAACAGGGCAGGGCGCACACCGGTTTCTTCCGGGGCTATTGCCCCGGGCACGGTGTGCCGGGTGCATCAGGTATACCGTACGGCGTAGGTGTTGCGGCCGGCAGCGTCGTCTACCTGGAACAGCAGGTAGTTTTGCGTCATTGGGCCGATGTAGGTGGAGAAAAGTCCGCTTGTCACTGTTGCAGTCGGCGCGGCAGCGCCGTCCACATAAAAGTGATAGCGCGCGGCGCCGTCCTCGGTGGTCTCGCTTTTCACCTCGGCGTAGTGCCGGCTGCGGTAGTTTGCCATGCCGGGGCCGTAATACAGGCCCTGCGGGGTGGCCGGCTTCACCTGCATGGTGGTAAAGTCCACCTCCAAAACACCCTGGGTGCCATCGTAGGCCATGCCCAGCACCCGCTCGCCGGCGTCGAAGAAAAAGCCGGTGTTCCAAGAGGAAAACTTACCCATGATGAAGTGGGGCGTGCCGCTTTGCGTGTCGTACAGCAAAATGCCGCTTGTCACCGAATCGCTTTGCCCGCCGGGGGTGGCCCGCTGGATATCGGCAAAGATATAGCGCCCTTCCCGCAAAACACGGCAGGTGCCAAAGAAGAACTGCGGGTCCTCTACGTCCTCCAAATCCTCGGTGGGGATGCCCTCGCACGGGATGGTGGACACATTGCCCGCGGCGTCGGCCCAGCTCAATTTATCTTTGGCGGCAACCACCGCCACGCCGCTTTCGGGGTCTATGTCATAGGGCATGCCCTGGCTGTGCACGGCGGCCAGGGCCGGCGGCAGGCTTACTTCGCCCACGGGCGCGTTTATTTGTGCAATGTCGTAATATTCGATGTGCCCGTCTGTATAGCGCAGGCAGAACTGGCTGTGCGCATAGCTGCTGTGTTCGGCGGCGGCGTCCCCTTGCGCCAGGGGCATCTCGCTAAGCTTCTCCCCGGTTTCCAGGGAGTATACGGCCACCCACTGCTCCCCGGTGTCGTAGTTGCCCTGCCACAGCGCCAGGCGGCCGTCGGCCTCGGCGGCAAAAGCAGTATGGTCGGCCGGGCCGGCATCGGTGGCCAAAAGCAGCGCCGGCCCCTCTATCTCGGTTGTGCTTTCAATGGTATAGCGCCCCCACAGCTCTTCCAGTGCGGGGTATACGCTTTGGTCGTAGGCATAGTAGTCGCGGCTAAACTGCCTCTCCTCGCCCACATAGTTGTCTATGTGCAAAAGGCATTTGCCGCTCAGCTCGCCCTGGGTGTCCTCCGTCAGCAGCATCAGCTCAAAGTACACGTCGTACGCGTCGCCATCGCTCTCCATCAAAAGGCCGGTTTGGTACATGCCGGGGGCTTCCTCGGCGGGGAAGGGCACCCCGTCCCGCAGCAGCTCGGCCAGCTCGGCGCGAAAAGCCGCGCTTGTCTGCACCCGCATCGTCTTTGCGGCGTCGATACCCGTCATGTCCAGCCGGGCGCGTATGGGCCAGGCGCCGTCCTCCAAGTCGTAACACAGCTGCTGCAAGCTGTTTTCCGCCGCGGGCCGCGGGGCTGCGGCTGGCGGCACAGAGGACGGTGTGCTGCTTTGTGCGGCGGGCTGGCTACAGGCGCAAAGCAGCAGGCACAAAACGCAAAGAAAGGCAGGTAAAGCTTTTTTCATCGTCATCACCTCCGGTATGGTGTTTTGCGGTATGGTGTCTCATTTCGTCTCGGTACGGGCATTGTACCACCCGCCGGCCGGCCCCATGGTAGCCGAACGGGTACCACCGCCCAATTTATCTCTCCCCTCGCACGGCCCGCATTGCCAAACCAAGCGGGATTGGCTACAATTTGCGCTATCTCTCAATCCATTCGGCCTTTTCATGTAAAGCCAAATTATGAAAACAAACGGCACCTCTCAAATTTGCGAAGTGCCCATTGGCTACAGCGCCACGCTGCTGGCGCAACTGGATAAAAGGTTATCCGTGACCTTCGGGCCCCTGCAAAGCTTGAACGAAGTGAGCGTTGTGGGGAAACGGAGGCGCAAGGGAGCGAGAACGCAAAACTCGGCAACTCATTTCGAATTGCCGAGTTTTGTATTGAGCGCACTTTGCGCCGACGTGGTGCGGGCAACAGGATTTGAACCTGCACACCTTGCGGCACAAGATCCTAAATCTTGCGCGTCTGCCAATTCCGCCATGCCCGCATTTTTTTACGATTATTCGATGATAACTTTCTTAACTCACAAGATTATATCCTATTTGACGCACAAGACTATGGTCTTGATTATACGGTATAATATCAAATCATGCAAGGATTCCATTGCCAATACATACTCCTTGCTACCACATGAAAACTCGCTCGATAGTAAAAGGAATCATTGTGAATGACACAGATGTACTCATTACTTTGTACAATTGATATTCTTGTTAATATATGTAAAATAGCCCCCTCCAAATGCAGAGCCCGCTTTGCCCTCCCATCCAAAGCAAATGCATATTCTGTCAGATTTCTAGTATATTAAGTATGGTGTGCTCGCAACTCCGCATAATAGCTACACTGGTATGGTATACTTCGGGTAACAAACTTTCCCGACACCATGTGTGCTTGGGGAGCACCGTCCTTTTGCAGAAGGGCTGTTTTTCTATTCACCTTCGCTCCTTTGTGATATTATGAATCTATAATGCTTCTCAAACCCAAAATGGAGGTATGGTCTAATGAGAGCTTTTTTGTATAAGGCGAACACCAGTGTTGCGTGGCGTGTAGTATGGTGTATTGTATTTGCCCTGCCCGTACCCATCTCTTTGTTGTCTGTGATTGGCTCGCTTTTATCTCTTTCTATGATAACGGGCGATTGGTCAACACTTCACGGGGTGCTAATGGGCGTGTCTGCGCAAGCCTTCATGGTGCTGGCAGCCACATATTGGATCGTCTACCTTGTTGCGCTGGTTATGGTGCTCGTTCGCAAGAAAATCGGATGGCCGGGATTGCTTCCCATATTTCATATTGTGCTGTTTGCACTTGCTCTGGCGGCAAACATTTTGGCTGGATAGAATTACTGGATTTTGCGTTTCCTTTTCGCTTGCAACCGACACTTCTATCCCAATGGTCGTTTTTTTCCTTCTTTCGTGCCTTTGTGATATATTTATGGTGGGGGTGATTTTTATTGATACTGCAGTAATCGCAGCAATAATAGGTGCAGTTTCTTCAGTTAAGCTGAACTAGCGGCGCCGCCAATTCCATGAGTTTATTTACGTTGCTCTTCACCGCTCCTCCCACATATCGCACCCATGCTCGTGATCCGTCCAGTCGGTGTAGTATTCGCTGTCGCTGTTGTCACATACCCACCCGTCGTCTATGTTCTCATGGTGGTATTTACACGTCCCGCAACATTCGTTCATTCAGTACCATCCCTATTGTCAATTTGGCGAACAGTCCGGCATTCGCTGTCCATTTTCCGTATGTCTTCAAGCTGTTTTTGTTCCATGTATGCCCTCCTATGGTATAATGCATGTGGATGGCGCCGCTCACATCCCGGCGTCATTTGCCCTTTTGCTCCATCAGTATCGATTATTCGGTGCTGGTGGTTTTTTATTTCCGCGCCGGGCCTGATGTGGTATAATAATACCGAGGTGATAGTTTATGGACTTCATGGACTTTCTGATGATATTCGGTGTTATTGGTGTTTGGGCTATCTCCATCATAGCTATCATCCGGAGAAGAAACGCGAAGAAGTGACGCACCGCCATCAAGGTAAATCGAAGGAGTCGATGGGACAATGGGGAAAATAACCATAGAAATGCTAGAAATCTCCTATCCGGTTTTACAGCGTGTTTATACTGGGCAAATTGGTCTCGTGGATGCGGGCAATTTGATTGCTGAGAATAGCGGTATGAACAGAAACACAGCACAACGCTTAGCACATTCTTTTAAAAAGCTTATGGCTGGAGAACAATATGCAAGCGTGATGAGTGGAGATATGTACAGGTATTATTTAGAGTGCATTGTGAAGGATTATGGGATAGGGCAATTAAGAAAGGCATTAAGCGCCGTAGAACAGCACATTGAGTACTATTTTAAAGCATCTGGGAATCCCCAAAAAGGTGTTGTTGCAATCATTATGCAGTTTCGCCGTCGTTATGGGTTGTCCCAATAAGTTTATGTTTAAACCGTTGTCCGCTGTGGGGTAGACTTATGAAACTGGACTTTTTGCTAAATGACAATATCAACGATGCTTCACGCGCACTTACGCATATGGTTTTTAAAAATGGCGTTGTGGAGGAATTGCATACAGCAGGCAAGCTTTCCGAAGACGATATGACGCGCCTGAATAAGGACGTACAAAACCGTATTGCGGGACTACTGGAAGCTTTTAAGTGCAAAGAATATAAGCAGCTTCTCCTGCTGTATACTGCCTCAAAGCTATATGGGTCTAATTGGGATAAGTGCGAGCCTTTGCCGCTGAATAAGTTTTAGAATACAGCCCCCGCTTCGGCGGGGTTTCTTATTTTCTGAGCCCTTCTGCTATCCCTCACTGGTAATATCAACCTCAACTCGTGGGCGGTGACGGTCTGTGTCAACCGAAGTATTCACACTGGTTACATACTTCTGCCCGTCACCTTTCATAATTCCATGGTTCTGTAATGCGTCAAGAACGACCATGGCAGCGCCAGCCATTAAATTATCCACGTCCCTGCGCCTGTCGGGTTCATAGTAGCGTACGGTAAAAAGCAGCTTTGTAGTGTGCATATCCGGAAATCCCTTTCCTGTATGGGCCAAAGTACCAGTCATCCATTGCCCGGTATACCACCTTCCAGTAGATTTACATATTTGTAGTATGTGCTCCGCCCAATCCCATTCATCTTTGCAAACTGAGAAACCGATATTTTGCCATACTTTCCATCTCTAAAGCGTTTGTATTCCTTTTTGAATTCGGCAGGCACACCAGTAGAAGGACGGCCCAATTTCTTCCCCCTCTGTCGCGCTGCATCCAAGCCCTGGTTGATGCGACTCTGTATCTTCTCTTTTTCCTGTTGGGCCATGTGTGCTTTTAGCGTAATAACAATATCAATAATCATCTGGTACATGCTGTCATCATTCACATTATGCCAATCATTCAAATAGGGCACATCCAGTGCAACAACACGGATACCACCAGCACGGAGCAGTTTCATTTCCATAATGACATCATCTGCACTGCGCCCCAATCGGTCTATATCGCAAATCAGGAGCGCATCCCCCTCACGCAGGGATTCTTTCATCCGGGCATACTCTGGCCTGTTCATGGCCTTTGTAGCGCCTGTGACGGTGTCTGAGTACCACGCATCAATCATAAAACCATTTGTGGCAGCGTAGTCTTTCAGTGTTGCTTCCTGCCGGTCAACTTTCTGTGTGGATTTAGTGGTGCTGATCCGCATATAGGCATATATCTTCTTCATAAAGAAACCTCCCGCTATCTTTGTAATAAGTATAGCAGGAGGTCATTTTATCTGTCCACAAATATATATTCTTTTATCGTAGACATATTTCACGATCTTCTTCGTGGTTATTTAGCACAAATCACTGGATTTCAGCACCACTCAAATTGTCTATCAAACCAATTGATTGTATGGACATATCTCGCATCATAAA
This sequence comes from Ruminococcaceae bacterium OttesenSCG-928-O06, assembly GCA_030265505.1. Taxonomy (GTDB): domain Bacteria; phylum Bacillota; class Clostridia; order Oscillospirales; family Ruminococcaceae; genus JAAYCI01. The sequence goes on along the minus strand of JAJDGD010000012.1, from coordinate 568 downwards.
AACCCAAAACCCTTCCACTGTCCGGTTAGAGCATGAAACATATTGAACGTTGTGCTTCCGATAAAGCCCATTACGAAGGTTGGCCTGTTCAAAACCAACTGATAAACACCCATCATTGCAGCAAAAAGCCGGACCCCATTTGGGGCCCGGCTTTGGATGTTTTGTACGCGCTCTGGTCAGCTCAGTTCAGCTTAAATCTGCGCGGGGGCTTCGTCTTCCTTGTCCTCTTCCTGGTCGCGTGCTCTCTTCAGCAGCAGCATCCCTACTACCTGCGCCACCAGCAGTATTACCATCAGCAGGCTCCAATTGTCTGTGAAGACCATCGGCAAGCGCATGTTCTCGGTCAGCAGGAACACAATCAGCGAGACAGGCCCAAACAGGATGGACAGGATACGCCACACAAGGCCACTCTTCGGGTTACGCTCGGTCTCTTCAGCAGCCTGTGCCTCTTCACTCTGCTCCTCGGCCTTCTTGTTGCGGCGGAATGCGCCGATTACCAGCAGCACACCAAACAACAGCGTCAGAATCGTAGTAAGCAGGTTCAGCAGGGCCCAGGCGCCTTCCGGTG
>JAJDGD010000113.1 GCA_030265505.1 Ruminococcaceae bacterium OttesenSCG-928-O06 | reverse complement strand
CCCTTACGGGGGACAATGGCGCCTACGGCCCCTACCGCCAGCGCCAGCGGGCCGGCATCTACCACATTTGTGCCAGGTATCTTGTGCAGGCGGGCCTTGCCTACCCGTGCTTTCTTACCGAGGAAGAACTGGCCGAGATACGCGCCCAGCAGCAGGCCGAAAAGCTGAACTTTGGCTGCTATGGCCGCTTTGCTAAATACCGCGACGCCTCTTTTGCGCAGTACACCGCCCTTTTGGAAAGCGGCAAGCCCTGGGTGGTGCGCCTGCGCAGCGGCGGCAACGCGCAAAACCGCATTAAGGTGGACGACGTGGTGCGCGGCGTTTTGGAGATGCCCGAGAACGACCAGGACGTGGTGCTTTTGAAGGCCGACGGCATCCCCACCTATCACTTTGCCCATGTGGTGGACGACCACTTTATGCGCACCACGCTGGTGGTGCGGGGCGAGGAATGGCTGGCCACGCTGCCCATCCATGTACAGCTGTTTGCCGCCATGGGCTGGAAGCCGCCGCGCTATTTGCACACCGCCCATCTGATGAAGCAGGATGGGGCGGGCAAGCGCAAGCTTTCCAAACGCAAAGACCCGGAGCTGGCGCTGGACTTTTACGGCGAGCAGGGCTACCCCGTGGCCGCCGTGAAGGAATACCTGATGACGCTGCTGAACTCGAACTTTGAGGATTGGCGCGCCCAGAACCCGGAAAAGCCGCTGGAGGCGTTCCCCTTCAGTGTGAAGAAAATGGGGGTGTCCGGCGCACTGTTCGACATGGACAAGCTGGACGATGTGTCCAAAGGTGTGATTAGCCGGCTTACGGCGCAGCAGGTGTACGAAGAACTGCTGGCCTGGGCGCAGCAGCACGACGCAGAGTTTGCCGCGCTTTTGGCCCGCGACGAGGGCTTTTCCCTTGCCATGCTGGCCATAGGCCGCGGCGGCAAAAAGCCGCGTAAGGACATCACGCGCTGGGGTGACGCGCGGGCGTATTTCTCCTTCTATTTTGAGGAGTTGTTCTGCCCGGACTACACCCTGCCGGATACCGTGCCCGCCGCCACCGCCCAAAAGATGCTGGCGGCCTGGAAGGATGCGTACGACCCCGCCGACGACAGCGCCGCCTGGTTTGACAAGGTGAAGGCGCTGGCCCGCGCCTTTGGCTATGCCGACGACATGAAGGCCTGGCGCCAGGCGCCCGAAAACTGGCCCGGCAGCGTGGCCGACGTAAGCATGGTGCTGCGCCTGGCCACCACCGGCCGCAAAGAAAGCCCGGACCTTGCCGAGGTGATGCGGGTGCTGGGCCCGCAAGAGGTTTGCCGACGGATGGACCGCATGGCGGCCGCCCTTGCCTAGCCACCTTTCGTGCGGCGGCGGCAGTTTTGTAAAAACCAGCCGCCAACGCCGCACTGCCGCCCAGGCGCCGGGGCCTGCCCGGCGCGAAGCGCCCTACTTACACCATACAACAGGAGGCAACCCCTTTGGCCAACCCAAACATTCGCAATTTCTGCATCATTGCCCATATCGACCATGGGAAGTCCACCCTGGCAGACCGCCTTTTGGAGGCCACCCAAAGTGTGGACGAACGGCTGATGAGCGCCCAGGTGCTGGACAATATGGACCTGGAAAAAGAGCGCGGCATCACCATAAAGGCCAGGGCCGTAAGCTTGGGCTACACCGCCAAAAACGGCGAGGAGTACGCGCTGAACCTGATAGATACCCCCGGCCATGTAGACTTTAACTACGAGGTGAGCCGCAGCCTGGCCGCGTGCGAGGGCGCGATACTGGTGGTGGACGCCACCCAGGGCGTGGAGGCCCAAACCCTGGCCAACACTTACCTTGCCATAGAGCACGATTTAGAGATTGTGCCGGTGCTGAACAAGATGGACCTGCCCAGCGCCGAGCCCGAGCGCGTGGCCAAAGAGGTGGAGGACGTGATTGGCCTGCCGGCCCTGGACGCGCCGCGCATCTCTGCCAAGGCGGGCACCGGCATAGAAGAGGTGCTGGAGCGCATCATTGCAGACATTCCCGGCCCGGTG
>JAJDGD010000112.1 GCA_030265505.1 Ruminococcaceae bacterium OttesenSCG-928-O06 | reverse complement strand
GGGCAGCTAAGCGAGTGCATGCTGCTGGCCGCCGAGGGGGGCTTTGGCTGCACCGTACTGTTTGCAGACGACGCCATTCCCGAGGGCACACCCATTTCGTAAGAGTAGCGGCGTACCTTTGTGCGAAAAAACAAAACAGAAAGCCCATATTCTTAGTAGAATTTGTATAATAACATAATATGTGTTAACATAAGTAATAGCACCGGTATTCGGTGATAATGGTTGAGCACACACTTGCACGTTCAAACAATGAAAGGAGAAAGAAAATGAAAAAGACTCTAGTGGGACTCTATTAATAGCGATTATCTTTGTATTTAACATTTCTCCCGTATTGGCGGCAGATGTCGATGCAAGAACATCCAATATAGTAGTTGCTTCTGGCATAACGGAGGATGGTATTCCATACACGGTATACCAAGGCACTACGATAATAGGAGGGAATGGCCTGACTCGGGCAACCATTTATCATAAGACCTATGTCACATATGGGCCTTTTCAGAATGGGAGGCTTGCGTTAGATTGGAATGGCTATCCCTCTAGCATACCGTGGACTATGGACGTTGGCGGGGCAACCCCGGCGACTGGAACACTATACTATACCTCTACTGCTTACAATGCTAGTGACCCGTCCGCGGTATTAAAATATGTATATTATGAAGGAACGTTATTTTTTCAATTGTGAGCGATAAGGCGCAATGAACAATCGAAACGTAAAGAAGCATAGAAGTGTAATAGTCTTACTATCAGTTTTAGTCCTCTCGCTTATAATAAATGGGGTTCTCGTATTTTCGAACTGGCGACAAAGCACAGAGCTGCAAGGCTTGAAAAGGCAACTGCAACGGCAGGCGGAGCCTGTTTTAAGTAGTGTATATCTATATGTACAAAACGGCGTTATTGTGTGCGATTATTTGACCATAAGCAAACTTGATGTTGATTTGGTTGAAGCGTGTATTGACGATGCCGACCTCGCTGCAAAGCTGGAGTCTCCAAAGGCAGAGTATTTTGAAAGCGAGAGTTATCAGGGTGTTAGGGTGTGGTTAGTGCCGAAGGCAAGTCAAAACTCTACTGATATTATTAAGCAGTTGTCTGTGTTTTCAGAAAGCTTGATAGTCCGCGTTGTTGAAAGCGATGGATACGAAGTATGGTTTACGACAAACGTATTTGAAGACGCCCCACCTTATATGACTGTTTAGGCTTGGCAAGCCATAAAATCAATTACCAGCCTAACAACTGTGTAGCATCAACCGGCGCAGTTGTTAGGTTCTTTTTTATTATAAAAGCAAGGGCAACACCGTGCGGCGTTGCCCTTGCTTTGCACAACGGTTTCAGCCCACGTCCAGGGCGTTCATCACAGTCATATAGCCCTCTTTGGCGGCAAAGGGGCGTATTTGCCCGGTAAGGGCGGCAAAATGTGCCGATTCCCCGTGGGCCTTCAGGGCCTCTTTGGTCTCCCAGCCCTCGATGATGACGATGTGGCCGGCATCGCGCTTGTCCACAAACAAGTCGTAGGAGATGCAGCCGTCCTCGGCGCGGCTTTTTTGGGCCAGCTCTTTGAAGATGGGAACCGCCTTATCCACATCCTCGGCTTTCACATAGTTGTGCGCAACAATCTTAATCATATGCTTTCCTCCTGTTGTGTTGTGCCGGGCACCGCCGGCCGCGTGGTATGCTGCCCCCATTGTAACAGAAGCACGCGCAAAACGAAACCTTTTTTAGGCAGGGCCCGCCCAGGCAGATAGTTCGGCCGCGGTGGCGCGAAGCATGGCAGCGGCCGTCGCCTGCCCGGCCGGGGAAGAAATGGTGGCGGCAGAGAGGATGCACCCGCCCCGCCAGCTGCTGACGCACAGCTGGAACAAGGGGGCCTTTTTCCAGGAGCCGGCCAGCACGCAGCTGCGGATGCTGCAGCCGGAAAAACGCAGGCGGCTTGCATCTATTTGCCCCAGGTTTGTGTAAGAGACGGCCTCTACCGAGATGCCCTTTGCCACAATGGCGGCCAAGGCCTTCACCGGCAGGAAGGGGGAAAGGCCGTATAGCAGGCCCGAATGGCCCAAA
>JAJDGD010000111.1 GCA_030265505.1 Ruminococcaceae bacterium OttesenSCG-928-O06 | reverse complement strand
GCTTTTGGGCGGCCAGGTAGCCTGCACCCGCCCCCTGGCAGAATGTGGCTGGCTGCCCGCCAAGCGGCAAATCGGCCTTTCGGGCCGCACGGTGCGCCCCCGGCTGCTTGTTGCCTGCGGGGTGTCCGGCGCCATCCAGTTTGCCGCCGGTATGGACAAAGCCGAAACCATCGTCGCCATCAACCAGGACCCCGCCGCGTCCATCTTCCGCGTGGCCCACTATGGCCTTGTGGGGGATTTATACGACGTGCTGCCCCAGTTTATCCGGCTGGTGCGCGAAGGGAAGGAGGCCGCCGTATGAAGGGCTATAACCGCGCCGCCCAAAAAGATGCACAGGCCCTGGCCGCCCTGTTGCAGGACGAAGGCCGGGTGCTGTTTGGCGACGCCATCAGCGAGGACTACCACCACGACGAGCTGAGCGGCACAAGTAGCATACCCGACGTGGTGGTGCGGGTGCAAACCACCGAGGAAGTCTCGGCCGTGATGCGCTATGCCTCGCAGCACACCATCCCCGTAACGGTGCGGGGCGCGGGCACCGGCCTTGTGGGGGCGGCCGTGGTGGTGCACCACGGCATTTTGATGGACATGTGCGCAATGGACGCCTTTTTGGAACTGGACGAGGAAAACCTGTACCTTACGGTACAGCCGGGCGTTTTGCTAATGGACCTTGCCGCCTATGTGGAGGAGCGCGGCTATTTTTACCCGCCGGACCCCGGCGAGAAAACCGCCACCATCGGCGGCAATATCAGCACCAATGCCGGGGGCATGCGGGCGGTGAAATATGGTGTAACGCGGGATTATGTGAACGCCCTGGAAGTGGTGTTGGCCGACGGCGAAGTGCTGTTTTTGGGCGGCAAGGTGGCCAAAAACAGCTCTGGCTACGACCTTTTGGACCTCATCATCGGCGCCGAGGGCACGCTGGCCGTCATCACCAAGGCCGTGCTGCGCCTGCTGCCTTTGCCAAAGCGTATAGTAAGCATGCTGGTGCCCTTTCCCACCCTGGCCGGGGCCATCCGCACCGTGCCGGCCATCACGGCCAGCGGGGCCGGGCCCACCGCGGTGGAGTTTATGGAACGGGAAGTGCTTTTGGACGCCGAGGAATATTTGGGCAAGCCCTTTCCGGACAACACCGCAGACGCCTACCTGCTGCTAAAGTTCGATGGCACCCACCCCGAGGAGATAGAGCGGGCCTTCGCCACCGTGGCGGACATCTGCCTTGCCGCCGGGGCACTGGATGTGCTGATCAGCGACACCGAGGAGCGCGAGGAATCCATCTGGACGGCCCGGGGCGCCTTTTTGGAGGCCATCAAGGGCAGCACCACCGAGATGGACGAGGTGGACATTGTGGTGCCGCAAAGCTGCGTGGCCGAACTGGCGGAGTACACCCACAGCCTGGCGGGCGAGGTGGGCATGCGCATCAAGTGCTTTGGCCACGCGGGCGACGGCAACCTGCACGCCTACCTGCTGCGCGACGACATGCCCGAAGACGAGTGGCAGGCAAAACTGCACACCGCCATGGACAAGCTGTATGAAAAAGGCCGCGAATTGCAGGGCAAGCCCTCGGGAGAGCACGGCATAGGCTATGCCAAGCGGCGCTGGCTGGCGCAGGCCACCCACCCGCGGGAACTGGCCCTGATGCAGGCGGTGAAGCGCGTGTTTGACCCGCAATTGATACTGAACCCCGGCAAGGTGTGCGAGTAGCCGCGGCGCCCTTTCCGGGCCGGCCTTGACACGGGTGCCGCTGCGCACAAGGACGGCTACGCTAAAGGCCGCTTGCCAGCACCCCATACAATAAAACAAGCATGGCCCCGAGATTTGGCCGAAGATACTGAAGATACTATGGAAGCAAACAAGCGCCTGCTTGCGTAACTGCAAACGGGCGCTTGTTCTTTGTTAAGACAGGGCGAACTATGGCCTTGCAGAATACAAAACCAATTCCTCGCCATTGTAGAAGTCTTCTATCTGCTTTTTAGAAAAAGGCCAGTTGGCTTCCTCTTTAAAATCTTCCAGAAAATACTACAGCAAGTCATCCAGTGACATCGCCGGGAAATTTGTCTTGTATTTAGCTTGGTATTCGTCTTGCATTTCCCGCCAGCCGCCATACTCTTTTTTGCTTAAAAGAACCGCATCCTCCAGGATGATATAGTAGGCTTTCCCCAC
>JAJDGD010000110.1 GCA_030265505.1 Ruminococcaceae bacterium OttesenSCG-928-O06 | reverse complement strand
CTGCCGCTAGCGCTAAGGTTGTCCAGGTTCAGCGTTTCGCCTTCCACTGCGCTGCCGGCTGTGCGGGTAAAGCCCGTTACGGTGAAGGTGCCACCGCCGGTGAATGTGCCGGAGTTTGCCGTGAAGGTGATGATGCGCCGGGTTACGGTAAGGGTGCCTTCGCCGTTTTCGCCGTCCTTGTACAGCACGATGATGCTACCGTTTGCGGCAAGGTCTGTTTTGCCGCCATCCAGCACCTGGATATTGCTCAGCTGGTTGGGGCTGGTGCCGGCGTCGGTTTGGCTGCCAACCACCTCGGCGGTAAGGGTGTGGCCGTCCACCAGGTTAGTAAGGATGTCAGTAAGGTCGTACGCCTCGCCACTTTTGCCCAGCCAGCCGGCGGTGTTTTCGTCGTTGGCATCCAGGTAAATGCCGTACCGCACGTCGGTAAGGGGCTTGCCGGTGTACTCGTTGCTGGAGGAGCCCGCCTGCAGGTACAGGGTAAGGGCCTTCACAATCAGCTGGCTTTCGTCGGCTTTCACGGATACGGAGATGTTGTAGTTGCCGGCAAGGTTGGTGTTATCGCCACCCTTTGTGATGGTGATGTTGGGCGTGCCGGTGATGGCGATAAGATCGGTTTCACCCTTGTAGGTGCGGGTGTAGGTGGTGCTGCCATCTTTCAGCATCTTGACGATCTCACCCGCGTCAATGTCGTGGCCGTCTACCAGGTTGTTCGTGGTAAAGCTGGCCATCAGGGGGGTGCCGTCGTAGTCCTTTTGGCCGCCGTATACAACCAGGTTAAGGGTGCGCGGGGTGATGCGCATGTTGTCGGGTTTTATTTCGTTGAAGTAATAGTTTCGGTGGGCGGCTTGCTCGTCGGCAATGCCCACTTCCAGTGTCCCGGTGCGGCGGTTGTAAACATAGCCTTCGGTGTTCACGTCGGTGCCTTTGGCGGTAAGGGTGCTTGCCTTGACGAAAGATGCTTCGCCGGCCAAAACACCCCTGCCGTTGTCCGGGTTGCCAGGCAGGTCGGTAAGAATCTCGTACTCAGCGTTCAGGGTATGGCTTTGCTCGCTGCCGTTGTATACATAGCTTTGCGCCGCGCCATAGGTAACGTCTACGGTGCGCTGCATAATCTCTACCATGAAGGAGCCCTGTAGCGTGCCGGTATAGCGTTTGTCGGCGCTTTCTACCCGGTAGAACACGATGGTGCCGTTGCCGGTGTCGGCCACGTTCTTGAAGGAGAAGGGGGCGTCCGTATAGGTGCCGTCCTCCGTCATGCTGTATGTTACGTTGAAGGTGTCGCTTTCGTTTTGCCCTTTGGCGGTTACCACAGGCGTGGAGGTGGTGCCGTTATAGAAGCGGCGGAAGGAGGGGTCGTTCACCTGCACATTATCGCTGCTGATGCCTGCCGCGGCGATGACGGCCTTGCCGTAGCTAAAGTGGAAGGTGTAGTTGTCCAGCAGGTGCCCGTCTGCAAGGGTTACGGCGGGGTCATTCTGCCCAAAAGAGGTGCGGGTGTAGGTGCCCGGCTCCACCGGGGCGCTGCCGTCGTCGGTAAGGTAGCTTACGGTGGGTGCGCTGGCCCCTGCGCCGTTTACAAGGCCGCTTTTGTTTGCCTCGTCAAACGCCTCGAAGGCGGCGGCGGTGGCGGTGGTGTGTGGGCTGCCGGTGTAGGTGCCGTTGTAGTCGCCATAGCTTACGGCCACCGGGCGGGGGTCTATCTTAAAGGTGCCCGGGGTAAGGTTTACAAAGATGGTTGCGTCGTTGCCGGCGGCGGGGGCAGGGGTAACAGTGCCGTCTGCGTTAACTGTGTAGGTGAAGCTGGCCAGCGTGGTGCCGTTAAAGCTTACGGCCACAGAGGCGGGGGCCAGGGTGTAGCTGCCGGCGTTGGTTTGGGCAAAGTCGGCGGCGTCATATTCCACCGTTACGGTGTAGCTGCCGGTGCTGGTGGTATAGGTGCCCGTGGGTGTTTGCGCCGTGCCGTTGTAGATGGTGGTGGGGTTCGGCATGGCAACGTCTACCACAATGGCGTCGCCACTAACGATGGTGAACGTGCCGGGCGTGGTGGTAATCATATAGTTGGGGTTTGTGCCCAGCGTAATGACGATGCCGTAGGTGCCGGCGGCTTCGCCTGCGGGCGTGCGGGCCACGGTGAAGTCAATGGTGTCGTTTGCCGCTACGGTGTCGGGGCCGCCGTAT
>JAJDGD010000011.1 GCA_030265505.1 Ruminococcaceae bacterium OttesenSCG-928-O06 | reverse complement strand
CAGGTCTTCTGGCTTCAAAGGCTGTGCCGTGCCCCGCCTTCCCGGCCGGTGTGGCCAGTGGCAAATGGGGCGGCAACTTTGTTACAGCGACGGGTTCGCACAGGAGTTGCACCTGTTTCCCTTTCAAAGCGCGGCATTTTTGCGGCGCGCACTTGCAGCCGGTATTCAGTTGTTGGGGCTGTGAACAGTATAGCATGGCGGGGCACGAAGTGCAAAATTTGGCTTGCACGGCAAACAAATTTTCCCGATGCCCGCAAAACGTCGAGCAAAGGGAGATGGAGGGTGGAAACAGTGGGAAGGGCCTGAAAGGCCGTGGCAGGCTTTGCCGCAGGCAAAACTGCCGCGCCCGCCGCATGCCGCATGGCCCGGGGGCGCATGAGGTATAGGCGCGTAGCGACCGCGGCGGGGCGCACCCGCTAACATATCCTTTGCCCTCTGCTCTGGCACGGCCGCCCGGTACGCAACAGGCAGCTACCTTCCGCGTTCGTTGTCATACAGGCTGCGCCTGTTTGCCACCGACCTTGCGGCCAACGCCGCCCTTTTGCGCACCGGCTGCCCGTGCCGCCAACCAAGCCTAGCCGTTTGCCTTTTCAAAGTTCTTCATAAAGGCCAGCAGGGCTTCCACGCCCTGGCGGGGCATGGCGTTGTAAATGGAGGCCCGCATGCCGCCCACCGCGCGGTGGCCTTTCAGGTTGCTCATGCCGGCGGCGGCGCTCTCTTTGGCAAACTTGGCATCCAGCTCCTCGTTGCCGGTGGTAAAGGTGACGTTCATGATGGAGCGGTCCTCGGGTGCGATGCCGGTTTGGTAAAACGTGGTGGAATCCAAATAGTTGTACAGCAGGGCGGCCTTTTCCTCGTTGCGCTGCTGCATGGCGGCAAGCCCTCCGGTGCGCTCTATCCACTGCAGCACCAACAGCGAAATGTAAATGGGCCAGCAGGGCGGGGTGTTGTACATGGAGTCGTTCTTGGCCATGGTGGCGTAGTTCAGCATAATGGGCGTGCCGGGGAGGGGTTCGCCCAGAAGATCCTCGCGGATGATGACGAGGGTAAGGCCCGCGGGGGCGATGTTCTTCTGCGCGCCGGCATAAATGAGCCCGAAGCGGGAAACGTCCACCGGGCGGGACAAAATATACGAAGACATGTCGCTTACCAGGGGTACATCGCCGGTATCGGGGATGTACTGCCAGGCGCTGCCGTAGATGGTGTTGTTGCTGCAAATGTGCACATAGTCGGCATTGGGGGCAAGTTTCAGTTCCTTTTGGGTAGGGATGCGGCAATATTTTTCCTCTTTGGTGGAGGCGGCGATGTTCACCGTTTTGCCGAAGGCCTTGGCCAGGGCATCTGCCTGCTCCCACGCTTTTTGCGAGAAGTTGCCGCTTAGCACATAGTCTGCCACGCCGTTTTTGGCCAAAAGGTTCATGGGAACCATGGCAAACTGCATGCTGGCGCCCCCCTGCAGAAACAACACCTTGTAATTGTCGGGGATGGCCATCACGCTGCGGAACATGGCCTCGGTGTTGCGAATGATCTCGTCGTACACCTTACTGCGGTGGCTCATCTCCATCACGCTCATACCGCTGCCGTTATAGTCCAGCATTTCGTCTGCGGCCTGCCTTAGCACTTCCTCGGGCAGCATGGAGGGGCCCGCGGAGAAGTTGTAGATCCTTGCCATATGTGTTCCTCCTGTTCATGGGTGGGGCGCCAGGTGTTAAAAAAATGACTAACCGGGACAAAAAAGAGAAGTGGGTGCATTTGCCTGTGGTTTGCCCAATTTTAGCACAGGGCCAAACGGAACACAATACCGCCGGGCAAAGCCGTGCGGAATATATAGGAAAACCGCCCCGCAAGGGGGCGGCTTTGTGCAAAATGCAAATCAGTAGTTCTCGGCGGCAATGGCGAAGAAGGCCTTGGGGTGCAGGCACACGGGGCAAAGCTCGGGCGGGGTTTTGCCAATGACGATGTGGCCACAGTTAGCGCATTTCCAGATGGTGTCACCGTCGCGGGAAAAGCAAACACCCTTTTCCACGTTTTCCAGCAGCTTCAAATAGCGCTGTTCGTGCTGTTTTTCAATCTCGCCCACCTTTTCAAACAAAAAGGCAATTTTGGTAAAGCCTTCTTCCTTGGCCTCTTTGGCAAAGGTGTCGTACATATCGGTCCACTCATAGTTTTCGCCGTTGGCGGCGTCCTGCAGGTTCACCGTGGTGGTGGGAATCTCATCGCCGTGCAGCAGTTTGAACCAAACCTTGGCGTGGGCAGTCTCGTTGCGGGCGGTCTCCTCAAACAAATCGGCAATCTGCTCATAGCCCTCTTTGCGGGCTTTTTGGGCATAATAGCTGTATTTGGTGCGGGCCTGGCTCTCGCCGGCAAAAGCGGCCTGCAGGTTCTTCTCGGTTTTGCTTCCTTTCAGTTCGGCCATGGGTGGTACCTCCTGTAGTGTTTTTATTATACTATTATATATAAGCGCGGCGCTATGCCTGTGGCGGCTTGCCGCTAGCTTTATTGCAATGGGGGCACAGCCCCGTGAAGGTTACCTCGCAGTTGTGGTAGGCAAAGCCCTCGGGCACGCCGGTGGGGGCCAAAAGCTCCTCCATATAGGGCTGGGGTGCGTCGTACACATCGCCGCAGGCCGTGCAGCGGAAGTGATAATGCGGCCGCAGCTCGAAGTCGAAGCGGTCGGCGGCGTTCAGGTGCGAGACGCGGCGGATGCGCCCCTGCTGGGCCAGCAGGTTCAGGTTGCGGTACACCGTGGCCTGGCTGAGGGTGGGGTGGCTTTGCGCCAGATGCTGGTACACCTGCTGGGCCGTGGGGTGGTTGTGCATGGCCTGCACGGCCTGCAGCACCAGGCTGCGCTGTATGGTATTGCGGTTATTGGGCATAGTAAGAATATCTCCTAATTAAGAACATGTATCAATTGTTTATAGTATAGCGACGAATGAAACGGATGTCAAGGGGGAAGGGAAAATGATGCCCCAAAGTGTTATCAGTAATAATTAGGGGCAGAAACCGGGCCGGGGAGAATACAGAGTATTCCACGCCGAGAACTACCTTCCGCGCCGCCCCGCGTACAACGAGGAGACGTTGTTCGCAGGGCGCCTTGCGGCTGACGTTCTCTTTGGGAACACCCTGTATTCTCCACTTCGGCTTTCTGAATGTTGCCGCAGACAATGCAGTGGAGCACTCCCAGGGAAAAACTGGCACAAAAAATGCGCCCAAAGGAGCGCGGTGATATAAGAGGTGCGATTTGTTTTGCCTATGGTGCGCGTAACCGGGCTTGTTTGTGGGTGCGCGGCGGGCTGTGTGTTTGGGGCTGCTCCCGTTGAGAGGGACATCCTCCCCGCGAAGGTTTATAATCTTCTGTGGCTGTGGCTGTGGCTGTGGCTGTGGCTGTGGCTGTGGCTGTGGCTGTGGCTGTGGGTGTGGCTGTGGGTGTGGCTGTGGGTGTAGTGGGACAAGCTCGCTTTTCAGCCCTTGGCGCGCGCCTTTGCTATAGCACGCCGGATTCCAAAAGTTCGAAGCGGGGCTCCCCACAGTGGATGGCGGCCAAAGCGCCCATGGGTAGGGAGAACTTCGGCTCGTTGTGGCCAAAGCTGGCGTTGCCCAAAACGGGCATATCGGCGCGGTTTGCCTCTGCCAGCACCTGCACAATGGCGGCGTGGTATTCCTGCTGGTACACTTCCTGCTGGGGCTTGGCAAACAAAATGCCCGCAAGGCGCTGCAAAATGCCCATGGCCGCCAGGCTGCGCAAAAAGAACGTGACAAACCAAGGCGGCGGCTTCTCCTCCGAGGTCTCCAAAAACAAGATGGCACCCTCAAATTCCTCTTTGGCGGGGAACAGCTCTGTCCCCTTCAAGAAATCCAGGGCCTCCAGGCAGCCGCCGATGAGGGGGCCCTGCACACTGCCGCTGCCCTGCACCAGGATATAGGTGCCACCGGGCAAAAACGTGCGTGCGGTGCCGGCGTTTTCCTTAAGCCATTCCTGGCGCTGGCCGGTGTAGGTGGGGCTGGTGGGCACCGCGCCGGGCGCATCGGGGGAAAACCACTGCCACTGCACCCATTGTTCTGTGTAGGCAGGCAGGGCGACGTTCTCGGCAAAATCGCTGAGCAGGGAGGGCCCGTACAGGCTGGAGAGCCCCGCCTTGAAGCACTGGAAGTGGGTAACGGTGGTATCGGAATAGCCACAGAAAAGTTTGGGATTCCGGCAAATGACGTCATAATCCAGCCAGGGCGTGATGCGAAGGCTGTCCTCGCCGCCGATGCAGGAGAGGATGCCCTTGATGGAGGGATCGCTAAAGGCCTGCATCAGATCCTGGGCGCGTTTTTCTGGGTGGTGATACACATATTCGCTGCCGGCCAGGGTGTGGGGCATTTCCACTACATGCAGGCCGAACACTTCTTCCAAGCGGCGCTTGCCCTGGTGGTAGCGCCACAAGATATCCTCATCGCCCGCGCCGCCCCACGAGAGGCTTACCGTGGCGATGGTGTCTCCCCGCACAAGGCGCGGGGGCTTGATAAGTGGTTTCATGGGCCCTCCTGTGGCGCCGCCGCAACGATGAAAGTGATGAAAGGATGCATAAATTTATGGGAAGGAAGAGGGAAGAAGACCGGCGGGCAAATCACCGGCCGTTCAGCCATTGCAGGAAGGCTGCCCTGTGGGGGTGGTCCTCCCAGGCGTTGGTGAGGAGGTACTTTTTCCCGTGGATGACATACTCGGTGTTGTAGTAGCGAGCGTGGCCATAGCGGTCTTTCCGCTGGATGTCCAGGGACTGGTTGTTGCGCAGCAACAAAACCGGGCGGCTGTTTCGCAGCACGGCTTTACAGTAGTCTTTGTCGCACAGCTGGGCCACTTCTTCCAGGGGAATTTTATTCTCGCGGATCAGGCGCTCAAACGTAGAGCGCACGAACACCCCGATTTTGGGCGGCTCCTCTGTGGTGGGCAAAGTGCGGGAGGCAGGCGCACTTGCCCGGTTTCGCGCACTTTTTCCCTGCTGCAGCACTTCCAGCTGTGCCAGGGAAACCAGCGCAAACTGCGGTTGATTCTCGTGGAATACAACCAGGGCCGGGGTCTCATCCAGCTGCTTTTTGATTTTTTCCGGCATAGAAGCGAGGTTTTGCAGGGGAATGATTTGGTTCAGATCAATGTTCACGAAGACGCCCCTTTCTGCATTTCAAAACGGAATTTGCACAGTAATCCAATTGAAATCTAACAGAATCCCGGGAATTTGTCAAGATTGATCTATCAATCCTCAACGGTGCAGATTGTAGACAAAGAAATGTCAAAACCCTCTTGTACATTTTAAGCAGAAGTGGTATAGTATATGTGCAAACTATACCAATTTAGTAGCAGAAGGAGCCAACCATGCTGGAATTGAAAAACGTGTCTTTCTCGGCCGCTGGTGCCGAAGGGAACGTGGAGATTTTGGACGATATCAGCTTTGCGCTGCCCACGGGGAAAATCCTCGTCATCACGGGGCCAAACGGCGGCGGTAAAAGCACCCTGGCCCGCCTTATTATGGGCATAGAGGCCCCTACGGCCGGGCAGATATTCTGGAATGGAGAGGACATTACCCACCTGGGCATTCCCCAGCGCGCACAGAGGGGCATAGGCTATGCTTTTCAGCAGCCCGCGAAGTTCAAGGGCATTAAGATACGCCGCCTGCTGGAGCTTGCCGGCGGGCATGAGATGAGCGAGATGGAGTGTTGCGCCTATCTCTCTAAGGTGGGGCTGTGCGCGCAGGACTATATTGACCGCGACGCCGATGCCTCGCTCTCCGGTGGGGAGCTGAAGCGGGTGGAGATTGCAACGCTGTTGGCACGCAAGCCGCAGCTGTCCATCTACGACGAGCCGGAGGCCGGCATTGACTTGTGGAGTTTTTCCATGCTGGTAGAGACCTTCCGCACCTTGCGGCAGGACGCCGACCAAAGCATCGTCATCATCTCCCACCAGGAGCGGATATTACAACTGGCCGACGACATTATGGTGATTGCCGGGGGCAAAATTACCCAGTACGCGCCAAGAGAGCAGGTGCTGCCCCGGCTGAAGGTGGACGAAGCCGAAGACGGCGTGTGCCCGGCCCCGGCCGCCTGGCGGCCCGTAGATACCGCCCTGGCGGCGAAATGAAAGGAAGAATAACGCATGGATGAGAAAAAAGCTGCCACACAAAGCATTGACGTGGAAGCCATACAAAAGCGCCTTTTGAAAACCGTGGCAGACATAGAGGGCAAGGTGGAAGGTGCCTTCAACATCCGCCGCGACGGCGGCACGGTGGAGCGGTTTTCCACCAAGAATATTGAGATACGCGCGCGGGCCGACGGCTTGCCCGGCATAGACGTGATTGTGGCGCCGGGCACCAAAAACGAGAGCGTGCATATTCCGGTGATTTTGACCGAAGCCGGCCTGAACGAAAAGGTGTACAATGATTTTATCATTGGCGCAGGGGCGGACGTGACCATTATTGCGGGCTGCGCCATACACAACTGCGGGTGCGACCAAAGCGAGCACGACGGCGTGCATACCTTCAATATAGGCAAAGGCGCGAAGGTGCGCTATAGCGAAAAGCATTATGGCGAGGGCGAGGGCACCGGCGCGCGCGTGCTGAACCCCACCACCGTGGTGCACATGGAGGCGGACAGCTTTTGCGAGATGGAGATGACCCAGATCGAGGGGGTGTCCTCCACCATCCGGGATACGGTGGCCCACCTGGGGCCCAACGCCCGCCTGAGCGTGATAGAAAAGCTGTTGACCCACGACGAGCAGACCGCCGTGTCCGACATCGACATCCACCTGGACGGCGACGGGGCCTCGGCGCGCATTATTTCGCGCAGCGTGGCAAAGGACAATTCCAAGCAGGAGTTCAAGCCCGTGGCCATAGGCAACGCCGCCTGCCGCGCACACATCCAGTGCGACTCCATCATCATGGACGCATCGTCTGTGCGTTCTATCCCCGCCATAGAGGCCAACCACCCCGCCGCGGAGATTGTGCACGAGGCGGCCATCGGGCGCATCAATTCCGACCAGCTGGTGAAGCTGGAGACCCTGGGCCTTTCCGAGGAAGAGGCCGAGCAGGTTATCATTGGCGCGTTTTTGGAGTAAGGGCGTTTTGCCGGGATTCGCGGGATTCCTTCCTTTTTTGCCAAAAGGAAGAACACCCGCCGCCTGCCGGGCTGCCGGCCTGGCCGCGCCTTATCCATAAGCTATACAGGAAAAATACAAAGCAAAAGCATCTGCACTTTCGCCATAAACGGTGAAGAGCAGATGCTTTTTTGCAGGAAAGGTTCCCTGGGGGTGGTGGGGCCTCAGCGTTCACCTGTGGTGCTTTGCAGCCGGGCGGCAACGGCCGCGGCAAAGCGGGTGGCCGCGGTGGTGCGGGTGTTTTCGGGCAGTTTGTCCAAAAACAAAAAAGGCTCGGCCAGTTCCACTTCCATCAGCAGGGGCCCGGCGGGGGTCTCTACCAAATCCACCCGGGCGTACACCGGCGGTGGCGTGCCCAGGGCGGCCAGGGTGCTTTGTGCCAGCGCCAGCGCCGCCGGAGAGGGGGTGTCTGTGTGGGCATCTTTGGCGCGGGTGGTAAGCACGGCAGTGAAGCGCCGCACGCAGTGGCTGTATGCCCCGCCAAAAAACACCAGGGCAAGTTCTCCGGCGGCAACTTCGGGCACAAAGGGCTGTAAGATGACGCCGACGCTGTCCTTAGCGGAAAGAAGCGTGTGGAACAAGGCTTCGTTTTCAGCGGTGGGGGCGGGGTTAACACGCACGGTGTTATGCCCGCTGGCCGACACAATGGGTTTCATTACGAAAGGGCCGCACTGCCCGGCAAAGCCCGCGGCCAGGGTTTGCGCCAGGGTGGGGGCCGCCGCGGCAAGGTGGGGCCCGCCGCCCGCCGAGACAAAGTACGAGGGGATAACGGGCAGGCCCGCCGCCTGCAGCAGGGCAAACTGGCGGTGCTTGTACACATTCGCCAGCAGTATTTCAGGGGGGTTCAACAGGGAGACGCCGCTTTCCTTCAGCACGGCCAGCCAGCGCAAAAAGGCAGGCATGTTGTGCTGGTAGCCCCAGGCAGAGCGCATGACGGCGCCGGCAAAGGCGCCCCAGTTTACGGTGGCATCGTCCCAGGCGGCAATGCGGGCGGTGTGCCCCAGGGCCTGCAGGGCCTGGCAAAGCCAGGTGTCCTCGTCGATTTTGTGCTGCCATTCCCGGCAGGAGACAACGGCGATGTCCATGGGCCCCTCCATGTGGCTGGGCGCGCCGGTATCTCAGGCGCCCAGCTCCTTTTTCAGGTGTTCCGCAGCCTCGGCCTCGGCTTCGGCCGTGCTGCCCGCCCGGGTGATGGCCTTGTTGCGCCACCGGCCGGACAGATAATAGGGTACGGTGATGGCCAGGCCCACAACCCAGCCCACGGGGTAGCAGAAATGCATGTTGTCCCGCCCGAAAAAGTGCGCCAGCAGGTAGGCCGCGGGTACCCGGGCCAGCCACATGGACAGCACCGAGCTGACCATGGGCACCAAGGCTTCGCCCGCGCCGCGCATCACGCTGTTCATGGTGAAGGTGAAGCCCAGCATCCAGTAAAAGGGCATCAGCCGGCGGATAAAGGCCATGCCGGCCTCTACAACGGCGGCCTCATCGGTGAACATGCGCAGCAGGGAAGGCCCCGCCGGAATAACCAACAGCCCCAGCGCGGCGAAGCAGATGCACAACAAAATGGAGGCCTTGGTGCCCTGGTTCACCCTGTCCAGCCGGCCGGCGCCGATGTTTTGCCCGGTGTAGGTGGTGGCGGCGGTGGTGACGCTTTGGATGGGCAAAAAGGCGAAGGTATCCAGCTTGTTGGCCGCGGCGTAGCCCGCGGCATAGGTGCTGCCGTAGCCGTTCACAAGGCGGGTCATCATCAGCACCGCAAAGCTGAACAGCGCCTGCTGCACGCCCGCGGGCAGCCCCAGGCGCACCACCTGCTTGAAGATGCCTTTGTCGAACTTGAAGCTGAAGGGGCGGATGCGAAGCTCTGGATATTTTTTATTGATATAGAAAATGCCGAACACCCAGCTGAAGGCCTGGGCGGCGATGGTGGCGATGGCAACGCCCGCCACCCCCAGGGGGATGACCAACACCAAAAACAGGTCCAGTGCAATGTTCAAAAGGCAGGCGATGGTGAGGAAAATGAGGGGCGTGCGGGAGTCCCCTATGCCCTGCAGCAGCCCGGCGTTCAGGTTGTAGCCCAGGCTGCCTATCAGCCCGCCCATCAAAATAACCAGGTAGAGGAAGGCTTCGTCCCGGGCGTCGGGCGGCATGTCCAGCAGGTTCAGTATGGGGTTGGTAAGCGCAATGCCCAAAAGGCACAGCGGCACGCCGCCTACAATTAAAAAGGTATATACGGTGTCTATGGTGCGGCGCAGGTTCTCTTGCTCGCCCCCACCGTAGTACTGGCTTACCATTACCATGGCGCCCATGCCCAGCCCCATAAACAGGCTGGACATCATGAACACCACCGGGAAGGCCACGCCCACAGCGGCCAGCGCGGTGCTGCCCACAAACTTGCCCACCACCATGCTGTCTACCATATTGTATACCTGCTGCAAGGCGTTGCCGATGAGCAGCGGCAGCGCAAAGCGCACCAGCAGCGGCAGCGCTGGGCCCTGGGTCATGTTTATAGAAGCGCGGTTGGTGGTGGTTTTTGCCATGGGTTGTGTCCTTTCGTAAGGGTGGTGTATATGAGGGTCTGTGGTTTTGGATGCGCGGTGGCGCGTGGGCAGTTCGCCGCAAGGGTGAGAAAATACGGAATATAAAACGATATTGCGTAAAAATATGGGAAAGGTTACCTGCGCTGAACCGCAAAATGCGTAACAGTCCTATTATAGGAAGGCGGAAAGGCAAAGTCAAGCATGGGGGGCAAAGCGGGAGAAAATGCTGTTGTACCGCGGCGCGATGTGTTGTATAATGGGGCTGTCTTATGCAAAGGCAAAAGCAACAACAGGAGAGGCCGTAGATTTGGACCCAAACCAGCCCCAAGACCCGCAGCAGCCCGGCGGGCAGAAGAACCACGGCAAAGAGATAGGCGATATTGTGCGCACCGCTTTACAAAGCGGTGATTTGTCGCGCCTGGGAGAGCTTGGCCCCGCCATAGGCGAGGCCGTGAAGGACAATATCCCACAGGTGAAGGTAGAGGTGCGCACCGGTGCCGGTGCACAAAAGCCACAGCCTGCACAAAGGCCGCAGCCTGCGCAAAACGCCCCGGCGCGGCCCGTGTGGCAGGGCAGTGGCACGGCAAAGCAGTCCCTGCGTGCGGTGGCGGGCCTGCCGGCCATGGTGCTGGGGGGCGTGGGCCTGGGGGTGTTCGGCATAGGCGCTTTGGGCCTGGCGGCGGCGGCGCTTATCACAGGCGTTGGGGTGCTGGAGGCTTTGGCGGCGGGGTTTGCCGTTGCGGCCGCCGCCTGTGGGGTGGTGCTGGGAACGGGCCGCCGCAAAAACCAGCTGGCCAAACGCCTGCGTGCGTACGACGCCCTGTTTGACCAAAAGCCGGTGTACACCTTCGAGGAGCTGGCCGCCAAGGTGGGCCGCACGCCGAAGGATATCAAAAAGGATTTCCGCGCGGGCATCAAAGCGGGGCTTGCCCCGGCCGTGCGCATGGACGCCGGAGAGACCTGCGTGATGCGCGGGGAAGAGGCCTGGCAACTGTATTTGGAGAGCGAAAATGCCCGCGCCCGCCAGCAGCAGGAGGAGGCCGAACGGAAGCGCCGCCTTAGCAACCCCGCCACCGCAGACATAGAGCACTTCAAGCGCGAGGGCGAGGCCACCATAGAGAAGATACGCGCGGCCAACCGCGCCATCCCCGGGCAGGAGATCAGCGATAAGCTGGCGCGCTTGGAGGACAACTGCCGGCGGATATTCCAGTATGTGGAACAGCACCCCGAAAAGCTGCCCGAGACACGCAAGTTTATGAGCTATTATTTGCCCACCACCCTGAAGATGGTGGAGAAATACCGCCAGTACGAGGAGATGGACTACCGGCCCGAGAACGTGCAGCAAACCCGCGCCGAGATAGAGCGCGCGCTGGATACCATAAACGAGGCATTTGCCAACATGCTGGAAAGCCTGTTCCACCACGACACGTTGGACGTGAGCACCGACATTGAGGTGCTGGAAAAGATGCTGGAGCAGGAGGGCCTTACGGGCCGGCACTTTACCCCCGGCGAAAACACACCGCCCCCGGAGAACTGATTTTTCGGTGGAAACACATACACACAGGAGGCAGCGTATGAGCGACCAAAACAATATTCCCCAGGAAGGCCCCCAGCTGGAGCTTGTGACAAACGACGTGCCCGAGCTGGTTTTAGACACCACCGATGTGCCGATGCCCGCCGTGCCGGCGGTGCCCAAAGACGAACAACTGGTGGAGCGTGCCCGCCTGACCCCGGCAGAACAGCAGCAGGTGGACGAGTTTGCCGAGCAGATTGATTTGCACAACTCGGCACTGATTATGCAATATGGCACCGGGGCCCAAAAAAAGATGGGCACCTTCTCGGAAAGTGCGCTGAGCAGCGTGCGCAGCAAAGATTTGGGCGAAGTGGGCGGCATGCTTACCAGCCTTGTGAACCAGCTGCGCAGCTTTGACGTGCAGGAGGAGAAGGGCGGCTTTTTGGGGCTGTTCCGCAAGGGCGGCAACAAGGTGAACGCCATTAAAGCAAAATATGCCACCGCGGAAAAGAACGTGGAGGAGATTGTGCAGGCGCTGGAGGCCCACCAGGTGACGCTGCTGAAAGATATTGCCACGCTGGACAAGATGTACGAGCAAAACGTGGTGTACTTTAAAGAGTTGACCATGTATATTTTGGCCGGCAAAAAGAAGCTGGCCGAGGTGTTGGAGGCCGAACTGCCCGCCCTGCGCGAAAAGGCGCAGCAAAGCGGCCTGCCCGAGGACGCCCAGGCCGCGAACGACCTGGCCAATTTGTGCGACCGTTTTGAGAAAAAGCTGTACGATTTGGAACTGACGCGCACCATTTCCATCCAAATGGCGCCGCAGATACGCATGATACAGAACAACGACACCTTGATGAACGAGAAGATACAAAGCACATTGGTGAACACCATTCCCCTGTGGAAAAGCCAGATGGTGCTGGCCCTTGGCGTGGCCCACAGCCAGCAGGCGGCCACCGCCCAGCGCCAGGTTACCGACATGACCAACGAGCTGCTGCGCAAAAACAGCGAGGCGCTGAAAACCGCCACCATAGAGACTGCCAAGGAGAGCGAGCGCGGCATTGTGGACATCGAGACCTTGCAGCAGACCAACCGCAACCTGATAGAGAGCCTGGACGAAGTGGTGCGCATCCAAACGGAGGGCCGCCAAAAACGGGCCGAGGCCGAGGCCGAACTGGGCCGCATAGAGGGCGAGCTGAAAGACAAGCTGCTGCAGCTGCGCAGCTAAGTTTCACTGCGGGAGGGGTAGGGCTGTGAAGGTATCGGTGATTGGGAACGGGCGCTGGGGTTCCTTTTTGGCATGGTATGCTGCCCGCACGGGGCACGATGTAACACTGTACGGCCGGCCGGGCAGCCCCCGCACGGCCCAGTTTGAGGAAACCCGCAAAAACGATCTTTTGGCTCTTCCCGAAAACGTGACGCTGACAAGCGATTTTGCGAGGGCATTGGCCGGGGAAGTGGTGCTGGTGTCCATCCCCAGCCAGAACCTGCGCCAGCTGCTGGCGCAGGTGGCCGAAGCGCGGCCGGCCGGCCGGCCGCTGTATGTGCTGTGCATGAAAGGGCTGGAGATTGCCACCGGCGAGCGGCTGAGCCAGGTGGCCAAGGAGATGCTGGGCGAAGACAGCCGTGTGGCCGTGTGGCTGGGCCCCGGCCATGTGCAGGAGTTTGTGCGCGGCGCGCCCAACTGCATGGTGGTAGACAGTGAGGACGAAGCCGAAAAGCGCTTTTTGATAGGGGCCTTTGGCAGCGATTTGATTCGCTTTTACTACGGCGAGGATTTGATTGGCAACGAGGTGGGTGCCGCCGCCAAAAACGTGGTGGGCATTGCCGCCGGCATGCTGGACGGCTTTGGCCTTACCAGCCTGAAAGGCGCGCTGATGAGCCGTGGCACGCGGGAATATGCCCGGCTGATAAAGGCCATGGGTGGCAACGAGCTTTCGGCCTATGGGCTGTGCCATTTGGGAGACTATGAGGCCACGGTGTTCAGCCCGCACAGCAACAACCGCATGTTTGGCGAGCGTTTCATCCAGGGAAAATCCTACGAAAAGCTGGCCGAAGGCTACTACACCGTGCAGGCCATGGTGGGCCTTTCCGAAAAAATGGGAGTGGAGCTGCCGATTTCCCGGGCGCTGTACCAGGTGCTGTACCAGCAGGGCGAGCCCCAAAAAGTGCTGGACGGGCTTTTTTCCCGCAGCCTGAAGCAGGAGTTTTACTGAGGGCGGAAAGCCTGCCAGGGAAGGGGAGGGAAGGATGCTGAAAATCGGCTGCATCGTTTGGGGCGTGATGGACTTGAATAGAGGCATGGAATTTTGGGAAAAGGCGCTGGATTATAAGGTTTTGGCTACCCCCTCGGAAAATGCGGACAAGTGGGGGATGCTGGGGCCAAAAGAAGGAGATGGGTTTCTTTTTTCCCTTACCCGGGTTACTTCTCCGAAGGCCCGGCGGCACCATATAGACCTGTTCACGGACGACAGGCCGGCCGAGGTGGAGCGCCTGATTGGCCTTGGGGCCACCGAAGTGGATTGGACGTACCAGCCTGGAGAAGAGGATTTGACAGTTCTGGCGGACCCTGACGGAAACCGGTTTTGCGTGGTGCAGGTACAGCAGGAAGGAAAGTAGCTTGCCGGTATGTACCCAGCTTGCCACGTGGATTTGGCGGTTTGTGTGTAAACCAATTTACGCATCCGTTTTGTCCTGCGCGCAGGGCACCGGATGCGTTTTTTTGCACCGGGCCGCCGCCGCTTGCCGGGTGGGCACAAACGCGCGGGCCGGGGCAAATCATCCCACCCAAGGAGGAACACATGAAAAAACGTACATCTGTAATTTTGGCGCTGGTGCTGGTGGTGCTGGTGGCCGCCGCGGGCATCCTGTACTTCACCACCCGGCCCGCCACCGCCGCGGGCACAAAGGCCCTTACCATTGTGGTGGACGCACACGGCAGCACGGAGACGCTGCGCTTGGAGACCGATGAGGAGTACCTGGGCCCCGCCCTTGTAAACAAAGGTATTGCCGAAGGTGAAACGGGCCAGTACGGCATGTTCATCACCACGGTGCAGGGCATCACAGCCGACGAAGGCGCCGAAGAGTGGTGGTACATCACCCAAGACGGCGAAATGCTGATGACCGGCGTGGACGAAACCCCCATAGAGGACGGCGACACCTTTGAGTTTACGCTAACCACGGGTTGGTAGCCATGCTGCAGAAAAACGGCATACGGCGCATCGCCTACGCGGCCATCATGGGCGCGCTGATGATTGTACTGCAGGTGGCCATGGCGCCCCTGCCCAATATTGAGCTTGTCTCCTTTCTGGTGCTGGCCTTCACGCTGTACGACGCGCGCCTGGCCAGGGCCGCCATCGCCATTTTTGTGGTGGCAGAGGGGCTTATTTTCGGCTTCCACCTGTGGTGGGCGTGCTATTTGTATGTGTGGTATGTGCTGCATTTTGTCACACTGGCACTGCGCCGCTGGGCGTCGCCGCTATTTTGCGCGGTGCTGTGTGGGGCCTTCGGGCTGTTTTTCGGCACCCTGTGTTCTGTGCCTTACTTTTTCACGCTGGGGCCGGCCGGGGGCTTTGCATGGATCCTCTCCGGCCTGTTGTTCGACATCGCCCACTGCATCGGGAACTTCTGCCTTGCTTTGGTGCTGTACACCCCCGTAATGCGCGTGCTTTCCCACCTGCCCGCCCCCAAAACCGACAGTGTAGGCCAAAGCGTCGTGCAGGATGCCAAAGAGGCCGCGGCGCCAAATGGGCACTCCCCACAATAATCCTACCTTCTGCCTTGTGCCCAAACGGGGGCCATGTTTCGGGGGGTATTTGCAGCACTTCTCCAAATCGGCCCGCTTGTTAAATAAAAGACTTGCGGCACCCGGGTTTTTTAGGTATAATTCATTCTGTGCAGTTACAAACGCCCTGCAAATGCCACACATTATGTGTGGCATTCCTTTTCCACCAGGTTTAATGGGCCCGCGTGTATGACGGGGCAGGGAAGAGAACTGCCAAAATTGAGGGGTGAATGAATATGAGTACTACGCTTGCACTTGTGGCCGGTGTCAGCATTTTGGCACTGCTCGTCGCGCTGGGCCTGTCCCGCTGGATCAACAAGCAGGACCCCGGCACAGAACGCATGATCGAGATCGGCACATACATCCGTGAAGGCGCCATGGCCTTCCTCACGCGGGAATACCGCATCATCGTCATCTTTGCCGTGGTGTTGTTTGCCATTTTGGCAATCTTCATCAACATCTCCACCGCGCTGGCCTTCCTTTTGGGGGCGGTTTTGTCGGTACTGGCTGGCTTTTGCGGCATGCGCGTTGCCACCAGCGCCAACACCCGCACCGCCAACGCCGCGCGCACCGGCGGCATGCGCGACGCGCTGAAAGTGGCCTTCCGCGGCGGCAGCGTAATGGGGCTGTGCGTGGTGGGCTTCGGCATGTTCGGCGTCTCGCTGCTTCTTTTGGTGCTGGGGGTGGAGCAAGCCGACGTGCTTACCGGCTTTTCTTTGGGGGCTTCCTCCATCGCGCTGTTTGGGCGTGTGGGCGGCGGCATTTACACCAAAGCGGCCGACATGGGCGCAGACCTTGTGGGCAAGGTGGAGGTGGGCATTCCCGAGGATGACCCGCGCAACCCCGCCGTAATTGCCGACAACGTGGGCGACAACGTGGGCGACGTGGCCGGCATGGGCAGCGACCTTTTCGAGAGCTATGTGGGTTCGGTGGTCTCCTGCATCATCCTGGCCGCCACCATGACGGAAATCAGCCCCATCAACGGTGTGCTGTTCCCCATGCTGCTGGCGGGCGCCGGCATTTTGGCCTCCATTTTGGGCATTGTTCTGGTGGGCCGCAGCAGCGGGAAAGACCCCGCCAAGGCCCTGAACATGGGCACCTACGTTAGCAGCGCCATCGTGCTGGTGGTGGCCCTCGCTCTCAGCTACTGGCTGTTTGGCGATTTGCGCGCCTTTGGCGCCGTTGCCCTGGGCATCGTGGTGGGTGTGGCCATCGGCGCTATTACCGAGCGATATACTTCTGACGCCTATAAGTCTGTAAGAGACATTGCAGCCCAGGCCGAAACCGGCGCCGCCGTGGTGGTGGTGAACGGCTTTGCAACGGGCATGATGTCCACCGTGGCCCCCATTTTGCTGATTTGCGCCGCCGTGGGCGGGGCCTTCCTGTGCTTTGGCCTGTACGGCATCGCACTTTCGGCCGTGGGCATGCTGTCCACCGTGGGCATCGTGGTGGCGGTAGACACCTACGGCCCCATCTCCGACAACGCCGGCGGCATTGCCGAGATGGCCCATCTGCCCGACGACGTGCGTGAAATCACCGACAAGCTGGACAGCGTGGGCAACACCACCGCGGCCATCGGCAAGGGCTTTGCCATCGGCTCTGCGGCGCTCACGGCGCTGGCGCTGTTCGTCTCGTATGCACAGGTGGCGGGCATCACCACCATAGACATGCTGCAACCCACGGTGGTCATCGGCATGTTCATTGGCGGCATGCTGCCTTTCCTCTTCTCGGCCCTTACCATGAAAAGCGTGGGCAAGGCCGCCTTCCAGATGATTGAAGAAGTGCGCCGCCAGTTCCGCGAGAAGCCCGGCATCATGGACGATACCGAAAAGCCGGACTATGCCCGCTGTGTGGACATCAGCACCTCCGCCGCCCTGAAAGAGATGATCATCCCGGGCCTGTTGGCCGTGGTGGCGCCCCTGGCCGTGGGCCTGGGCCTTGGGGTAGAGGCGCTGGGCGGCCTTTTGGGCGGCGCACTGGTAACCGGTGTTTTGCTGGCCATCACCATGTCCACAGCCGGTGGCGCGTGGGACAACGCCAAGAAATACATCGAGGGCGGCGCCCACGGCGGCAAGGGCAGCCCCGCGCACGAGGCCGCCGTAATTGGCGACACCGTAGGCGACCCCTTCAAGGACACCTCCGGCCCTTCCATCAACATCCTCATCAAGTTGATGACCGTGGTTTCCCTGGTGTTCCTGCCGTTGTTCCTGTAAGCTGCACATACGCAAATCCCCGCGCCCTGTCTGGGCGCGGGGATTATTCTTTGTATATCTTACCTTTTCAGGCAATGCCCTTTTGCCGGGCCAGGCGGGTAAGGGCGGCGGCAATGCGGCGGAAGGCGTCATACAATTCTTCATCGTTTGCCAGGCACCCAAACACAATGCGCAAATGCCCCGCCCCTTCTTTGCCATAGGTGGTGCCCTCGTTCACCATCACCCGGGCCTCCTCCACCAAAAAGGCGCTCACCTCGGCGGCGCTACCCAGGCGCGAAACATCCATCCAGCACAAGAAGGCCGACTGGGGCAAGTCCATCTTCACCCCCGGCACGGGTTTTATGATGTCGTAGATCACTTTGCGCCGGGCGTCGAAGATATCGGCATACCCCCGCACGAAAGAGGGGTCCTCAAACGCGGCCAGCACGCCCAGCTGGGCGGCGGTGTTGGTGGCGCCCACCACGCTTACGGCGGCGCCGTACAACACGTCCATAATCTCATCGCACGCGGCAAGGTAACCCACGCGGTACCCGCTTAAGGCCATCCCTTTGGACACCGAAAACACCGTGACGGTGCGCTCCCACATGCCGGACAAGGCGGCCATGCTCACCATTTCGCGCCCGTCGTAAATCATGTCTTCAAAGGCCTGGTCCACAATGCACACAAGGTCGTGCTGCACGCACAGGGCGGCCAGGGCCTCCATATTCTCGCGGGCAAACACCGTGCTGGTGGGGTTGTTGGGGTTCGTCAGCACCAGCATCTTGGTTTTGGGGGTAATAGCGGCCGCAAAATCCGCCGCCATGGGCTGGTAGCCGTTTTCGGCGCGCAGGGGCACCGGCACGCTTTTCGCACCGGCCATCTGGATATTCTGCATGTTGTTGGGGTAGCTGGGGTCCGGCACCAGCACCTCGTCCCCGGCCTCCAAAAACAGGTACATGGCGTAGAACAGCCCACTGTCCGAGCCAGGAGTGACAAGCACATTGCGGGCGGGGTCTGCCTGGATGCCGTTTTGGCTCGCCAGCTTTTTGGCGATAGCCGCGCGCAAATCGGCGTTGCCTATGGGCATGGTGTAATGGGCCGGAATGCCCGTTTGCAAAGCGGCCACCGTGGCCCGCATAATGTGGGCGGGCAGGGCGGGGTCCGGGGCAAAGGGGTCTGCCCAGCCCAGCATGGTAACGCCCTTTGCCGCAAGAACGGCGGCGCCGTCGCCCACGTCGGCCTTGGTAACGGTGGAAAACAGGCCCCCCTCTATGGTGCGGAACCCGGGCGCCATGCGGTGTTTGATAGACATGTTTGCCTCCCTTATCTTGCGGCTTTTGCCGCCGGGTGTTTGCCCTGTGGGCCTCGCCGTACGGTGGGTTCGGCCTTCGGTACAGCTAAGCCTGGCTGAATTCCTCTGCAAAATGGCACTGGCACAAATGGCCCGGCTCCAGTTCTACGGTGGGCGGCACTTCGGTGCGGCAAACGTCCCGGCAGGCGGGGCACCTCGGGTGGAAGCGGCAGCCCCCCGGCACGTTCAGCGGCGAGGGGATGTCCCCCTCCAGGTGGATGCGTTCCTTGTTCTGGGCGGTCTGGGCGGCCTCGGGAATGGCGCTTAGCAGCGCGCGGGTGTATGGGTGGGTGGGGTTGGCGTACAGGGTGTCCTTGTCGGCAATCTCCACAATCTTGCCCAGGTACATCACGGCCACACGGTCGCTAATGTGGTGCACCACGCGTAAGTCATGGCTGATGAACAGGTAGGTCAGCTTGTATTTTTCCTGCAGCGCCTGCATCAGGTTGATAACCTGGGCCTGGATGGATACGTCCAGCGCCGAGACCGGCTCGTCGCACACAATGAAGTGGGGGTTCAGCGCCACGGCCCGGGCAATGCCGATGCGCTGGCGCTGCCCGCCGGAAAATTCGTGGGGGTAGCGGTCCACATACTCGGGCCGCAGGCCCACCACCTCCATCAGCTCCAGCACCCGGGCGTTTATCTCCTCGGCGCTGCCGGCCGCGTGCACCTGCAGCGGCCGCGCGATGATCTGCCCCACGGTTTTGCGGGGGTCCAAGCAGCCGTACGGGTCCTGGAACACAATCTGCATCTTTTTGCGCAGGGGGCGCATCTCCCCGGCTTTTTTCGTCACCAGGTTTTCCCCTTCGTACAAAATCTCGCCGCGGGTACCCTCTAAAAGGCGCAAAATGGCCCGCCCCGTGGTGGTTTTGCCACAGCCACTCTCCCCCACAAGGCCCAGGGTCTCCCCGTCAAATATGTCAAACGAGATGCCGTCTATGGCCTTCACGCAGGGCTTTTCCCCATTCACCTTGGGGCCCTTCACCGGGTAGTGCTGGTATAGGTCCTTTATTTCAAACAGCTTTTGCCGCACCTGGCACATCCCCCTTCCATTCCTCGCTGTACATGAAGCAGCGCACCTGGTGGCCGTCCACATTGTACAGCGCGGGGCGTTTTTCTTCACACAAAGCGCAGGCATATTTGCAGCGCGGGGCAAACTTGCACCCCTTCGGCATGCCATAAATGCTGGGCACCATGCCCTCGATGGCCGAAAGCGGGCCGGTGTCCTCCCGAATGCGGGGGATGGATTCCATCAGCCCGATGGTGTACGGGTGCAGCATTTTGCTGAACACCTCGTCCCGGGTGCCATATTCCACCACGCTGCCGGCGTACATCACCATCACCCGGTGGGCCATCTCGCTCACAATGCCCAAGTCGTGGGTAATCAGCATAATGGCGGTGCCGAACTCCCGCTGCAAGTCCCGCATCAAATCCAAAATCTGCGCCTGTATGGTCACGTCCAGGGCGGTGGTGGGCTCGTCCGCAATCAGCAGCTGGGGGTCGCACGCCAGGGCCATGGCTATCATGGCGCGCTGGCGCATGCCGCCGCTCAGCTGGTGCGGGTACTCGTTAAAGCGCTGGGCGGGGCTGGGAATGCCCACCTTCTGCAGCATCTCGATGGACTTTTCCTTCGCCTGCTTTTTGTCCATCTTGCGGTGAATTTTGTACATCTCCATAATCTGGCTGCCAATGGTACGCACCGGGTTCAGGGCGGTCATGGGCTCCTGGAAAATCATGGAGATGCGGTCTCCGCGTATTTTGCACATCTCTTTTTGGGGCAGGCGGGCAAGGTCCTTGCCGCCGAACAGTACACTGCCCTTCACAATACGGCCGGCAGGCTCGCTTAAAATGCGCATGATGGACAGCGACGTAACGCTTTTGCCGCTGCCGCTCTCGCCCACAATACCCAATATCTCTCCGGCGCGCACGGTAAAGTCCACACCGTCCACCGCCGGCGCCTCGCCCTGGTCTGTAAAAAAGTGGGTGTGCAGGTCTTGCACGTCCAGAATGATCTCGCCCATACTCTCTCCCTAACGCTTTCGGGGTTATACCACCACGATGTCCTTGGTCACTTTGTTCAGGCAGTCGTAGCCGTCCTCGGTAACCAGCACCACGTCCTCCACCCGCACAAGGCACTTGTGGGGAATATAGATGCTGGGCTCTGCGGTAAAGCACATGTTCGCCTGCAAAACCGTATCCTCCCCCTCTGCCAAAAAGGGGTGCTCGTGCACGTCCTTGCCAATGCCGTGCCCCAGCCGGTGGATGAAATACTCGCCGTAGCCGGCGTCCTCCACCACCTGGCGGGCGGCGCGGTTGCAGTCGGCCCCGGTGGCGCGGCCGGCCTTCATAGCTTCCATGCCCGCCTTCTGGGCAGCCATCACCACCTCGTGGATATGGCGCATTTCAGCGTCTGGCTCTTGCAAAAAGACGGTGCGCCCAAAGTCGGAGCAATAGCCCTGGTACACCACGCCGTAGTCATACGCCAGGGTGTAGCCCACCTCCAACTGCGGGTGGCAGGCGCCCACGCCCACGCCCGCTTCGGGCCCGTGGCACAGCACCTCGGCCGGGAAAGAGGTGTAAGCTGCGCCGTAGTCCTCCAGCCTGCGTTCAATGGCATGCTCAATTTCGCGTATGGCCATGCCCGGCTTCACATGGCACATCATGTCGGCATAGATGTCGTCTGCAATGCGGCTGGCCGTGCGCATCAGCGCAATCTCTTCCTCATCCTTCACCGCGCGCATCAGGTCTATCTCACGGCTCATGTTGATGACATTGCAGCCCAGCGCCTGCAGCCGCAGCACCATGGTGGCGGGGATATCCCGCGTTACGGCAACGGTTTTGCCCAAAAGGCCCGCTGCGCGCAGCACAGCGTCGAATCCGGCGCCCGTAAGGTCCTCATCGGGGTAGCTCACCAGTTCATCCACCGCGGGGAAACGGTCCATTTTGTCATAAAACCCGATGGCCGACAGCCGGGGGGACAATGCCACCACCCGCGTCTCGGTAAGCAAAAGGCAGGCAAACTCCTGGCTGTTCTGGCGGTTTTTGGTGTTGCCGTGGCCGCTGCGGGGCAACCCGGCCATGTACTCCCATCCGGCGTCGTTCGCAATGCACAGCGCCGCGGCGCCCGCCGCCGCCATTTTTTCGCGCGCACGCTGTATTCTTCCTATATAGTTCATGCTTTGTTCCTCTCTGTGGGGGCACGCCGCACCTTTTGGGCGCGCCGGCCCGGTGGCTTTGGTGTATCTATCTGCATCCGTAAAGGAGTATTTTTCGCTACCATATACTCACTCGCGTACCCGCGCGTTTTGCACGGTAACAATCAATCCAGGTTGCGCAGTTTCGGGTCCATGATATCCCGCAGGGCATCCCCGATGAAGTTGAACGCCACCGAAACGGTAAAAATGGCAATGCCCGGGAAGAAGCTGACCCACCAGGATTTCAGCACGGCCGCGCCGTCGCTTACCATGGCGCCCCACTCCGGCGCAGGGGGCGCAACCCCCATGCCCAGAAAACCCAGCCCGCTGAACATCAAAATGGCGGCGCCCAAATCGGCCGAGGCCATTACCAAAAGCGGGGCCACACAGTTGGGGATGATGGTGCGCAACAGGATGGTCATGCGCCGTTCGCCCAGCACCACGGCGCTGGTAACATACTCTGTCTCGCGCACGGTAAGCACCAGCCCGCGCATCATGCGGGCATATTTTGGCCACCACACCAGCACAATAATCATGATGGTGTTGAACATGGTTTTACCAAACACCGCCCCCAGTGCCATGGCCAGCACCAGGCTGGGAAAGCTCATCACAATATCGGCAATACGCATCATCACTTCGTCCAGCGCCTTGCCAAAATAGCCGGCAATGGCCCCGTAAATGCCGCCGAAGATGCAGGAGAATATCACCACCAGAAAGCCCGCCGGCATGCTGATGCGCGTGCCGTATACCACCCGGCTGAAGATGTCCCGGCCAAAGTTGTCGGTGCCGAAGTAGTGCTGGCTGCTGGGCGCGGCGTAGCGCGCGGTAAGGTCCTGGGCGAAGGGGTCTTGCGTGGCCACGGCGGGCGCCAAAATAGCCACCACAAAAAACACAAGGCAAATCAGCGCCCCCAAAACGGCAAGGGGATATTTGCGGACGAACCGCCATACTTTTGCAGATCGGCTCATAGTATCCCCCTTCCTAGTAACGTATGCGCGGGTCAATCAGCGCATACACCAAGTCAACAATCAGCGTCATCACACAGTTGATGAGGGCGATGAGCAGCGTGCCGCCCATGATGGCGGGAAAATCCAGCGTAGTGGCCGAGCGATAGGCATACCACCCAAGGCCCGGGTAGTCGAAGATGGTCTCCACCAGCACGGTGCCGCCCAAAAGGCTGCTGTAGCTAAGCCCAAACATGGTAACCGAGGGGATGAGCCCGTTTTTCACCGCGTGGCCCGTCATCACCTGCCGCTCGTTCAGGCCTTTGGCCCGGGCGGTGCGCAGGTAGTCCTGCCCCATCACGTCCAACATGCTGCTGCGCACGGTGCGGGTCATCAGCCCCATGGTGCTGGCGGCCAGCACCACCGCCGGCAAAATCATGTGGGCCAGCCCGTCCTTCAAAAGGGCAAAGTCTCCGGCCAAAAGGGAATCTATGATAATAAAGCCCGTAGGGGCGTTATAGCCTATAAAATTCAGCCCCACCCGGCCACTGCCCGGGGCAATGCCCAGGTGGAAGTAAAACAGGTACAAAAGCAGCAGCGCCAGCCAGAACGCCGGCAAAGAAATGCCTATCAAAGACACCACCCGCAGGCCTTGGTCCAGTGCAGAGTTGCGCCTTGCCGCGCTAAGCACCCCAAACAGCATGCCCAGCACCACGCTGATGATGGTGGCCAGCGTGGCCATCTCTATGGTGGCGGGGAAGTATTTGGCCAGGTCCTCCACCACCGGCTGCTTTGTGCGTATAGAGGTTCCCATATCGCCCTGGAACAGGTTGCGCACATACAGGAAAAACTGTTCCGGCAGGCTTTTGTCCAGCCCCCAGCGCTGTTCATATTTGGCAACGATGTCCGGGTTGCTCATGGCCGATTGGCCAAGGTTCGCCACCAGTGGGTCGCCCGGCACCATGTGGCTGATGATGAACGTGATGATGAGAACCCCCGCCATCACAATCACCATCAACAATAGCCGCCGCCCCGCATATCTGAGAAGGCTCATCTATGATTCCTCCATACCTTGGGTATCCTTACAACAAAAGGGGCAAAGCCCCTGCCAATTTTGGGCCCAAACACAAAGGCCGCCTGTGTGCTTGGGCCCAAAATTGCCGGCAAAACGGGCAAAACGCCCGCTGCACCAAACGGGGAAGGCAGGGGGTGCAGCATGCGCTTCGCACCCCCTGCCCCCGGCAATTTTGTGGGGCGGCGGGCACACCTGCCCGCCGCCTGTTCTTTTTGGTTGTGGGCAAGGCAGGCTTTGTACCGCCTTCGCCACGGTTTTTTACTGCACGCTCAGGGCAGCCAGGTTCACCATCTGGGTGGCGGTGTACTCCACATTCGCCAAACGGGTGGAGCACGGCAGGGCACGGTACACCTGCAGGAACACAAGCGCGGGGCCGGCGGCCTCGGTATACTGGCGCTGAATCTCTTCAAACAGGGCCTCACGGGCCTCGGGGTCGGTCTCCTGCTGGGCCTGGGTGCACAGTTCGGCCAGCTCGGGGGCCATGTCGGTCGTCCAGCTGTTGCGCAGGCCGCTGTTCTGGCCGGGCATGAAGGACAGCTGGTTGTCGGGGTCGGCATAGTCCGGGCCCCACATGTTCCTGCAGGTCTGGTACTGGGCGCCGCGCATTTTGTCCAGGTAAATGCTCACTTCGTCGGGCGCAATCTCCATCACAAGGCCAATCTCTTCCAGGTCTGCCTTAATCTTCACGGCACAGTCCATAAAGGCCACGCCGCTGGGGGCCATGTCGGGAATCACGCCGCACTCGAAGGTGAAGCCGTCGGCATAGCCGGCCTCGGCCAGCAGCTCGCGGGCCTTGTCAAGGTCGCGGGTAATGGGGCTTTCGCCCAGGTAGCCGGCAAAGCCGTTCTGGATGATGTTGTAGGGGGTTTTGGCGCCGTTGCCGGCAATTTCGCACAGGCCTTCGTAGTCCAGTGCGTAGTACACGGCCTCACGCACCTTTTGGTCGGCAAAGGGGCCGCCCACGGTGGGGTCCATGTTCATGGAGAAGAAGAAGATGTCCAGGGTGGGGAAGGTGTACACGGACACATTGCTCTCGTCCAGGCTCTCAATCTGTACGGCGGTCAAATCAAACGCGATGTCGATGTCGCCGCGCTCCAGGCTCATCATCTGCATGCTGGGGTCGTTGATGTGCTTTAAGATGATGGTGTCCACGTTGGCGGGGGTGCCCCAGTAGTTCGGGTTCTTTTTCAGCACCAGCTGCTCGTTGGGCACAAAGCTGTCCAGAATGTACGGCCCGCTGCCGATGGACTGGCCATCGAAGAAGCTCTGGGCGGTGTCGGTGGCAGCGTCACCCGTGGCGCCGTTCTCCTGGGCGGCTTCGCTGTCGTACACGCCAAAGGCGGTCTCGGCCATTTTGGAAAGGATAGCCGGGGACACTTCCTTCAGGGTCAGCGTCACTTCAAAATCGCCGGTGGCCACAACGCTCTCCACGTCTTTGGCCAGCTCCGAGGGGTTGTCCCCCAGGTTGATCATGCGGTTGAGGCAGAACTCCACGTCGGCGGCGTTCAGGGTTTTGCCGGTGGTGGCCACCACATCCTCGCGCAGGGTAAACACATAGGTCAGGTTGTCATCGCTGATGGTCCACTCGGACGCGAAGTTGGGCGCGATGCCGCCGGTGGCGTTCTCGTCAAACTTCACAAGGGTGTCGTACAAAACGGGCATAATCATGTGGGCGGTCTTCTCGTACACATAGGCGGGGTCAAAGGTGAAGTAATCGGCCACAAGGCCCAGTACCACCTGTGTTTCGCCGCCGGCGTCGCTGCCGGAAGCATCGCTGCCGGACGTTGCGCCCGAGGTGCCGCCGTTCCCGCCGCCACAGGCGACGAAGCTGAACACCAGCAGGGCCGCCAGCATCAGGGTGAGCAGTTTCTTCATGTTCTTTCCTCCTCTAAGTTGTGAATG
>JAJDGD010000109.1 GCA_030265505.1 Ruminococcaceae bacterium OttesenSCG-928-O06 | reverse complement strand
TTTTGGGCTCGGCCCTGGCCACCAGCACCTTGCTTACGTCAATAAAGCGGCCGGCGGCGGCAATGGCGTCGTTGATGAATATGTTGATGTCCGGCGTGGCAATAAAGCTTTGCGAGATGGCGGCCACCAGCTCTTGCTGCAACAGGCGCTGGGCCAGGGCGTCCTGCGCGGTTTTCATCTCGGTAATGTCGATGGAGTGGCGGATGTGCACGGGCCGCCCGTCGGTCCATTCTATAATGCCGTCGGTGTTCTGGTAGCAGCGCCCCGTAGTGTCGCTGTACTCCTCCCAGGTAACGGTTTTGGCGGGGTCCTCCTGCAGCGCGTCAATGGGGCATTGCTCGCACCGCTGCGTGCGGTGCGGGTGCAGCACCTGCCAGCACAGGCGGCCTTCAATGTCTTGTGGCTGGGCATACAGCGCGCGCATCTTGTCGTTCATAAACAAAATCTCGTCGGTCTCAGGCTCGGACACAAACAGGAAAGCCTCCATCCCGTTCAAAATGCTGGACAGGCTGTTCATGCTCAGGCTCTGCATATCCAGGCGCTCCAGCATGCCGTTGATGGCGGCTACCAGGGTTTGGAATTCGCGCGTGGGGTCGCGCTGGGGGTCTTCCACACGCTGGAACTCGCCCACGTCGTCCAGCGCATGGGTAAGGCGCTCCACGGGGTTCAAGAACAGGCGGTTAATAATAAAGTACAGCCCCAGGGCCAATAGCAGCATCATGCTGAAGATGAGCCCGGAGGTGCGGTTCAGCCGGTGCTGCACGGTGGGGTATTCGGGGTTTTCGTCCAAAAAGGAAAGCAGCACCGCGTGCCCGTAAATGTCCTGCAGGGGCAGCTGCCCCTCCAGCGTTTCTTCGGTGGCAGTGGTGGCCCCTTCCAGCCGGGCGGCGGTGGGCGCGGCGTCCCACACAAAGCTGCCCTGGCCAAAGCCCGTGCGCCAAAGCAGGTAGGCGTCGTCCACGCGGCGGCCCAGCAGCACGCTGCCCACCGGCTGTGCGCCGCCGCCCTGTACAGGCGCACAGCTTACCAGGTAAGCTTCATCCTCGTAAAACAGCAGCCCGGCAAGGCCGGCTTCCTCCTGCGTGGCATCCGCGCTGCGCGCGGCCGCAGCCAAAGCATCGTTCGCCACGCTTAAAAAGGCATCCTGTATGCTGGCGGGCATCCAGTAGGGCTCGTCTCCCATAAAGTTGTACTGTTGTGTGTGCGCAAGGTTGCCCTCGGCATCCCACATGAAAAGGAAATTGTAATCCAGCGCATCCAGCGGGAAGGCGCCGGGCAGGTGCTCCTCGGCGTAGCCGTCATTTTGTCCCTGCACAAAGCGGGCCACGTCCTCGCCGCGGGCCATAAAGCTTGCCGAGGCAAGGGCCTTTTCACGGTCGGCCAGCAAAAGGTCCTCCAGCCGCTCCAGCTTTTCGCCCATCTCGGCCTTGGCAACGTCTTGCAAAATGGAGGGCATGGTGCTGTAAAACACAATAAAAAACGCAATGGTAAACAGCAGCAGGCAGGCCCCCGCAAGCAGCAGTGCGGCCCCCCGCAAAGAAAATGACCGTTTCTGGCGCTCCATCGTGTCAAAACCCCCAAAAGAAAAGGTGCGTTAGCGAACATTTTCTGCGGCAATGCAACATTTTATAGTATAACACAACGCGTGCGGGTTGCCAATACACGGTATTATGGCAATTTTCTCATAAGGGGCCGTACATATATGCGCGGGTGCGGGCAGCTTGGCCCCTGGCAGATATTTTCCCGCATTCCGTATTGATTGCCCCAAACCATGCTGTTATAATGTATAAGTGTGCAATTTGGATGCAAAGCAATGTAGTGTGCATGAAATACAGCGAAACGCGAAAGGGATGTAGAGGAAGAATGAAAACAATCAGTGCAGTATTCGACAATTTGAAAGCCGGCGAGAAAAAGACCATTGCGGTGGGTGCCGCGGCAGACTATGACGTGCTGGGTGCCGTGCGCAACGCCTACGACGAAGGCATTGCCAACGCCATTTTGGTAGGGCAGGAGAGCGCTATCAAAAAGGTGGCGGCAGAGAACAACATCGACATCGCCCCCTTTAAAATCGTGAATGTGGAGGGCGACGTGGAAGCCGCCCGCACCGCGGTGAAGATGGTGCACGACGGCGAGGCAGACCTTTCGATGAAAGGCATGGTGCAAAGCCCCGATTTCCTGCGGGCCGTTTTGGACAAGGAGATTGGCCTGCGCCGCGAGGGCAGCACC
>JAJDGD010000108.1 GCA_030265505.1 Ruminococcaceae bacterium OttesenSCG-928-O06 | reverse complement strand
CGCGTCCACCCGCTTCGGCGCGTCGTTTTCATACTCCACCGTCACCTGGCTTTTGCCGTCGGGCCGCAGCCAGGGCAGCGTTTCCTCTTTGCGCGCGGCGGCCAGCTGCTTGCACAGTTTGTGCGCCAGGCTGATGGGCATCGGCATCAGCTCGGGCGTCTCGTCGCACGCATAGCCAAACATCATGCCCTGGTCCCCGGCGCCGCCGGGGTCTACCCCCATGGCAATATCGGGGCTTTGTTCCTTGATAGAGGTGATGATGCCGCAGGTCTCGTCATCGAAGCCGTATTTTGCCCGGGTGTAGCCTATCTCGCGTATCACCCGGCGGGCCACGGCGGGGATATCCACATAGGTGCTGGTGGTAATCTCCCCCATCACATACACAAGGCCCGTGTTGGCCGTCACTTCGCAGGCCACGCGGCCGGTGGGGTCGTGCAGCATAATTTCGTCCAGCACCGCGTCCGAGATAGCGTCGCAAATTTTGTCCGGGTGCCCTTCTGTTACCGATTCTGACGTAAACAATCTTCTGTTCATAACATTTCCCTTCCTGTTGGTGTGCACAAAAAAAGCGCCCGGTAACCCGCGCGCCGCAAAAAACTGCACTTATCTTCCGGGTTTTCCCGCAGGATGTAGCACCTTGCCTGGCTTTCGCCTTACAGGTTGCCGGGCTTCACAGGGCCTGGTCCCTCAGCCGCTCTTGATAAGCAATATTCTATTGTGCCTTCATTTTACCAGCCGCCGGGCCCTTTGTCAAACGGCGGGGCGGCGCCGCTCTTTCGCGTGCAGGGGTTTTGTGGTATACTATGTGGGCGCTTTAGGCATATCCTTTTTATGCTGCGCCATTTTTCCCCGCGAGGAGTGCTTCATGTATATCAACAACAGGATGACCTCCCTTGTTTATAAACTGGTACTATTGTTTGTGTGCCTTGTGGGCATTCTTATGAATTCCGGCCTTGTAAGCGGCACCTTTGCGCCCTATGTGCTTTTGTATTACACGGTGTTAAGCAACCTGTTCTGCTTTTTGTTTTATGCCGTCTCGGCCATCGTTACCTGGCGGCACATCAAGCGCACCGGCAAGTTCGGCGTCATCCGCTTTGCCCCCCACTTCAAGGGCGGGGTGGTAATGGCCATGATGCTGACTACGTTGGTGTATTTTTTCATTTTGGCCGACGCCCCGTTTGCCGGCGCCAGCGCCTTCTCTGTTGTGGCGAATATCATCTCTCACCTGCTGGTGCCGCTGATGGTGCTGGCCGACTGGGCCCTGTTTGACCGCAAGGGCCGCTTCGCCGGGGGGGACCCCGTCATCTGGATGGTGCTGCCCTTTGCCTACTACTGCATCATCCTCATTGCAGCGCAGCTGGGCATCCGCTATTACGGGGGTGTATCCTACCCCTACCCCTTCCTGAACCCGGACATGATTCAGTGGGCGGCCGTGCTGGTGAACGTATTTTTGCTTACCATGTGCTATTTAGGGCTTTCCTATGTGCTTTTGGCTGTGGACAAGGTGCTGGGCTGGTATGCCAAAAAGAAGGCGCTGAAGGCCGTGCAGGCCCTGCCTGTAGAGGCGCCCCCCGCGCCGGAGGACGACTTTGGCCTGCCCCAGCAGCCCTACATTGCCGTGCCGCCACAGCCCAGCGCCGCCGTGGCTGCCGCCGTAGCCACGGCCGCCGCTACAGCCCAGTGCGAGGCAGACACCCAGGCCGCAGGGCAAGCCACCGCGCCGGCGCCGGCGGCGCAACAGGTTTCCCCGATGGCACAACAGGTGCCTGTCAATGCCCCACCACCAACCACCCCAACACCCGCGCCCGCTATGCCTGCCCCGGCGCCAAGGCCCGCTGCATCTGCCCCTGTGCATCCGGCAGCACCGCAGGCTTCCCCGGCCGGGGCGCAACAGGTACCACAACGGCCCGCCCCGGCGGCGCGCCCACCACAGCAACAAGCACCACCGCCCGGCCCGGTCATTTACCACAAGGGACAGGGTATCCCTTCGGCTTCCGCCTCGGCTGCGCCCGCGCAAGCGGCACGCCCGGCCCAAGGTTCCCGGCCCGCAGTATCACCGCGCCCTGCACCGGCCAACCCTGCTCCTCCGCCCTCTGTGGCGGCAGGGCAGGCACAGGCGGTACCGCGGCCCGCCGCGCCCAACACTGCAACAGCAGGCACAGCGGTACCACCCACCGCAGTGCCTCCACGCCCGGCGGAAACTTTGCGCCCGGCCACGCCAGGCCCGGCACCAGCGA
>JAJDGD010000107.1 GCA_030265505.1 Ruminococcaceae bacterium OttesenSCG-928-O06 | reverse complement strand
GGATTTGACAGGTGTTTTCTTATCGCTACCCCTCTAACGCCCATGGGTGCTTTTTATATTCCTTCGGGGCCTGCTGGTGCACGCAAAGCCAGCCGCCCTACAGGGCTGCCAGCGCCGCCTGCAGTTCCCGCCAGCGGCGCACATGCAGGTAAGCAAAGTCCGCCTTCGGGGGTACGGCGGCGCCGGGCTTGAACCACACCGGAACCATGCCCACGGCGTGGGCGCCCTCTACGTCACAGGCAAAATTGTCCCCGCAAAACCACACCTGCGGCGCGGCCAACCGCGCTTTTTTCAGCGCCAGCTGGAAGATATAAGGGCTCGGCTTGCGGAACACATGCTCGCTGGAGGCCAGGATAAACTCGAAGTGATGCTTCGGCAAAATGCGGTCTATGCGCTCTTTCAGCGCCTGGCCGCTGTAGGAAAGGTTGCTGATGACCCCGGTGCGGAAGCCCTGCGCCCACAGCCAGGATAGCAGCTCCTCTATACCTTCCACCGCCCTGCCCAGGGCCGCCGCGTCCCAAAAAATGCGCTCCGCCTCGGCGGGGGTGATGGAAAGCTCCATGTCCAGATATTCGAACACAAAGCGGTTATACAAGTGCATGTGCACTTCCAGCGGGCGGGCTATGCGCATCTCCGGGTCGTCCCGGCCAAGGGCGTGGTATATTTCGGCCTCGGCGTCGGCCACGTCGCGCGCGGTGTGCCCGCAGGGGTTGCTGCACACATAGGGCATCAGCGCCACAAAGCCGCGATAGCCGTCATAACTCTCTTCCGCTATCAGCGTCTGCCCATAGTCGAACAGGATCATCTGTGGCCTCTCCACGCAGCACCTCCGCCGGTTTTTTTTAATATTGCCGCACGCCGTCTTTATCCACCCGGGCCAACACCAGCGGGGCCAAGGCGGGCACCTTTTCCCCAAAAGAAATGCTTTGCAACAGCTTTTCCCGCCCGGCGCCCAGGCGCTTTTCATCCGCGGCATACAGCGTGGCCAGCGGCGCGCCCGCCTGCACATACGCCCCGGTTTTGGCATGCAGCACCATGCCCGCGGCATAGTCTATCTCGTCCTCTTTGGTGGCGCGGCCCGCCCCCAGCAGCATGGCCGCGGTGCCTATGCCCTCGGTGTCCATCCCGGTGATGTACCCCGCCACCGGCGCGGCCACTTCCGCCCGGGCCACCGCCGGGGCAAACCTCGATGCATCGTCTATCACCGATGCATCGCCCCCCTGGGCGGCCACCATCTGCCGCAGCCTGGCAAAGCCGCTGCCGTCTGCTATGGCCCCTTCCGCTTTGGCCCGGCAGTCGTCGTGCGTACCCTGGCCCGCCAGGGCCAGCATGCCGGCGCACAGCTCCAGGCACACCTCGGTCAAATCTGCCGGGCCGCGGCCCTGCAGGGTGGCCACGGCCTCGGCCACCTCCAGGCTGTTGCCTATGGCGTGGCCCAAGGGGGCGTCCATGCTGGTAATAAGCGCTGCGGTGCGCCGCCCGTTTGCCTCGCCAATGTCCACCATGGCGGCGGCCAGGGCAATGGAGTCCTCCAGCGTTTTCATAAACGCGCCGCTGCCGGTTTTCACGTCCAGCAGTATCGCGTCGCTGCCCGCCGCCAGCTTCTTGCTCATAATGCTGGAGGCGATGAGCGGGATGCTGTTCACGGTGGCGGTAAC
This sequence comes from Ruminococcaceae bacterium OttesenSCG-928-O06, assembly GCA_030265505.1. GTDB lineage: Bacteria > Bacillota > Clostridia > Oscillospirales > Ruminococcaceae > JAAYCI01. The sequence goes on along the minus strand of JAJDGD010000107.1, from coordinate 609 downwards.
GTCCCGCAGGGCGTACATTTTTTTGTCTGCCGGGGCCAGGTTCCCGCTTTGGCCTATCACCGCAAGGCCAATTTCGTTCACCTGGCGGATGAATTCCTCGCCCGAAAGCGTGGTGCGCATGTGGGGGATGGCCTCCATCTTGTCCACCGTGCCGCCGGTGTGCCCCAGGCCCCGGCCGCTCATCTTGGCCACCTTCACCCCGCAGGCCGCGGCCAGCGGCGCCACAACCAGGGTGGTTTTGTCCCCCACGCCGCCGGTGCTGTGCTTGTCCACCTTCACGCCTGCAATGGCCGAAAGATCCACCACGTCGCCGCTGCGGGCCATGCAATCGGTCAAAACAGCGGTCTCGGCCTTATCCATGCCGCGCAGGAACACCGCCATCAAAAACGCGGCCATCTGGTAGTCCGGTATTTCGCCGCTTGTATACCCCGCAATTACAAAGGCGATCTCCTCGGCGGCAAGGGTGCCACCGTCGCGCTTTTTGGCCAGGATATCGTACATTCTCATGGGGTTTGCCTCCAAAGTGTATGCTCAGCGGCCACCGGCGTCATACGGCACGCCCGAGGCCAGGGGCGACGCGCCCTTGCTGCCGGTGATGGCCAGCACCAC
>JAJDGD010000106.1 GCA_030265505.1 Ruminococcaceae bacterium OttesenSCG-928-O06 | reverse complement strand
GACCGGCGGTGCGGTAACAGACACCATGCCCTCGGGCGTTGGCGTTAGCGGAAGCACCCCTGAAGGAATTACTGTTGAAGGGGACAAACTGGCCTGGACCCCCGATTTGGATGAGCCCAATACAAACGGGTATGCCAGTGACTCGGCAACCTACCGCGTGACGCTGGATATCGAGAACGACGCGATCACCGTGGATGGCTGGAACAACCTGAACGCCAACGCAACCTTTAGCTATACGGTTGGCGACAACAGCTTCACCAAAGAGTTCCCCATTCCCCAGGGCTATGCACAGGCGGCCAAGGTGTTTGCCGACGGCTACCTGGTGAACAGTGCTGGCGAGTTTTTGAACACCTCTACCTATGAAGTGACAACGAACCCCGCCGAAGCCCTAATTAAAACGGCTACAGGTCTCCCTCTTAACAACAGTAATGGCGTAAACCAGTGGAACTTCCGTACAGTCGAATCCTCTGAGATTACCGCCCCCACGGTGACAGGCTATACGCTGAAAGAGATTGCCACTGAGAGCGTAACCCTGACCCTGGCCAACGCTTCCGGCACATTCGACATTCTGTATGTGCTGAATAACGACCCCGGCAACTATTACAACATCACCTTCACGGTGGTAAACGGCACGTTTGATGCCAATACCTACACCGGTGCCACCAGTGCCACCACCACCACCCGTGTGTACAAAGTGAAGAAGGGCGAAGCGTTGCCCACCGGCCTGCCCAACCAAGAGGCCACACTGGGCACCAACATCACGGCTGATGCCGACCACACCAAAGTGGGTGTTACCGCCTGGACGAACCCGAACCCGAACGAGTATGTGTTTACCTGCTTGCCCACCAACGCCAATGTAACGGTGGAGTACTACCTGGGCGGTTTGAATCCTACCAACCTCCCCTCCGAAGATAACTTCCTGGGTGAGGTTACCCTGCCCCGGTACGCCATCGGCACCCCGCTGGCCGACATCAAGGTAAACCTTGAAGCAAATACGGCAGAGTTGGTTGAATCCTTTGGCAACAAATGGCCTGCCACCGGCTTCAGCACCACCGGTGTCATAGGTATACAATACAGCCTTACCACAGTGACCGCAGGCGATGAAAACATCATCCGCGTGGGCTTCCCGCGTCTGGTCACCGTTTCCTACAACGGCAACGGCGGCAATGTGGGCAGCGCAAAGGACTTCGCCGTTCCTATGGGATCGGAAGTTATGCTGGACAATAAACCCACCACCACCCCCACCCGTGAGCCGAGCGACACCGAGTACTATACGTTTGCTGGCTGGTCAATGTTAGAGCACGATGACAATTGGCACCCTAATTATACGGCGTGGAGAGTGACCGGGTTTGAGCGGCTGAATAAAGACATGACGGTTTACGCGGTTTGGATACCCACAGACCGTGTCAACTTCACCTTTGAGATGAAGGTGGCTGGAGAGGGTACTGTATCCAGCCCGAACACCCGCAGTGGGCCGAAAAACTCTGCCTTTAACAGCAACGAGAAGCCTACTGTTGCCCCCGCCAACGGCTACCAATTTGTGATTTGGCAGGAGCGTACCGGGACCGAAGGCAACTATACCTATACGGACGTGACCACCTGGCCCACCACCTTTGACAAGAGCCGCACCTTTGTGGCGGTAATGGAGAAGATTCCCGGCCAATGGCACACGATCACCTTTACCACCGACGGCAACGGCACGATAGACGGAGCGGAGGATCCCATCGTGCATGGCGATCTGCTGACCAGCACCGAGTTCCCGGCGCGGCCCGAAACCGTGGCTGACTTTGGCTATGTGTTTGACGGCTGGTACGACGGCAACACGAAAGTGGAGAACTTCCCTGCAAGCGTGAGCGAGAGCAAGCGCTACGAAGCCCGGTTTGTGCCGGACGAAAAGCAGGTTCTTCCGTACATTGTTAAGTACTACTACAACGACGTACACGATGATACTCTTGACTACAGCAGCAGCGTGCAGGTACTGACGCCGCAGGTAAGCAGTGTGCCCCTGCAGCCGAAGACCGGTTACAAGCTGTCCGACACCCCGTATGAACCGGCTTTGCCGACGACCATCACGGCGGAAGACAATGTGATCAAGGTGTACTATGTAACGGACGACAGTATCCGGCTGCCGTACACCGTGAAGTACTACTACAACGACGTACACGATGATACTCTTGACTACAGCAGCAGCGTGCAGGTGCTGACGCCGCAGGTAAGCAGTGTGCCCCTGCAGCCGAAGGCCGGCTACAAGTTGTCCGACACCCCGTATGTACCGGAGCTGCCGACGACCA
>JAJDGD010000105.1 GCA_030265505.1 Ruminococcaceae bacterium OttesenSCG-928-O06 | reverse complement strand
CTGATTCGAAATGAGGCCGTAGGCCGAGTGGGGAATCAGTCGGCGTCGTCGATTTTGGCGGGCTGTTTGTTGGTCATCCAGGCGATGGTTTCCTCGAAGCGGCCGCCTTGCTCACGTGAGATGTCGAGGACATGTGCCTTGTGGGCAAGGCGGTCGATGATTGCGCCGGTGAGGACGGGGTCTTTGAAAAGATTTTCCCATTGCTCGAAGGCGAGGTTGGTGGTGATGACGATACTCCCCTTGCCGTGGCGGTTGGAGAGCAGGTTGAAGAGCAGTTCGCAGCCGGCCTTGTCGAAGGAGACGTAGCCCAGTTCGTCGAGGATAACGAGGTTGTAGCGTTCAAATTTTCTGCTGTAGATACCCAGTTGGTTCTGGCTCATGGCCTCTTTGAGTTCGACGATGAGGTTTGGAACGGTGGCGAACAGGACGCTTTTGCCCTTCATGCAGGCGGCGATGCCGAGTGCGGTGGCGTAGTGTGTTTTGCCTGCGCCGGGAGTTCCAATGAGGATGATGTTCTCCTTGTTTTCGATGAACTCAAGGGTTTCGAGTTCCTTGAATTTGGGCGCGAAAGCCTTGTCGTACTTGGCCTTGTCAAAATCCACCAGGTACTTTTTGATGGGGAATCTGGCGTCCTTGATGCGACGGGTAATGGTGTTCTCGGTGCGCCGTTCGACCTCACGCAAGAGCAGGTTTTGCAGAAAATCGGCATAGTCTTGTTGTGTCTGACGTGCTTCGCCAATCAGGGTTGCGGCGTTGTCGCGGACGTAGGACAGCTTGAGCCGGGAAGAAAGTTCCTGTATGTTCGTCATTTTAGCCGACACCTCCGTTTACCAGAATAGAATAGTTGGACACAGTGGCCCGCGCGGCCACATCTACGCTGGAAAGGGGCTTCACCACATCCAGCGCGATGATCTCGGCGCGGCGTTTGGTTTTTTGCTCGAACAGATGGATGAGTTCGTCGATGGACAGGTCTTTGTTCTGGAGCATGAGTTCGATGAAGCGCCTGGGACGCTTTGCGTAATGGGTGTCGAAGATGGCTTTCAGGCGGGGAATGCTTTTCAGCGCGACGCTGTTTCTCACCGCGCCCGGCTTTTTGTACAGGGTGTTGAGGTAGTGGTAGATATCCACCTGCATGTGTCCGCCCCCAAAGATTCGCTTGTGGGTGCATACGTGCTCATTGGCGGCATAGATACGCACCTCATCGTGGTATTTCTTTACGGTCACCTTGTGGCCCACCAGGTGCTCCGGCACCGAATAGCGCGCCGCGTCCACATGGACCATGCTGTAGGTGTCCACGGTGTTCTCGCTGATGGCGGCCAGTTCCAGCGGCGGCTTGTATGGCAGCAGGCAGGCTTTCTCCTGCTCAATGGCGCAGCCCTCGTTCAGCTTCAAAAGGCGGCTATGGGCGTAGGTTTGGGCTTCGGCTAGGCTGCCAAAGGTGTAGTGCCGGCTGAACAGCTGGTTGCGCAGTACCTTGACGCTGTTCTCCACATGGCCCTTCTCGTTGCCGCGAAAGCAATTGGTCACGTTGATTTGATACCCATAGTACATCGCCATTTTGATGAGGTCGGCATTGAGTTCCTTCTCGTTCTTGCCGATGAATTTACTCACCACGTTCTTCATGTTGTCGTACACCACCTCCCGGTAGCAGCCGCCCACCATCTCAAAAAACTTCACGTGGCTGTCTAAAAATACATCCTTCTTCTGATTGGTGTACAGGTACAGCCACCGGAAGTCCGAGCACGGCGACGAAAGCACCGCCATGTGGTAGGTCTTCATCCCTTCGCCGCAATTCAGCAGTACCTCTCCGAAGTCATATTCCAGCCGCTCCCCGTATTCGTACGTTTGACGGATGTACACCTCTTTTTGCTTTTGCCTTATGCGCGCAAGCTCGATGTTGATGGTCACGAGGCTGATGTCGTACCCTTCCTCCACCAGAATCTCGTGGATCTGCTTGTTGGTGAGCTTTTGCTTGTGCCCGGTGCCCATGCGCCGGGTTTTCGCATGTTCCTCTGCCTCGATTTCACGCAGCCGAGCGTCTATCTCCGCCGTGTACTTCCGACGCACCCGCCCCGCGCTGTTGTACCGCGGTTCTTCGGTCATCTTCTCCTGCACTGCCTTTTTGTCCACCCCCGGCTGCCCCAACTGCGACGACAGCAGCTGGTACTCGTTCCATATCTTCCGTATGGTTTTCCGGTCATGGCCCGTTACGCGCGACACCTCACGCGTTGACATCCCCGCCTCTTTCATCCCGATTACTTTGCCTCTGTCCATGTTTTCCAACATCCTTTCTTTGGCCTCCAATTTAAAATTCCCTCACCCATGTGGGCGAGGG
>JAJDGD010000104.1 GCA_030265505.1 Ruminococcaceae bacterium OttesenSCG-928-O06 | reverse complement strand
GTGGTGTTACCCGGAAGATGGCGGTAGCGGTGGCGTCAACCGTCAGCCATTCGGTCACATCCTGCTGCTCGCCAGCCACTTCCACATAGAAGCGGGCGGTGGCAATGGTGATGGTCTCGTCGGCTGTGGTAACGTTGGTGCTGGTGTGCCCTGTGGTGGCAATGTCGGCCACAATGGCAAGGCCGGTGGCGGTTTGTATCGCCTCAAGGCCATCGATGGTGTAGCGGCTGGTGCCGGTGGCGTGCTCGGTGCGGTCGTACATGGCAATCAGCTCTTGCGGCGCCACGGTAATGGTGGCGGTGCTGCGGGTGATGGTAAAGTTGCCCGGCACCACAGTGATATTGTAGTTGCCCTTACTGGCGCCACCCGTCAGCGTGTAGCTGGCAGTAATGGCCCTTTCATAGGCTTTCACTTGCTCGCCCGCCCAGGTGCCGGCGCCGGCGCGCGCGCCCATCATGCTAAGGTTCAGGCCCTCGCTGCCGGGCATCAAAGCGCCCAGGGTGGATTGTGTACCGGCGCCATCCAGGATGGTGACGTTGCCGGCTACGTTGGCCCAGTCGGCCCATACGGGGTCGGCAGTGCCAAACTCTTTTTCGTCATTCGCCAGCACGATGGAGAAGGTAATGGGGTCTACGATAAGCTCGGCGCTGATGACGGTGGGGTTATAGATGTTGGCGTTTTCGCCCTTGCCGGTGATGCGGGCATAGATGGTTTTGCTGCCTGCGTCGGTAAGGCCCAAAGCGTCGTTGCGGATATCGGTGGGGGCATTTTCCCAGTCGGTCAGCGCATCGTTGGTGGTGGCGTAGCGCACCTCAAAGCCAGCCACTTGCGCATCGGTAAGTGTGCCGGTGCCCAGCGCGGCAAAGATGGTGGTGCTATCATAGGTGATGTGCGCGCCGGTAAGGTTGAAGCCGTCGGGCCCGGTGGGCACGTCCTGCTTCTGCTCAAAGCGGGCCTCAAACACCAGGTCGCGGGTGATGGGTTCGTTGCCGTTGGGGAGGACAGGCTCCCACCCGGCGAAGTAGTATTGCTCGGGGAAGTAGGGCTTGGCGGTGGGAATCACGATGCCGCCATCGGTGCCGTCATCTTCGCTCAAAGCGTCGGCCCAAAGTGTGCCCTGGGCAATGGGGGAGAAGGAGAAGATGCCATTGGGGCTCTCCAAGAAGCCGTTCGGGTCGGCCTTAAAGCTTACGGTATAGCTGCGGGTGTTCCACACGCCGTACAGCACCAGGTTTGTCTCACCCAAGGTGTGCTCGGCACCAAAGCGGAACTCCGGCTCGGTGCTATCGGGGGTCGTGCTCCAGCCAACCAGCTGCAGGTTGCCGGTAGCGTCGGTAAAGCCGCCGCTGGCAAGCTTCACGGTGCTGCCCTTCATGGCATTCACGCGGAAGGGGGTGTTCTCCACCAGGGCAACGCCGCTGGGGGCATTTGCGTTGTAGATGATTTGGATCAGTTCGCCCTGGCTGGCATACTGGGCCACCAGCACGGTGTCGCCGTACAGGGGAATCAGGTTGTTTTCATAGTACACCAGGCCGCTTGTGTCGCCCAGCTTTGTCCAGCCGTAGAACAGCTTGTCGTCGGGGCCGGTAAGGCCGGCGCCGCTTTGCACGCGTGCCAGGGTGCTCATGTTGTACAGGTTTTCGTCTGTGGGCACATTGCCGCTGCCCAGGCCTTCGTGGTAGGTGAGGGAGAAGTCCTCGGTGCCCCACTTGGCAAACAGCTGCAGGTCCTTATTTACCGGGATGGAGAAGCTGTAGGCAAAGTCTACATTGGTGTTCTCTATGCGCCAGTACCAGCCCAGGAAGGTGCCCAGGCCATCGTATCCTTTGCCCACTTCGTATACGTCGGAAGCGGACACGGCCTTGCCGGCGGCCACATATTTTGTGTCCACCAGGGCATCTTCGGCCAGGGAGGCGTTTTTATAGTAGGTAACGGTAAGGTTGCCGGTCATCCACCGGGCAAACAGCTGAAGGTTGCTGTTGGGCATGGTGGGGCTGGCGTTGTCTTCGTCTGCGAAGGGGCGGTAATACTCCGCGTCGTAGAACCAGCCCTGGAAGGAAGACAGTACCTTGTTGTCTGGCCAGGTGGGGTCGGCGGGCATCAGGGCGTTCAAATCCTCGCCAAACTTCACGCCCGGGATGGACTGGATGGCATTGCCGCCCATGGTATTGAAAGACAGGGTGAAGGTGTTGCGGGTATAGAAGAAGTTGTAGATGTCGCCGGAGTTTTTACTGCCTACGGAAGTGACACCCTCGATTTTCTTGGCGCTAAGGTTCCCGCTGAGAGAAATGGTTTGAGAGTGGTAGTCGCTTTTGATATAGGTGCGGCTGCCCTGGCCACTGAAGGTTTCTGTACGCACATAGTCACTGTAAGTGCCAAAGGCATCGGGGGTTTCGGCCAACAGGCGCAGTTGAGCATCGGTGGCCTCCAGCCA
>JAJDGD010000103.1 GCA_030265505.1 Ruminococcaceae bacterium OttesenSCG-928-O06 | reverse complement strand
TTCTTTGTATACACCACCCGCAACGATGACCTGTGGCTGGACCTTGACACCATGCCCTACCGCACCGAGACCATTTTGTATTACACCAGCGCCGACGGCACCGTGCACGACTATACCGTCATCCCCTGCACCCAGCACAAGGAATATGTGCCCGGCGAGGAGATTCCCCAGATGCTGCGGGACGCCTTTGTGGCCGTGGAGGATAAGGACTTTTATTCCCACCACGGCTTCAGCCCTTCCCGCACACTGTTTGCCGTTTTTAACGAGGCTGTGTACACCCTCACCGGCAGCTACCCCGGCGGCGTGCGCCAGGGTGCCTCTACCATAGACCAGCAGCTTATCAAAAACCTTACGCGGGACGACGAGGACAGCAACATGGCCGGTTATTTCCGCAAACTGCGGGAAATTTGTCGCGCCATCCGCCTGGACGCCCTGTACGACAAAGACGAGATTCTAAACGCCTACCTCAATACCATCAGCTTCACCGGCAACACCGCCGGCGTGCAGGCCGAGGCGAAAAAGTTGTTCGGCAAGCCCGTAAACCAGCTTTCTTTGGCCGAGTGCGCGTCCCTGGCCTGCATCACCCGCAGCCCCGCGCGTTATAACCCGGTGACGAACCCCGTAAACCACATAGAACGCCGCAACTATGTGCTGGGCCTGATGCTGGAGCAGGGGTATATCACCGCCGCCCAGCACGACGAAGCCGTGGCAACCCCCCTGCAACTGAGCTACACCGGCGAGGTGCGCGCGCCCGAGTACACCACCAGCTGGTTTACAGACCTTGTCATAGACGAAGTGATACGCGAGTTCACCCAGCAAAACGGCCTGTCCCGGCAAGAGGCCATCAACCTGTTTTACAACGGCGGGCTGCGCATTTATACCACGGTAGACCCCACCCTGCAGGCCGCCATGGAGGCAGAACTTGCCGGCGGCGGGGCATACCCCGCGCTTTGGGCCACCGTGCAAAAACCCCTGCTCGACGATGCAGGCAACGTGCGCACCGACGAAGCCGGCAACACCCTGTACGGCCCCGAGACCGTGACGCCCCAGGCCGCCATGGTAAGCCTTGCGTACGACGGCGCCGTGCGGGCCGTGGTGGGAGGCCTGGGGGAGAAAACCGTTAGCCGCGGGCTGAACCGCGCCACCGCTGCTGCCCGCCAGCCGGGCAGTACCATCAAGCCCATTGCCCCCTATGTCACCGCGCTGGAGGCCGGGCTCATCCATTGGTCCTCCCCGTTTTTGGACGACCCGGTGGGCACCGTTACAAATGCCCAGGGCGAAGAGGTGGACTGGCCCGCCAATGCCTCGGGCGGCTACAGCGGCCGCGATGTGCTGGTGCGCGACGGCCTTTCCCGCAGCCTGAACACCACGGCGGTGCGCGTGGGCCAGCTTGCCGGCCAGCGCCGCATGTACAATTTCCTTACAAAAGACCTTAACTTTTCCACCCTGGTGCCGCAGGACAACAGCCTTGCCCCGCTTACCCTGGGCGCGCTTACCTACGGCGCCACCCCGCTGGAGATGGCCGCCGCCTATGCCATGTTTGGCAACGGGGGCTACAGCGTAACGCCCCACAGCTTCACCCACATTACCGGCGGCACCGGCCTTGTAATGCTGGAACAAGACGCCCCGATGGAGCGCGTGATTACCGAGGAGACCGCCTTTGTGATGAACCGCCTGCTTTGCGAGGTGGTACAAAATGGCACGGCAGCCGGCATGGCTGTGCCCGGCGACATGGAAAGCGCCGGCAAAACCGGCACCACCACAAACCGGCGCGACCATTGGTTTGTAGGCCTTACCCCTTACTATGTAACGGCCAGCTGGTACGGCTACGACGAACAACTGCCGCTGGAGGTGCCCGGCACAGGCCACCCGCCCACTTTGGCCTGGCGCAGCGTGATGCAGCGTGCCCAGGCAAGCTTGCCGCAGCTTTCGTTCCCTGTGGCGGAAAAGGCGCAGCAGCACCAGTACTGCACCCAAAGCGGGGCCATGGCGGGCCCTTCCTGCCCCGCCGCCACCGGCTGGTACCAGCCGGGCAACCTGCCGCAAAAAACCTGCCCCCTGCACAGCTAAGGGCCGTGCCGGGGGCTTTTATATGGGGCCGGGTTTTGCGGCAGGCACGGCGCCTACGGCGCCGGCGGCGGGGCGGCTGCACGCAGGCGGTCCTTTTTGCGGTAGTGCAAAAACAGCCCTATGTCCGTGCCCACCATCACCATGTTCAGCATGTACAGCACCATCACGATATCCCGGCTGTACAGCAGCTTGTGCGTAATGCCGCACACATAGCCCAAAAAGATGATGCCCAGGAAAAACAGGCTTTTGCCCTGGGCCGTTTTATTTTTCAGCGAGTTGTAGATGTTTACCGGCCAGGCAAAGCCAAAGCACACCAGCATGCCTATTTCAAAAATGCTGAACTTCATGTCCTCTTCCCCTTTTTTCCGGCGCGGTACGCCGGCTTGCTTTGTGGTTATTTCACGGCGTTGCCTGCAATGTTCAGCGCGTCCCACGCCTCGCTGAAGGGCGGCGCATAGCAAAAATCCGCCATGCCCAGC
>JAJDGD010000102.1 GCA_030265505.1 Ruminococcaceae bacterium OttesenSCG-928-O06 | reverse complement strand
CCCGCACGGCCGAGCTTACCCCAAAGCAAAAGGAAAACATGCGCAAGGTCTCGCTGCTGGTGGGTTCCCTCACCTTTGTGGTGCTTGGCATCGGGCTCATCTGGACGGTTTACTACCTCATCCTGGGCGCGGTAGACCCCGCCTATTCAGACTATGCCACCAACATGTCCCAGCTCATCGTGTCGGTGCTTACCGTGTTTTCCATCATCATCGCTTTTTACCAGTTTTTGCGGGAAAAACCGTAGTTGCCACGCCCTGCACAGGGGGGCATCGCGCACGAAAAAAGCAGCATGCCCCTTTGAGGGGACATGCTGCTTTGGCTGTCTGTCTTATCCCAGGCCGCTTTTCAGCAATTCCAGCGCGCGCTGCGGCTCCTGCAGCGCATGGGCAAACATCAACTGCGCCGCCTGAGACACCGCCATGGCCCGGGCAAACTCCATCATCTCCTTGGCCATGTCGGCGTCGCGTATGCGGCTTTCGGCCTCGGTAAGGTTTTCGGCGGTATTCTCCAGGTTGTTGATGGTATGCTCCAGCCGGTTGGCTGCGGCACCCAGGCTGCCGCGCATCTCGCTTGTTTTGTCTATTGCCGCGTTCACATTGTCCAGCGCGGCGTTGGCGCCGGCCACGGTGGAGACATCAAAATCCTCCAACATGGCCACAACGGTATTGAGGTCCGGCATACTCAGCACCAATTGGTCGTAGGCGTTGTTCGTGGTGCCAATTTGCAGCGTGATGGTGTTCTGCCTTGGCTCCTCGGGCGAGGTGCCGTTCAACAGCTGCTGGTCTCCAAAACGGGTGGCCTGGGCCGTACGGCGCATCTCCTCCAAAATCTGGTCGGCCTCGGCCTGCAGGTTTTCCCGCTCGGTGTCGCCCAGGGTCTCGCTGCCGGCACGATCGGCAATATCCACCAGGCGGTTCAGCATGCGGTGCACCTCGGTAAGCGCCCCTTCGGCGGTGTTCACCAGGTTCAGGCCATTCTGAGCATTGCGCACCGCCTGGTTCATGCCGGTTATCTCGGCGCGCATCCGCTCCGAGATCCCCAGCCCCGCGGGGTCGTCTGCGGCGGAGTTGATGCGGTAGCCGCTTGCCAGCCGCTGCATGGCCTTGTACATCTTGTTGTTGTTCAGGTTCATCTGGCGGTAAGCAAACATGGCGTTGTAGTTGTTGTGGATATACAAAAAAACTCCCCCTTGGCTGTGGCATATGGAAGCAGAAGTGTTCCACGCCAGGGCCCAAGCGGGTGCTCACCTATATGGTTATACGGCCTGTTTTCCCGTTTCTTTAGGCCTGGCCGCGTCTTTTTTTGGAATGGAAAGAGGACGGCACGGGGCCGCCCTCTTTCCTTTTGGCCTTTGTTGTAAAACTTTTACGCATCAGCGCATTTTGTTCATATGCGAAATCAAATCGTTGGCAATGTCCTCTAGCGGCAGCTGCTTTGTAACGGCCCCTTTGTTATAGGCCATCATAGGCATGCCATACACCACGCTGCTCTCTTTGTCCTGCCCAATGGTATATGCCCCGGCCTTACGCATCTTCAAAAGGCCTTCGGCGCCGTCGCCCCCCATGCCGGTAAGAATCACACCCGCGGCACGCGCGCCCGCCACTTCTGCCACCGATTCAAACAGCACATCTACGCTGGGCATATGGCCGTTCACCTTCATGCCCGGGCGGGAGGACGCATAGTAGCCCTTTTGGTCTTTGCGCAGGCGCAGGTGTTTGTCCCCCGCCGCCAGCAAAATCAGGCCCTTTTGCAGGCGGTCGCCATCCTTCACCTCGCGCACCTGCATTTTACACTCGCGGTCCAGCCGCTCGGCGTACATAGCGGTAAAGCCCGCGGGCATGTGCTGGGTAATCAGCACGCCGGGGAAGCTGGCCGGAAAATTCCGTATCACCGCGGCAATGGCGTCGGTGCCACCGGTGGATGCCCCAATGGCCACCACTACGTCGGCAGGGGCGCTGGTGAACACGCTGGGGGCGTGGTGGGGCGCGGCGTTTTGGCGAAGGGCCGTTTTTGCGCCCACGTTTGCCGAGGCCGCCACGCGTATGGTGGTGATCATGCGCTTGAAAAACGCGTCCCGTGCTTCGCCCGCCTCGGGCTTCGGAATAAAATCCACCGCGCCGGCGGCCAGTGCAGCAAGCGTAACGCCCGGTGTGCCGGAAATAACCACCACCGGGATCTTCCGGGTTTTCAAAAGCTCTTTAACAAATTCAATGCCGCTCATCCTCGGCATTTGAACATCACAAATAATCACATCCGGGCGTACGCTGGGCACCTGCTGCAGCGCATCTTGCCCGTTGCCGGCGGTGCCCGCCACCTGTATGTTTGCTTCTTTTTCCAGCGCAGACTTCATTGCCGCCACAAACAGCGGGGAATCGTCTACCAGCATGACGCGTATGGGTGCCATTCACGCCTCCTTCAAAACGGGTACGGCAGGGGGCTGGGCTGTGTTTGCATGTCCGCAAACGCAGCCTAGTTGTCCCGGCGGAATATCGACGGTTTGATCATGCGAAAACGGCTTTCGTTGCGGTCCACATTCTCGCTGTGGCTAACAAAAAAGTAAAAGCCGGGGGCCGTCCAGTTGTAAAAACGGTTCACAAGGTCTATCTTCTTCTGCTTTTCAAAGTAGATCATCACGTTGCGGCAGAAAATGATCTCGAACGGGGACTTGAAACGGAAGTTGTCCATCAGGTTCACGGTGCGGAAGGT
>JAJDGD010000101.1 GCA_030265505.1 Ruminococcaceae bacterium OttesenSCG-928-O06 | reverse complement strand
CGGAGGACGGCCGCGCCAAAAGCGTGGGGCTGGAGTTGCTTAGCCCCGGCCGCCTTTTGGCCGACAAAACCGGCGACAAACTGTTTGCCGTGGTAATTGGCAAAGACACCGACGCCGTGGTGAAAGATGCCGCCGCCTATGGCGCGGACGAGATTATTCTGGTGCAAGGGGACGACTTTGCCCACTACACCACCGAGGGCTTCACCTATGTGATGGAGAGCCTGGTGAACAAGTACAAGCCCGCCGTACTGCTGATTGGCGCCACCAACAACGGACGCGACATGGGCCCGCGCCTTTCCTGCCGGCTGAACACCGGCCTTACGGCCGACTGCACCTCTCTCGACATTGATGAGGAGAGCGGCAACATGGCCTGGACGCGCCCCGCCTTTGGCGGCAACTTGATGGCCACCATTCTGTGCCCGGACCATAGGCCCCAAATTGGCACCGTACGGCCCGGCGTGTTCAAAAAAGCGGAAAAGCAAGAGGGGCGCGAAGTGCCTGTTACCCGCGAAGACATTGTGCTGCCCGCCGGCACCGTACGCACCCGCCTGATTGAGACCATCAAGGGTGCCGCGGGCGAAATGGTGAACCTGGAAGAGGCCGAGATCATTGTGGCCGGTGGCCGGGGCCTGGGCAAGCCGGAGAACTTCTCCCTCATCAAAGACCTGGCCGACGCCCTGGGCGGGGCCGTGGCATCCTCGCGCGCAGTGGTGGACGCCGGCTGGATAGACCACATGCACCAGGTGGGCCAAACCGGCAAAACCGTGCAGCCCAAGGTGTATGTGGCCTGCGGCATCTCCGGGGCCATCCAGCACCTGGCGGGCATGTCCTCGGCAGATACCATCATCGCCGTGAACAACGATGCCGACGCCCCCATCTTTGAAGTGGCGGACTATGGCATCGTGGGCAATTTGCACGAGGTGCTGCCCATGCTTACCGAGGAGATTCGCAAGCGCAAAGGCTAAAGCATGCGCAGGGCCGGCGGGCATTCTTTCGCACGGGCCATCCAAAATCAATTGACGGAGGCTTTTTACACCAATGCTGACAATGGGAATCGACATCGGCTCGGCGTCTTCCAAGGTGGTTATTTTGCGCGATGCCAAAGAGATTGTGGCGGCGCAGGTGGTACCCTTTGGCACGGGCAGCACCGGGCCCCAGCGGGCCATGGCCGCTGCGCTGCAGCAGGCCGGCTGCACCCACGCGGACATGGACGCCATTGTGGCCACCGGCTATGGCCGCATGACCAACGAATACACCGATATGCAGGTGAGTGAGATTAGTTGCCACGCCAAGGGCATCTTTTTCCTCATTCCCGAGGCACGCACCGTCATCGACATTGGCGGCCAGGATGTGAAGGCCATCCGCCTGAACGACGCCGGCCATGTGCAGCAGTTTATGATGAACGACAAATGCGCCGCCGGCACCGGCCGCTTTTTAGAGGTGATGGCCCGGGTGCTGGAGGTGGAGCTAACCGAGATGGGCGCCTGGCACGAAAAGGCGACCACCGCGGCGCCTGTAAGCAGCACCTGCACGGTGTTTGCCGAAAGTGAGGTCATCTCCCAGCTGTCTAAGGGCACCCCCAAGGCAGACATCATTGCCGGGGTGCATAAGTCGGTAGCGAACAAAACCTGCGGGCTGGCCCGCCGGGTGGGCGTTACCCCCACCGTGGTGATGAGCGGCGGCGTGGGCCAGAACAGCGGCGTGGTGAAGGCCATAGAGGCCGAGCTGGAAATGCCGGTGCAGGTGGCCCCAAACCCGCAAATCATCGGGGCGTTGGGCGCCGCCTTGTACGCGGCGGAAAAAGCGCCAGGCGCCGCCACGGCCTAAAGCCTGTTTGCAAAAAACAATTGTGCCGCCGGAAGCCTCCGGCGGCACTTGCTTTTCTGTTTTCTCAAAACGGCCCGTCGGGCTGCGCATCCAGTACAGCCCTGGCAAAATCCTCAAATGTGTCGCCGCCTCTTTGCCCTGCGCCGGGCAGCAAGTGAAAGAAACAGGCGGGGGTGTCCCTGGTTTTCAGGTTGGCCTGGATGCACGGGGTACAGCCCTTGTCGTGGTTGGCCGGGTGCAGTTTGCAGCTATGGTTTTCGCAGGTGCAGTCTTTCACCGTTTTCCCTCTCCCCCAGCCGGTCTGCTTTTATTGTGGTGCACCATGTACTATCCTATAAAAGCGATAATCCAGTTTCAAAACCATCCTGCTTGTATCACTTGTTCAGGCCCGAGAGGTCCAGGCGGTCAAAATCCTGCAGCAAAGAGTAGACCGTGTCTAAAATCAGCCAGCCGTCCTCTTTGGTTTTGCCCTCCACGTTCAGGGGCAAAAGAGGGTCGTGCAGGCTAAGGCGCAGCAGCAGCCAGCCCCGCCCGGGAAAGCTGATGCGCACGCCTTCACAGGTGTCCTCCAGGCGCAGGTTTTTCTCCTGTGCGCGCTTTTCAAAGGCCTCCAGCACCGCCTTGCCATATTTCACATACCCCTCGCCCATAATGGGAATGCGCACTTCATACTCCACCGCCGGCGGCTCAAAGCCCTCCAGGTATACCAGCATGGAGTTGCCTTCGCTTTTGGCGTTGGTGGCGGCAATGCACAGCTTCACCGCCATGTAGGCGCCGTCGTCCAGGAAATAGTTCTCTTTCATGGCGCCGTGGCCCGAGGTCTCCATCGCAAGCGGGGTGTCTGTGCCTTCGGCATTCAGGCGCATCGCCTCGTTGATGACATTTTTGTACCCACGCTTGAAGCGGCGGTGTTTCAGCTTCAGTTTCCCTTCCAAAAAGCGGGTCAGGCGGTCGGAGGTGACCGAGTCCGTCACGATGGTGCCGCCGGGGTGCTCCGGCGCG
>JAJDGD010000100.1 GCA_030265505.1 Ruminococcaceae bacterium OttesenSCG-928-O06 | reverse complement strand
CCGTGTACTACGAGGTAGACGAAAAGCAGAAGCTGGATTACACGGTAGAGTACTATCGTGATGGCGACGTCTATCTTGACAAGACCGCCGGCAGCGTGCTGGTAGCCAATCCTTATGTGGCGTATGACAGCGTAAGCAAGACGGCGTTCCTGCCTGTGGGCTACAAGCTGGAGAAAGTGGAGTTCGTGGATGCGGCGTTCGCAAGCGGCTCCGTGAAGATCACAGCGACCGACAATGTGATCAAGGTGTACTACGAGGTAGACGAAAAGCAGAAGCTGGATTACACGGTAGAGTACTACTACGGTGGCAACATCGACGACGGCAAGACCGAAGAACTGAGCGTGCTGGTGGCGCGTCCCGAAGTGGAAAGCGTGCCGGACAAGCCAATGCGTGGCTATACGAAGAATGAAACTACTAGCACAGAGCTACCGTTCACTGTGACCAAGACCGACAACGTGATAAAAGTGCAATATGACGCCAACGACCCCGTAACCCTGATGTACCACGCCAACGGCGGGCAGTTCCAAAACCACTTGGGGCAGACCTATCCAGTGACCCTGCTGAGCGGCCAGACCTTGTTCGACAAAGGTTTCGAAAAGACAGAAGATGCCGTACATCCCGATTTTGAGTGGATTCCCGCTGAGTGGTTCTTCGCAGATTCGGCCGCGGAAGTAGACATCACTTCTACCCCGCTTGACGTGGATACCTTCATCACTCTCGACATGGCCGATGAAGATGGCAGAGTGCATGTGTGGGCCATGTGGCAAGGCGAAGTGAAGCCAAATACCATTACCTTCCGCGCAGCGGCAGGCGATGACGGCGTAACGAACCTGCCCAATGACGGCGAGGCCATCTCCGTGATGTCCGGCACCGTTACCGGCAAATATGCCCATGGCTTCCCCACCCGCGAAGGCTATGTATTTAGCGACTGGGTACTGGTAAAGAACGACCTGTTCAGCGAAAGCAACATTGATTCCGACACCGGCGTGTTCTTTATGCCGCGCGCAAACCTGGTGTTCGAGGCTGAGTGGGAGCCCGCTGGTGAGGACGCCATCACGGCAGACCTGTTCCACAGCTTCTTCTACAACGGTGTGGAGCAAGCGCACGAAATACCCGAACTTGATGTGCCGGTGCCTGTGAAGGAACTTACCAACATGGCCCTTTACCAGGACAGCACCCTGCGCACCGAGCATCCCTATACCCTTAGCTACCCCATAGAGGTGCGCTGGGAAGCCCAACCTGTTAACCTGACCCTGGTTGCCAGCGGCTATGCCGTGGCAGAACTGAACTACCTGAAGGACGATGACGGGAATGCCCCAAGCCTTGAGTTCCTTGGAAAGGTTCTGAAAAACCAGACGGCCACCACAGCTGGCATTGCGGGTGAGATGCAGGAACAGATAGGCAATTGGCTGAAGGCCATCCAGACGGCCCTCAAAGACGAAGAGCAGACCGACACAGTCTTTGTGGCTTCCATGTATATCGAGTTTGATGACGTGGAGAACGCTGCGTTTGACGGCCCGTTTGACTACAACACCAAGGTGCCCGGCGACGCAACAGTGTATGTGGACTTTGCGCTGATGGACGAAAACCAGGTGCTGCTTACCCTGCACGCCAACGACGGCAGTTTTGACAGCGGCTCCTCCGTCAGAACCCATGAACTGCCAGTGGGCACAAGCTATAGGCAGTTGGTAAAAGACGATGACGCTGTTGTTGAAACACCCACAAGAGAAGGCTACAAGTTTATTGGTTGGAGCCTGCGTGCTGACGGCAGCGCTGGCCTGTATACCTCGGCGCAAGTGGCCGACATGACGCTGACCGAGAGCATCACCTTCTACGCCCAGTGGAAGGCCCCCCTCACCATAACGGTGAAGTACTTCGCCTTCGGGGAAGATAGCAAGGTGGAGAATGCATTCCCCGATACATATGACTATGGCACCAGCTTGGCCGATGTGAGCGGCAACTTTGAAGCAAGCGTTAGGGAAGATATACGCATTCCGAAACAAAACTTCCGCGATGCCACCTATCTTGCCGTAGCCGAAGACGGCAGCCCCGACTTTGAGACTGCGCTTCCCACCGAGTTCACCGAAAATACCACGATTTGGTACTATGTCCGGCAGGATCTGGCCAGGATTGCCGCAGCGCCTGCCGCAGAAGTACCCGAGGTGGAGACCGAGCTTTGCACCGTTTGCGAGCTTGATCCCTGCGAGTGCATCGAGGAAGTACCCCAGGTGGAGACCGAGCCCTGCGCCATTTGCGAGGCCGACCCCTGCGAGTGCATTGTGGATGAGACGACCGAAACCACCGAAATCGTCGAGACAACTGAGACCACTGAGATTGTTGAGACGACTGAGAACATTGAACTGACGGCTGCCCGTATCTTCGGCGTACCGATGGTGATGGCGGCGGACTACAGAGCCTCTACCCATACGGGTGACGAAAACAGCATACTGCTGTTCGCAGGCGACACCTTCACCTTCGAAGTGGGCTACGCGTACGAGGTGTACTACCGTTACGACTACAACTACACCCCGCCCACTGAGTACAGCTACACCGTCATCTACTATGTGGATGATTTGGCCAACGAAGTTGGCCGCACCGGCGGCAGCGTGGCTATGAACACCAACGCCAACATCAACGCCGGGCTGCATCATCCGGGTGGAGACTACACGGCCGCCGTGCTGGACACCACCTACATCACCTCTAACGGACAAGTCATCCGTGTGCTGTACACAGCACCCGTCGTTCCCCCGCCGGTACCTGAAGTGGTCACCTATGTGGTGAACTACTACACCGACGCGGTGGACCCGGACAACCAGGTTGGCACAGGCGGCGGCACGGTAGACGCCATTGGCGATACCGCAGCGTTTGACCTGAACGCCTTCCAGCCCGAC
>JAJDGD010000010.1 GCA_030265505.1 Ruminococcaceae bacterium OttesenSCG-928-O06 | reverse complement strand
GGTACAGTATGGCATTGCGGACTATTTCGATGTGTCGCTGAACTATATCTTTGACACACCAAAGAGCCGCAAGGGAAGTAGCACAGCTACAAGCCCAAACTGATACAGAAAAAGACGAGCAGAATGAAAACCATTGTAATTTATTGTTCGGTTTTAGCTTTTCGCCTTCAATAAACACTTAGTAAACATTCCGGCACTTACTGTTCCTTTCGATATCTCTTCAGTATGATTTGGGCTTTCCTTATGCTATATTGTATTTGGATGGCACCGTACACATCCCGGTGTCACTCACTCTTTCTCGCCCCCTCAGTATCGTTTCCTTGATGCTGAGGGGTTATTCTATGCTGTTCATTGTCACTGCGAATATATGCCGGACAGCCCTTGGTGATGAACAAACCGGACAGGGTTCCGATTAAGTCCTTTTATCTTCAAAAAGCATACTACAAAATCCTTATGGTCGATCCGATGCCGATACGACCTGACCAGCAACTTCATTTTTTGCACGCTTTATTACAAACACACCCATGAAAAAAATAACACTGACCGCTGCAGCTGAAACCAAAAACACAATGGGAATTGAAGTTTGAAGCGATTGCCCCATATTGACGATTGTGCCAGCTATAGCATTGGCCATAGTCATGCCCGAGGAAGAGCAAAACACCATAAAGCCCTGTGCAAACCCAAGCTTTTCCGTAGGCATGGTTGTTTGCATATACGCCGATGAGATCACCTGGTCAAGCGCATAACCAATCCCACCAAAAACCATAAATGCATAAACAAGGATGGTGTTGCCACTTCTGGAAAGCAATGTACTCCATACAAGTAATGGGACCGCCCCACACAAACCACACACGATGTATGCAGGTTTGAAATTTTTCTGACTGCGTCGAATTAGAACACCAATAAAACTGGACAATACAATACTTGTGATTGTCTGAGGTATGGCGAGCGTGGAGGTAATTGTGGCAGAAATTCCAAGCACCTTTTGCCCATATAGCGGTATGTAATTTGCCGCCACTCCAATATATACTGCATAGAGAACATGGCATAAAGATGCGATACGAAACTCGCGGTAGCGGAATAGCGTTAGGTCGAGTACCGGATTTGGGGAACGTTTCTCTACGAGGACGAGCAAAATTGCGCAGCAGGCACCCAAAGCAAGAAGTGAAATTCCCGTCAGTGAAAATCGCTCAAATGCCTTCCCGGAAAAGTTAAGCCAACCAACAATACTGCAGGCGCTGACAAATAACAACAGCAACCCTTTAAAGTCGAATTTGGTGTTTGCATCGAGGTTCGGATTCTTTTTGTTTGGATAAAATAAAACCAAAACCACCATTGAAAAGACACCGGTCGGAATACCCACAAGGTGAGATAACCGGTAAAGGCCCATATCAGACAGGAGTCCACCAACTAGCGGACCGAGCAACATGCCTGTCGCGGCTGAAGAGCTGAGAAGTCCTAGCCACGGTGGCCGTTCGCTTTTTTCTGTCACATCCGAGAGCAATGCGATCATCATGCCCATAAAAAAACCGGCACATGCACTGCATACCGCACGAAATAGTAGATAGGCCATAGGGTGAATGGCAAGCGATGCAAACCCCATGCTGGCTAGAAAAAGTCCTAAGGAACATACTGTCAACCACTTCCGCCCTAAAGTATCGCTTAACCGGCCTGCAACCGGCGCGCTAATCATCATCCCAAGCGTGTGTGCTGTCGCAATTGCAGAGTAGTAACTTAGAGAACCAATTTCCTCTAACAGCCTGGTCAAGGATACATTACAGGCATAGCTTACAAATTGGTATGTAAAATACATGGACATGCAGGCGATGCAAATTAGCTTTTTGCGGCGGTTAGATACAAGTACGTTTACTGTTATGGCTCCCATAGCCATGGCCCCCATTCGACTTGTTGTCTATATTATTGACAATAAGTCATGTTGTTTGCCTAATTATAGTTTCCATGAGCCTGTATGTCAACAGTGCATTTATATATGTAATTACATGAGTTTGAGGCACCTTTCCCGCGAATGATTAAGACAACACATAAACGCGGGTATTTGTACTGCAGTGATCAGTATTTATCTTGTTCAGGGCATAAGACAACTCAAGTCTCATGCTGAGGCTATAGTATATCACTTCAATGTGTGTATATCAATCTGTTGATCCAGCATTACTTTTTATGTTATGACGTTTAACGAACAGTTCGTCAAACACTGTCTCTTTCCTGAATTTTACCATGCTACTTTTTGTTCCAGATGTGTTCTGCTGTGATATAATATTACTGGATCGCCGTTCAGAACCCAACGGCACTCCCCCTTTTGCCCACCAACATCGTTAATTCGGTGTCGGTGGGTTTTTATATCCAAGCAAGCTATTGCGAGCATTCGTGTGGCAATTGTGAATATCCTGGTTTTGGATTGGAAGAAGAATAAAAATGTTGAGTAAAAATACCTTGGCAAGTGGGAACCCCTTTTGTTTGGTTCGGGGGGTAGAGAGGGTGACTTATAGTGGACGGGATTTGCCAGAATAGGGGGAGGGTCACCTCTACGTTTCGACGGGCCAAAAACCCGGAGACCGACCACCATTTCTTGGCGCACATTTAGCGCACAAAGGGGTGAAAAGAAGGCATAAGATAGCAAAAGATATGAGAAGTGTGACACAGAAATATTGCATAATATCAAAAAATATCACAAGATATTTAATAGCATGATAAGAATAATTTGCAACTCATAACCCGAAGGTCGTAGGTTCAAATCCTGCCCCCGCAACCAGAAAAGAAGCGTTAAATCGAAAGATTTAACGCTTCTTACTTTGTGTTCAGACTGGATGGAAGCATTTTGTACCCTCAGAATACCCTTACACAGATAAGAGCGTATACAACCTATTATTCTATATGGTTCTATTTTACAAGCAACCCTTGAATAAAGGCATCTTGCAAAAGCCGCGCCGCCTGCGCCGTTTGTGCCCCGCCATTTTCGGGGCAGCGGCCAAATCCAAAACCGGCAGGATGTTCCCGGCGCACAGCAGGCGGCGGCACATCGCGTCGTCCACAGCCCCTGCGTGCAAAAACCACAAAAAAGCACAGTCGGTGCATTGCTCCATTGCGCAAAGCAGCGGCTCATAATCACGGGTAGTGGGCGGGGCAACCATGTAGGCATAAATGCCCAGCGCCTGCCCTTGCTGCAAAGTGGCGGCAAAGTGTGCCATGGTGTAGCCCTCCGCCTCGGAGGGCATCAAAAGCAGCGTCCAGGGGATGGAGGCGCCAATCTCTTTTTCTTTTTTGCGGCTTTCCGCCACGCTGTGCACCAGGGCGTTGTAGCCCAGGTTGATGCCAAACTTCGCCAGCAGTTCGGGGTTTGTTTGGTTCGCAATGCGCTGTGCAAGGGCATAATACACATTGTTTTTTTGGCGCAGCACGGTCATCACCCGGGCAAAAAATGCCTTTTGCGCCGGGCTTTTGGCCTGGGCCTCGCCCAGTTCGGCCAAGTTGCGTATTCCGCGGCCCGCATTTTCCTGCATGTCCTTTATACCCTTCAGCACCGCGGTGCGAATGAGGGAGATTTTTATTTTGTTGGGTGTCACAGTGCGTCCTCACCTCCTCCACCACCAGCATACCCCACCGGCAAAGCGCCGGGAACCTGCAATTTTGGCAAAGTGCCAAAAAACCGGACAGATATGAAAACTGCCTAAAATTGCAGGCCGGCTTTGCATGGCGTGGCCCCGGGCGGTGGGTGCAGCCTGCGGGCAAAGCGGCGGGCCTTTTGGCGGGCAAAGAATAGCAAAATATAGCACAAACGCCTTTTGGGCTGCGCGGAAAGGGCTTCGCCGGCAAAAATCTTCGATAGACAAGGCGGCGGCGGGCGTTTATACTAAAAGGCGGCAGAAGCTCTGCGTTGTGCAGCGCTGCCCAAGGGCCGCCCGCGTGCCAAACCCGGCGGCCACAAAACCAAAGGCACAGGTGGGAGGCCGGGTATGATACTATCGGGCAGGGAGATTGAAAAGGCCGTGCGCGCCGGGGAGATTGAGATAGACCCTTTCGACACACGGCGGCTGAACCCCAACAGCTATAACCTGCGGCTGCACAACAAGCTGCTGGTGTACAAAGACGAAGTGCTGGACATGAAAAAGCCCCTGCAAACGCAGGAGCTGGAAATACCCGAGGACGGACTGGTGCTGCGCCCGGGCCGGCTGTACCTGGGCCGCACCTATGAGCGCACGGCCACTTCGCACTATGTACCCATGCTGGAGGGGCGCAGCTCCATCGGGCGGCTGGGGCTGTACATACACGTTACGGCCGGCTTTGGGGACATCGGCTTTTCCGGCTATTGGACGCTGGAGATCCAGTGCATCCAGCCGGTGAAGCTGTACCCCATGGTGGAGATTTGCCAGATATACTACCATACCATTGCCGGGGAATATACGCCGTACCAAAGCGGGAAATACCAAAACAACACCGGCATACAGCCCAGCCTGATGTACAAAGATTTTACAGAGGAGGACTGAGGGGCGCACAGTGGGTTAGCCGAATGAAACCCTTGGCCACGCCGGGTTAGCCGGGCAAAAAGCGTGCGAGGAGACAAAGCCCCGGCCCTTGGAGCGTGAACGATAAAAAGCATCTGCCCCGCCGCAACACGTTGCGGGCCGGCAGATGCTTTTCTTTGTTGCAATGTGCTTTGGGTGTGGCAGGGGCGATGCACGGCAAGCGGTGCCGGGCGCCTAGCCGCGTATTTTGCGCACCACCCAGATGAACACCACCGAGCCCAAAAGCGCCACAAGGATGCTCCACAAATTGAAGCCGGTAACGCCGGTGCCCCCTAGCAGCCCCACGATGAAGCCGCCGATGAACGCGCCGATGATGCCCACCACGATGTTGGCAATAGCGCCCATGTGGGCGTCTGTGCCCATAATTTTGCTGGCCAGCCAGCCGGCCAGCGCCCCTACAATGATCCAGGATAGCAGTCCCATATTGTGTGTCCTCTCTTTGTTGGGCCGGCGCCGCGGGTGTGTGCCACGCGGGCGGGCCGGTATTTTTGGGGGAATTGTTTCAGGGTTTTTTACGGGTTTTTGCCGGGGGCGTCTCCGCTATTTAAAATAGCACCCCGGCGATGAAAAATGCGGCGAAAGCGGGCGGTTACATCTGCTGCGGGGCCGAAACCTTCAGCATGGACAGCCCGTTTTCCAAAACGGTTTTGGTGGCGGTTGCCAGGGCTAGCCGGGCCTGCAGGCGCGCTTCCTCCTCGCCTTTGATGCGGCAGGCGGTGTAAAACTTGTGGAACAGCGTCGCAAGCTCGATGAGATAGCGGGTGATGCGGGCGGGGTCTCGCCCGGTGGCGGCACTTACAATTTCGCCCGGGAAGGCGGCAATTTGGCGGATGAGGGCACGTTCCTCCGGCGTGGTAAGCTGGCCGGGGGCAAAGGCCTTTTCGGGGGCAAACACCGTGCCTTCGCCCGCAAGGTTACGCAAAATGGAGCAAATGCGCGCATGGGCGTACTGCACATAGTACACGGGGTTGTCAGAGTCCTGCGCTACGGCAAGGCCCAAATCGAACTCGATGGTGCTGCCCGGCTCGCGCATATTGAAGAAGAAGCGGGCAGAGTCGATGGGTACTTCGTCCAAAAGGTCGGTAAGGGTGATGGCCTGGCCGGTGCGCTTGCTCATTTTCACCTGCACACCGTCGCGCACCAGGCGCACAAACTGCATCAACACGATATCCAGCTTGTCGCCGTCGAAGCCAAGGGCGTTCATGGCGCCCTTCATGCGGGCCACATGGCCGTGGTGGTCGGCCCCCCACACGTCTATCAGCTGGGTGAAGCCCCGCTCGAACTTGTTCATGTGGTAGGCGATGTCTGCCGCAAAGTAGGTGGGGATGCCGTTGGCGCGCACCAGCACCTCGTCTTTTTCCTCGCCGTACTGGGTGGCGCGGTACCAGGTGGCGCCGTCTTGCACATAGGTGGCGCCCCGCTGAGAAAGGCGCTGGACGGCGGCGTCCACCGCGCCGGAAACGTGCAGGGTGGATTCTGAAAACCAGGTGTCGTACTCCACACGGTACTTCGCAAGGTCGCTTTTCAGGCTTTGGATGTTGCGGGGCAAAGCGTAACTGACCAAAAGGGCTTCCAGCTCCTCGGCGGGCAGTTCTGCCGGTGCGGCGCCGTTGGCGTCGTAAAACTCGGCTGCGCGCTGGCGGATGTCCTCGCCCTGGTAGCCGTCCTCGGGGAAGGGCACGGCGTCTTCGCCCTGCACAACTTGCAAATAGCGCGCGGCCAGGCTTTTGCCAAACTTGACGATCTGGTTGCCGGCGTCGTTGATGTAAAACTCGCGGCTTACCTCGTAGCCGGCCCACTGCAGCGCAGCGGCCAGGCTATCGCCCAAGGCGCCGCCGCGGGCGTTGCCCAGGTGCATGGGGCCGGTGGGGTTGGCGCTTACAAACTCCACATTCACCTTTTCGCCGCCGCCGTAGCGGGTGCGGCCATAGCTTTCCCCACAAGAGAGCGCGGCCAGCAGCACAGAGGTGTAGTAGGCCTCGTTCACAAACAGGTTGATAAAGCCGGGGCCGGCCACTTCGGCTTTTTCCACCATGGACTCTTTGGGCAGGTGGGCCAGCACTGCCTCGGCAATTTTGCGCGGGGGCATGCCAAAGGCCTTGGCAGAGACCATGGCCAGGTTGGCGGCAAAGTCCCCATGGGCGGCGTCGGCCGGTATCTCCACCACAAAGGGGGGCACCTCGGCGCCGGGCAGGGCGCCTGCCGCCACCGCGGCGTTTACCGCTGCGGCCAAAATGGCGCGCACCTCCTGCTTTGCGGTATCCACAAGGTCCACATACAAAAAGTCGTCCCGCATATCGGCAAAAAAGTCTCTCTCAGAGCTTGGCATCATTCGGCCTCCTGTACCGTGATTTTCACCTTGTTGTGGGACAATTGGGCGTCTCCGGTGTCCAGCGTGTAGCTGAAGGTGAGCTTGCCGCCGGTGTCGGTAAGGTGGTTGAAAATTTCATCCGCCGCAACGCCCAGGCTCAATACGCCGTAGCCGCTGTCGTAATGGCACACATGGCGGCGGCCTTTCTCGATGACGAGCTGGGAGGGCGCGGAGCCGAACCGAAGCATGGACACCTTGCCTGCGCCTTCGGCCTTTACGGTGGTGATGTTCCCCTCGTAGCCGGTGGCCTCGGTCTCCTTATAGCTGATGAAAAAATTGTTGTTCTTGCGCAAAAAGCTGCCGCGGGTCATCAGCTGCACGCTGTCCAGCTCTCCGTCCTGCTCCATGGTGCCCTCTATATTGATGAGATAGTTCTCTTTCATCGTTCCTCCTTGTGGTCCCTTTTGGCAACCGATGGCCCCTTCCCTGCCGGGGCCGGTAAAGCCCCGCGCTAAGGCGCCAGAGTGTATTCTTCTATGTTGATGCGCCGCACTTCGCCCTCTGCCGCTTTGCCCAAAAAGACGTGGGCCAGATGATCGAAGCGCACTTCGTCGTCGCTTACAAAATAGCGGCAGGTGCCGCCGGTGGCGCGCGGGTGCAAAAGGCCGCCGGCCGCCAGCTTGTCCCGCAGGGCAAAGGCGGCGGTGTAACCGCTGTCAATAAGGGCAACATCGGGGCCCATATAGGCGGCAATGGTGTCGGCCAAAAGCGGGTAGTGGGTGCAGCCTAAAATAAGGGTGTCCACTCCGGCGGCGCGCACGGGTGCCAGATACTCCTCGGCGGCAAGGGCGGCCATGGTGTCGCCTTTGGCAAAGTGGCCATTTTCTACCAAAGGGACAAACAGCGGGCAGGCGGCGGCTACGGTGGCAATGCCCGGAGCAATGCCGGCAAGGGCCGCCTGGTAGCTGCCCGAGGCAATGGTGGCCTGGGTGCCCAAAATGCCCACCCGGCCGTTTTTGGTGGCGGCGGCTGCGGCGGCAGCGGCGGGCGCCACCACCCCGGTATAGCTTACGGGCAGGGCATCTGCCCGGCTTTGGGGAAAGGTGCTGCTTACGGTGCCGCAGGCGGCCAAAATGGTTTTTACCCCGCAGCTTAAAAGAAAAGCAATATCCTGCGCGGCGTAGGCGGTGATGATGTCGCGCCCGCGGCTGCCGTAAGGCACGCGGCCGGTATCGCCAAAATACACAATGTCTTCGCCGGGAAGCAGCGCGCGCAGCTGGCGCACCGCCGTAAGCCCGCCGAGGCCGGAGTCGAACACGCCGATGGGCTTCTCCCTCATCCCTCCGCCCTCTCTTGTGCCAGCTGTACCAGGCGGTCCACCAATTTGGGGAAGGGCAGGCCGTCTTTTTCCATCAGTTTGGGGTACATGCTGATGGGCGTGAAGCCCGGCATGGTGTTGATCTCGCTGATGAGCACTTCGCCCGTGCCCTCGCGCACAAAAAAGTCTATGCGGGAAAGCCCGCTGCACCCAAGGGCGGCATAGGCTTTCAGGGCCACGGCGCGCACTTCCTCCAGCTTTTCCACCGGCAGGTTTGCGGGCAAAAGCAGGCGGCTGGCGTCTCCGCTCTCGTACTTTGCCTCGTAGTCGTACACCTCGTTGCAGCTGATGATCTCTCCCGGCAGGGTGCACACGGGGGTCTCGTTGCCCAAAACGGCGCACTCCACCTCTTGGCCCACCACGGCTTCTTCCACCAGTACGGTATGGTGGTGCGCGCTGGCCAACAGCATGGCGGCGCGCAACTCTTCCGGGGTTTTCACCTTGGTAACGCCGATGGAAGAACCCGCCGCCGCAGGCTTTACAAACACCGGGAAGGCCATGGCGTCCGTTACCCGGCGCAACATGGCGGCTTCGTCGGCCATTTGGGTGCGGTGCACCGCAAGCCAGGGGGTGTGGGCAATGCCGTGCTGGGCAAACACCAAATTGGCGGCGGCTTTGTCCATACAGGTGGCGCTGGCCAACACGCCGCAGCCCACATAGGGAATGCCCGCCATCTCCAACAGGCCCTGCACGGTGCCGTCCTCGCCATATTTGCCGTGCAGCGCGGGGAACACCATGTCCAGCTTCAAAACGTCGAAGGTGCTGCCGTGGTTCAGCACAAGGCCGTGGT
Source organism: Ruminococcaceae bacterium OttesenSCG-928-O06 (assembly GCA_030265505.1). Classification (GTDB taxonomy): domain Bacteria; phylum Bacillota; class Clostridia; order Oscillospirales; family Ruminococcaceae; genus JAAYCI01. The sequence goes on along the minus strand of JAJDGD010000010.1, from coordinate 21,897 downwards.
TTGTGCGGTCGGGCGAGAGAAAGGCGGGCACACAGTCGGGCGAGGTTTCCCAGCTGCCGTCGCGTATGCCGGCGGTGGGGCCGGGGTACAAAAGCCACCGGCCCTTTTTGGTGATGCCTATTTTCCACACTTCGTAACGGTCGGCATCCATATTGTCCGCTATGGCGGCGCCGGAGATAAGGGAGATCTCATGCTCGGTAGAAACGCCGCCAAACAGTACGGCAACACGCAGTTTTGCCATAGGGTTTTGCCTCTTTTCGGCCCGCGCCGCCCGGCGGCGGCGGGTAGTTTTGGAAACCATAGTATAGCATAAAGTGCCCCAAATGCCAAACGGGGCAACCGCACATTTTCGGGGGCTTTTTGCGCCTGGCGTGCAGCGGCCTACCGCGCCCGCTCCTCCCCCAGGTAGACGATGGCGATGGCGTCGGGCCCGGTGTTGGTGGCAACGGCGGCCCCCAGCTGGAAGGTGGCGCTGGGCGGTGCGCCAAAGGCTTCCGTACACAGGGCGCAAAGCGCGCGCATTTTGTCGTCGTCGGTGCCGCCCACAAGGTAGGGCGCGGGGGCGGTTCTGTGGGTGGCGGCGTGCTGCAGCAGGGCGGGCAGCACGTCTTTGTCTCCGCGCACCTTTTGCTGCACCACGCTTTGGCCGTCGTTCAGGCTGATAATGGGCCGCAGGCCCAAAAGCTCGCCGGCGAAGGCCGCCGCGGCCGAGATGCGCCCGCTTTTTTTCATAAAGCGCAGGCTGTAGGCCCCCAAAATGATCTCTACGCGGGCGAAGGTGTCCTGCAGCCAGGCCACCACTTCTTCCATAGGGGTGCCGGCGGCCAGCTTTTCTGCGGCGGCGGCCACAAACCAGCCGTACGCCATAGAGTATGTGTGTGAATCTACGATGAAAATCTCCATTCCGCATGCGGGGTTTTCCTGCAGGAACTGCTGTTTTGCCATCAGCGCGGCACTGTGCGTGGCCGAGCCCCCGGCGTTGATGGAGACGTACAAAAGCTGTTTTACGCCCGCGGCGGCGTGCGCCTCGAAGGCCTGCACAAAGCGGGGCTGGGTGATGTGGGCCGTGGTGGGGATGCCCTGGCAGTTGCGTAAAATCTCGTAGTATTCATCGAAGGTAAAGTCCTCACGCTCGGTAAAGGCCTGGCCGTCCACGGTGATGCCGAAGTTCAAAATGTGCACCCCGCTGCTTTTTTCAAGGGCTGTGGGCATGTCGCAGGCAGAATCGGTCATCACCACATAGGGTTTTGTCATCGAAAGGCTCCTTTGTGTATAAAATATGCGGGCGAACCGCTCACGCAAGGCCGGCAAAGCCCTGCTGGCGCAACGCTTCGTACACGGCCACCGCCACGGTGTTGGAGAGGTTCAAGCTGCGCAGGTTGCCCCGCATGGGCAGGCGCACGCAAGCATCTTTGTGGGCGGCCAGCAGCGCGGCAGGCAGGCCGGCGTCCTCGCGGCCAAACAGCAGGTGGCAGCCGGGCGGGTAAGCGGCGGCGGTGTGGTGCTTTGCGGCGTGCGTGGTAAACAGGAACAGCGGGCCCGGCGCCGTGGCAAGGTATTCCTCCAAGCCGGCATAGTGGCGCACGTCCAGCTTGTCCCAATAATCCAGCCCGGCGCGCTTCAGCTTGGCGTCGGTAATGGTAAAGCCCAGCGGCCCCACCAGGTGCAGGGTGGCCCCGGTGCACGCACAGGTGCGCGCCACGTTGCCGGTGTTTTGAGGAATTTGCGGCTGCACCAGCACGATGTTCACGGCGGGGGTTGCGGGCATAGGGGCCTCCTTACGGGGTGGGTGGCGAAGCGGAATTTTGGTTTTTGCCTGTCCTGGGGCAACCGCGTAACCCGTTGCGTATAAGCGCGAGACGGTAGGCGTCATCTTCTTGGAACGTATGCGGTGCGTTTGGAGGGGCTTCCCGCACAGAAGTTTCGGCCGGAGTGGAAAGCCGCTTCAAGGCTGCAGTAGGGGCAAAAACGGCTCGAACCATACGCCGTGGCGTGCTTCGGCACTGGCGGTGTAGGTGGCCTGCACGGCTTGCTCCACAAAATAAGCGGCGGTTTGCGCGGCGGCTTGCAGGGTATCGCCGTGCAAAAGGCGGCCCACCACCGCGGCGCAGAACAAATCTCCGGTGCCGGGGTAGCGCTGGGGTACCCTGCGCGAGGGCAGGCGGAATATTTCGCCCTCCGGTTGGGAGAGGCCCCAGGTTTCGTATGTGCCGGCGGGGCCGGGCACGCTGGTGATGAGCACCGAAGCCCCGTTTTCCCCCAGGCGGGCAAGGCGGCGTTCCACCAGTGCCGGGGCGGCCTGGCCGGCGTCGGGCGCATCGCCGCACAGCATGGCACTTTCGGTATAGTTGGGGCACACAAGGCCTGCCCGCGCGCACAGCTGCCGCATGGCGCGGGCAGTGTCGTCGTCCAGGCCGGTGTAGGGTTTGCCGTCGTCGCCCAGGGCGGGGTCTACCACATGCAGGGCGTTTGGGTACTGGGAAAGGGCGGCGTTTGCCGCGGCAAACTGCGCCGGGCCGTACAGGTAGCCAATGTACACGGCGTGGAACGTGATGCCCTGCCGGGCGTAGTGGGCAAGGGCCGCGGTGGCAAAGGCGGCTTCGTCTTGTTTTTCCACCGGACCAAAGCCCCCGGTGTGGGAGGAAAACAGCGCCGTGGGCAGCAGGCAGGCCTGCTGCCCGCAGGCGGCCAACACCTGCCCCGCTACGCCAAGGCTGGCCCGGCCAAGGCTGGACAGGTCCATCATGCACAAAACGCGTTTGGGTGGCGCCATGGGGCCTCCTGTGGGCGGGGGATGTAAAAAGCAAGGGCATGCGGGCTGCCGGTGCGCAGCCGCAACTATGATTATAGAAAAAAACTGGGGAAAATACAACCGACCTCTTAAGGCGGGCGCCGCACCGCGCAAAAGAGGATGGAAAACCCGCCCGCCGCAGCCAGGGCGCGATGGATGGCAGGCGCCTGCGGGCACCGGTGCGGGGCAAATGCCGGTACCCCGCGCCCGGGTAGGCAAATGCCGGTACCCTGCGCCCGGGAGGTAAGCATGCGCACCCTTCCCCTTCGGGCTTGCCTTTTAAAAAGGAGTGCAGAAGAGGGACAAAAAACCGGCCCCGCCACCCTAAATGGGAGGCGGGCCGGTGAACTTGAGATATGGGGATAGCTGCTTTGCAGGCCACCCCAATGAGGCGCCAGGGCCACCAGGGCCACCCGGCGGGTGTACAGGCCGTGCAAAATGCAGGGGCCTTGGGGCATAGAGAAACAGCTTACAGGCTGCGGGGCAAAAACTGGCGCAGGCTGTCCAGCGCGCCGGGGTTGGCCAAAATGCTCAAATCGCCCACATCGTCCTTGCCCTCGGCCACGGCCTGCAACAGGCGGCGCACCGTTTTGCCGGTTTGGGTCTTGGGCAGCTCAGCGGTAAAAATCACCTCGCTAATTTGGGCAATGGCGCCGATTTTTTCAGCCACCAGGCTGCGCAAGGTCTCAATGAGGGAGCGGGTGGCAAAGTAGCCGTCCTTCAGCACGATGAACGCCACCAGCACCTGGCCTTTGATGTCGTGCGGGATGCCTACGCAGGCGGCCTCGGCCACGGCCTCGTGCTTGGTAAGGCAGTTTTCCACCTCGCTAATGCCCAGGCGGTGGCCCGAGATGTTTAGCACGTCGTCTATGCGGCCGCCCACCCAGATGTAGCCGTCCTTGTCTATGCGGGCGCCGTCGCCGGTGTAGTAAGCCGTGCGGTTTTTCCAGCGCTTCCAGTAGGTTTTTTCGTACAGGCCGCCGTCGTCGTGCAAAAGGCCCAGGGGCATAGAGGGCCACGGCTGGGTGATGGTGAGCACCCCCTGCCCTTCGGTGACGGTTTTCCCCTTTTCGTCAAAAATTTCCAGCATGGTGCCGGGGAAGGGCTTGCCCGTGCTGCCGGGTTTCATAGGGCTAACCGCGGGCAGGGTGGTTAGCATAATCATCCCGGTTTCGGTTTGCCACCAGGTGTCTACAATGGGGCACAGGCCTTTGCCCACCACGTCATAAAACCACAGCCAGCTGTCCGAGGAGATGGGCTCGCCCACGCTGCCCAGCAGCCGCAAAGAGGACAAATCGTGCTTTTGGGGGAACTCCTCGCCCCATTTGATGAAGCTGCGGATGAGGGTGGGGGTGGTGTACATGATGGTGATGCCGTGGTTTTCAATCAGCTTCCAGCAGCGGGTTTTGTCGGGGTAGTCGGGCGCGCCCTCGTACATAAAAATGGTGGCGCCGTTCAGCAGCGGGCCGTATACGCCGTAGCTGTGGCCCGAGATCCAGCCCACGTCGGCGGTGCACCAGTACACGTCGTCTTCTTCGATGTCGAACACATACTTGTGGGTAGCGCCCACGCCGGTAAGGTAGCCCCCGGTGGAGTGCAAAACCCCTTTGGGGGCACCGTCGGGCCCGCTGACGTAGAGCAAAAACAGCGGATCTTCGGCTTTTACGTCCACGGGCGGGCAGTCGAACGCTACATTGCTGCGCAGCGAGCGGTAGAGGTGGTCGCGCCCGTACACCAGCGGCGGCTCGCCCTTGATGCGGTCTACAATGATGACGGTCTCGATGGTATTTTCGCTCTCCAGCGCCTGGTTCACGTTTTCGATGACCGGGAAGATGCGGCCCTTGCGGTAGGCGCCGTCGCAGGTGATGAGGATCTTGGAGCCGGCGTCGTTGATGCGCTCCAGCAGGGCCTGGGCCGAAAAACCGCCGAAGATGACGTTGTGGGGCACGCCCAGGCGCGCGCAGGCCAGCATGGCAATCACCGTGTCGGGAATCATGGGCATGAAGATGGTGATGTACTCGCTTCTGTTGGCGCCCATTTGTTTTAGCACGTTGGCAAAGCGGCACACCTCGCGGTGCAGGTCTTTGTAGGTATACACCCGGGTGTCGCCGTGCTCGCCCTCAAAAATGATGGCGGCCTTGTTTTTGCGATGGGTCTTAAGGTGGCGGTCCAGGCAGTTGTAAGAGGCGTTCAGCGTACCGCCGGAAAACCAGGTGCAGTTGGGCATCTCGCCACTCAGGGTCTGTTTTGGCGGGGTGGTCCAGCTAAGCTCCGCCGCGCGGGCGGCCCAAAAGTCCACCGCGTCCTGCTGGTATACCATAGGGTCGTTTATATGGGCCGCAGCAACAAAGGGCTGCGGCGGCATAATGATGGATCGTTTACGGTTGCTAACCATCTTGTTCCTCCACTTCTTTATAAGGAAAGCCGGTGCCGGCTACAGCAGTTTGTTGCCCAGGTACTTGCGCAAGTCCTCCAGGGAATCGGGGTTGGCCAGGGTGGTGATGTCGCCAAAGTCGTCGTTGCCCTCGGCCACGTTTTGCAAAATGCGGCGGATGGTTTTGCCGCTTTGGGTCTTGGGCAGCTCGGCGGTAAAGATAAACTCGCTGATTTGGGAGAATTTGCCAATCTGCTCGGTGATCAGCTCGTGCAAGGCGTCGATAAGGGTTTGGGTGGGGAAATAGTCCTCCTTCAGCACCAGGAAGGCAACCGGCACCTGGCCCTTTATCTCGTGCGCCACGCCTATGCAGGCGGCTTCGGCCACGGCTTCGTGCTGGGCCAGGGTGCTCTCCAGCTCGTTTGTGCCAATGCGGTGGCCCGAGACGTTGATCACGTCGTCTACGCGGCCCTCTATCCACACATAGCCGTCCTCGTCTATGGTGGCGCCGTCGCCGGCGAAGTAGTAGGGTTTGTCCCACTGTTTCCAGTAGGTGTTCACATAGCGTTCGTCGTCTTTGTACAGGGTTTTCAGCATGGCGGGCCAGGGCTGGGTAACGCCCACAAAGCCCTTTTCGCCCGGGGCCACGGGGTTGCCCTCTTCGTTTAGCACCGCGGCGCTAACCCCCGGGAAGGGCTTTGTGCAGCTGCCCGGCTTCAGCGGGGTAAGCGCGGGCACCGGCGAAAGCATGATCATCCCGGTCTCGGTTTGCCACCAGGTGTCTACAATGGGGCAGCGGCCGCCGCCCACCACGCGGTGGAACCATTCCCAGGCGTCGGGGCTGATGGGCTCGCCCACGCTGCCCAAAAGCCGCAGGGAGGAAAGGTCATGCTTTTGGGGGTATTTGTCCCCCCACTTGATGAAGTTGCGGATGGCCGTGGGCGAGGTGTACAAAATGGTAACGCCGTATTTTTCAATGATGCGCCACCACTGGTATTTGTCCGGGTACTCGGGCCCGCCCTCGTACATCACCATGGTGGCGCCGTTCAGCAGCGGGCCATAGGCCACATAGCTGTGGCCCGAGATCCACCCGAGGTCTGCCGTGCACCAGTACACGTCGTCGTCTTTCAAATCGAAGATATACTTCTGCGTGGCGGCAACGCCGGTAAGGTAGCCCCCGGTGGAGTGCACCACCCCCTTGGGCTTGCCCGTGGTGCCGCTGGTGTACAGCACAAACAGCGGGTCGTCGGCGTTCATGGGCACGGGGGGGCATTCGTTCGAGGCGTTGGCCCGAAGCGAGGTATACAGATAGTCGCGCCCGTACACAAGCTCGGGGTCGCGGTTCACACGGTTGTAGATGACGACGGTCTCGATGGTGTTTTCCTGCTCCAGCGCGGCGTGCACGTTTTCAATAACGGGCAAGATGCGGCCTTTGCGGTAGGCGCCGTTGCAGGTGATGAGAATTTTGGAGCCGGCGTCGTTGATGCGGCCCAGCAGGGCGTTTGCCGAAAAGCCGCCAAACACCACGCTGTGCGGCACGCCAATGCGCGTGCAGGCCAGCATGGCAATCACCGTTTCCGGAATCATGGGCATGTAGATGGTGACCACTTCGTCCTTGTTGGCCCCAAGGCGCAACAGCACGTTGGCGGCGCGGCACACCTCGCGGTGCAGGTCCTTGTAGGTGTACACTTTGGTGTCGCCGTGCTCGCCCTCAAAAATAATGGCGGCCTTGTTTTTGCGCCAGGTGTTCAGGTGGCGGTCGATACAATTATAAGAAGCGTTCAGTTTGCCGCCTGCAAACCAGGTGGCGAAGGGTGGGTTCCAGTCCAGCGTTTTGCGCCACGGCTCGAACCAGTCCAGCTCTCTGGCGCGGTCCTCCCAGAAGTCCAGCGCGTCCTGTTTGTATACAAGCGGCTCGCGCATCAGGGCCTTGTCTACAAAAGGCTGCGGCGGCATGTATACGGTTTGGTTCTCCGGCATGGTAACGTACTCCTTTCCCTGTTGTCAAAAATCCCCTCTGTTAAACAAATAACACATACGCAAATGTGTAATTTGTAAGCGATTTTACCACAGATACAGGGCAAGCACAATGGGCAGTTTGCATAAAAAGCGATACAACGACAAAGAGACGGCGTGCCATGTGGGCTGTATTGTGTGTTTGGCCGCCTGACGCCTTATAATAGGGTATCATATTGTGGGGCCGGCCCCGCCCCTGCGGTGGGGGCAGCGGGCCTTCGGCCCAGCTGCGAGACAATGCAAAACGGGGTTTTGCGCCGTCCTTGCCTCGTTGCCCAACAAAAAGCCCCCCGCCCAAAGGGGCAAGGGGGCCTGGCAGTCTGGTGTTGTGCAATTAAGCCGGGGCGTTGGCGTCGGAAGGGTCGCCGCTTGCATCGCTAGTGTCCGCGCCGCTCACGTCGCTGCTGTCCGCGCCGCTCACGTCGCTGCTGTCCACGTCGCTCACGTCGCTGCTATCCGCGCCGCTCACGTCGCTGCTGTCGGGCAGGCTGCTCACGTCGCTCACGTCGCTGGTGGCGGGGGTGGAGGACGAAGCGGGGGTGCTGCTGTCGTCGTTGTTGGTGCAGGCAGCCAGGCTAAAGGCCATAATGCCAACGAGACCGAGGGTCAAAAGTGTCTTTTTCATGTGTGATTTCTCCTTATGCTTGGGCCGCTAAGTTTTGGGTGGCAAAGGGTGCCGTGCCGCCCGGCCCGTTTTTGTCCCGGTGGGTTCCGGGCTAGGGGCCAGTATAGCACAAGTGATGTGAAAAGTGTCTAAAAACTTGGCTACGGTTTTGTTACAAATGTATATCAAAAAGATGACAATTGCCAAAAAAACGCAGGAAGGGCGGAAAACCGCCCATCAGAGAAAAGGGCTTGTGTTGCGCGCGCCGGCACACCTGAAAAAACGTGCAAAGGTGCATGGAAAGCATACTATTTGAAAAGTGTACAATAAACCCCCCAAATTTTTGTATAAAACTGTTGCAAAGGACAATCCGATTGTGTAAAATAGATATCATCAACCTGCCAGATTCGTCAATCCTGACAAATGGCGGCCACGGCTGCCTGTGGCGGAAGGGGAACAAGACTATGGCAAACCGGGTTTTCCAAAGTGTGGTATTTCAGATGAAAGACGCCTTGGGCCGGCCGGCCGGCGTGGTGGATGAGAACGGCGTGCTGGTGGCCAGCACAGACCCCGCCCGCCTGGACGAGATGGGCGAGGTGCCGGGTGACGCCGAGAGCGCGGGCGTGCCTTTCATAAAGGGCGACGCAACCTATTGCCGGTTCCCCCTGGGGCAACGGGGCGAGTACTTTGCCTTTGTACAGGGTACAGACGCCGAGGCAGCCAACCACGCGCTGCTGTTGGCGGTGGCGCTGGAGAATATCCTGCAGTTCCACGACGAGAAGTACGACAAATCCAACTTCATCAAAAACGTGGTGCTGGAGAATATCCTGCCCGGCGACATTTACGCCAAGGCGCGGGAGCTGCACTTTGCCACCGACGTGTCCCGCGTGGTGCTGCTTATCCGCGTTACCAGCGGGGGCGATATCTCGGCCTACGACATTGTGGCGGGCCTGTTCCCGGACAAGCAGAAGGACTTTGTGTTCAATGTAAGCGAGAGCGACACCGTGCTGGTGAAGGAGATTAAGCGCGGCATCGACGAAAAGGACATAGAAAAGCTGGCGGCCTCTATTATAGACACCCTCTCGGGCGAGCATTACATCAAGGCCGTGGTGGGCATCGGCACGCCCATCGGCAATATCAAGGATCTTTCGGCCAGCTTCAAAGAGGCGCAGATTGCCTTAGAGGTGGGCAAGGTGTTTGACACCGAGCAGGCGATTGTAAGCTACAACCACCTGGGCATTGCGCGGCTGATTTACCAGCTGCCCACCACCCTGTGTGAGATGTTTTTGAAAGAGGTGTTCAACCAGGGCAGCATAGACAGCCTGGACGACGAGACGCTTTTTACCATCCAGCGCTTTTTTGAAAATAACCTGAACGTGAGCGAAACGTCCCGTGGGCTGTTTGTGCACCGCAACACCCTGGTGTACCGGCTGGAAAAAATCAAGAAACTAACCGGGCTGGACCTGCGGGAATTCGACGATGCCATCGTATTTAAGGTGGCGCTGATGGTGAAGAAGTATCTCAACTCCAACCCTGTGAAATATTGATAAATAGGGCCGGACATGATACTATGGGACTGTTGTTTACAGCAACAGTCCCATCTGTTTGATGGGGAAAGCGCCGCGCCGCTGTGCGTGGCGGCCCGTGCCGGCAAACAAAGGAAGAGGACAGATGGCCAAGAGAGCAGTGGGGGCAGACACCCCCGTAATGATCCAGTTTTCCAACGTGAAAAAGGTATACCCCGGAGGCAATGTGGCGCTGCAGGACGTGAACTTGGAGATTTGCCGCGGGGAATTTGTGTTTGTGCTGGGGCATTCCGGCGCGGGCAAAAGCACCTTTTTGAAGCTGATTTTGCGCGAGGAAGTGGCCAGCGCCGGCAAGGTGGTGGTGGGCGGCAGAGACCTCTCCAAAATCCGCCGCAAGGACATTCCCTACCTGCGCCGCGGCCTTGGCGTGGTGTTTCAGGATTTCCGGCTGATTCCCACCATGACGGCCTTCGAGAACGTGGCCTTCGCCATGCGGGTGACGAACATCCCCGAAAAAGAGATTAAAAAGCGGGTGCCCTATGTGCTGAATCTGGTGGGCCTGGCGGGCAAGGCCCGCAGCCGGCCGGACGAACTTTCCGGCGGCGAGCAGCAGCGCGTGGCCTTGGCGCGGGCGCTGGTGCACTCGCCCCCCATCATTATTGCGGACGAGCCCACCGGCAACATAGACCCGGAACTGAGCGTGGAGATCATGGAGTTGCTGCGTGCCATCAACATGGTGGGCACCACCGTGGTGGTGGTTACGCACGAGCATGATTTGGCCCAGCGCTTCTCTGAGAGGATCATCACCATTGACCACGGCGAGGTTGTGGCCGACGACGTGCAGGGAGGGGGCGAAGGGCTTTGAGGCTGGGAAGTTTTAGTTACCTTGTAAAGCAGGGCTGGAAGAACATGGGCGCCAACCGCCTGATGACCCTGGCCTGCATAGGCGTGCTTACCGCATGCTTTTTGCTTACGGGCGTGGCCGTGCTGCTTACGCTGAACGTGGGCCGTGTGGTGGACTATTTGGCAGACCAAAACGAGATTGTGGTAACGCTGCTGCCCGAGGTGGAAGAGGAGCAGGCCGCCGCCATTGGCGAGCAGATAAAGGGCGTGCCCAACGTGCAGGACGTGGTGTACGAGAGCAAGGACGACGCTTTCAACCAGATGCAGAGCATGCTGGCGGAGTACGGCAACCTGCTGGAGGGTTTTGAGCGGATATTCCCCGCGCGGTACCTGGTTACCGTGCAGGACCTTACCATTATAGAGGACACCAACGCCCGCCTGGCCGGCATTGCCGGGGTGGAAAAAACCTATGTGCCCGTAGACCTTGCCGGGGTGATGATTGCCATCAACAATGCGGTTACCTACGGCGGCTGGGGCATTGTGGCCATTTTGGCGCTGGTGTCCGTCATCATCATCTCCAACACCATCCGCCTTACGGTGTTTGCCCGCCGCAAGGAAATTTCCATCATGAAATATGTGGGGGCCACCAACGCCTTTATCCGCCTGCCGTTTTTTGTAGAGGGCATGACGGTGGGCATCATTGCGGGGCTTATCAGCAGCGGCATTGTGTGCGCGGGCTATTATTTTGTGATGGACTTTTTGAACGGCATGTACAACGTTTGGATTTTGAAGATTTTGGACAGCTTTTTAACGCTGGGCCAGGTGTGGTATTTTATTGTGATAGGCGCGGTGGTTGCCGGTATTTTGATTGGCGGCGTGGGCACGGCGTCCAGCGTGCGCAAGCACCTGAAGGTTTGATTTCGTTCTTTCTTATGGATAAGATAAAGAACGAAAGAAGGATTCCTGCCGGGGCCGAGCATACACAACTTTACATCTGCCTACCCCTGCGGCAAGGGTGGTTTTTGGCAAGGAGGCCGAGAGGACGGCAATGAGACAAACAAAAACCCCTGTGCGCGTTTTGGCGCTTTTGTGCATGGCCCTGGTGCTGCTGGGGGCCGTTACGGCCCCCCTTGCCGCCGAGACCCCCCAAGAACGCTACCGCCGCCTGCAGGAGGAACTGGCCGAAACGCGAGAGCTGATAAACGGCTACAAGGGGGATATTTCCGCAAAGCAGAAGCTGCGGGCCGCCCTGTTGGAGGAAAAGGCCCTGATAGACGAGATGGTGGAGCTGAGCCACCAGGAGATTGCCCGCACCGAGGAAGAGCTGGCCAAAAAGCAGGAGGAGATTGCCGAAACACGCGCCACCCTGTTTGACAGCGACCAGCTGCTGCGCAAGCGCCTGGTGGCCATTTACGACATGAACACCTTCTCTACGCTTACCCAGGTGCTGAACGTGGACAAGTTTTCCGAACTTGTCACCATGGTCGACTCTTTGCAGCGCATCTCCCAGCACGACGTGGGGCTGCTGCAGCGCCTGAGTGCGCAAAAGGAACTGCTGGAGGCCCAGCAGGCCGAGATAGACACCGCGCTTAGCGAGCTGAACGAATACTACGCCCAGCTGCTGGAAAGCCAGGAGGCCCTGGCCCAGAACATTGCCGATTTGGACGGGCAAATTTCGTACAGCCAGGCGCTGCTGTATGCCCAGCAGCAGGTGCAGGGCGACCAAATGGCCGCTTTGCTGGCCGCCCAGCAAGAGATGGCCGCCATTGGCGGCGGGCTTGGGGGCAGCAAGCCCGGCGAGGGCGGCTATGTGGGGGGCAGTTTTATCTGGCCGGTGCCCGGCTTCACCAATGTGTCGTGCGAGTTTGGCCAGCCCGACCCTAACGGCGTGGCCCACCGCGGCATGGATATCTCGGGCGGCGGGGCGAACATTACCGGGGCGGCCATTGTGGCCTGCGGCGGTGGCACGGTGCTGGTGGCCGGCAGCGCGGGCAACAGCTACGGCAACTATGTGGTGCTGGACCATGGCGACGGCATAAAAACCCTGTACGCCCACTGCGAAAGCGTGCTGGTGGCGGCCGGGGCCAGTGTGCAGCAGGGCGACGTGATTGCCACCGTGGGCAGCACCGGCTTTGTAACCGGGCCGCATTTGCACCTGGAGGTGCAGGTGGGGGGCGCATTGCAAAACCCCCGAAATTACCTGCCATAAAACGGCCTGCGCCCCGCGCAAAGCGCCGCACACAAAAGACCTTTTTACGGGAACACCGCAAAAACCGCCGGAGGGCCCTATGAACAAAAAAATCCCGGTAAGCATTGCGCTTGCCATCACCATCCTGGCCATGACGGTCACCTTCTCCATCACATGGCTGTTGTCCATGTCTACGTTCGACAATACCGTAAGCGCCGTTACCAACCTGCAGGCCCAGTATACCAAGCTGGCCGAGATAGACAGGTATGTGCGCAACAACTTTTACGGCAGCATAGACGACGACTACCTGTTTGACCGTGTGGCCGCCGGCTATATGAACGGCCTGCCGGACCGCTACTGTACCTATTACTCCGAGGCGGAATATACCGAGCTTTTGGCCATAGAGAACGGCGAATTGCTCAGCAGCGGCATCGAGGTGCTGCGCGAGGCCTCGGGGGCCTTTCGCATTGTGCGGGTGTACCCCGATTCCCCGGCCGAGCGTGCCGGTGTGGAGGCGCTGGGGGTGATTACCCAGGTGAACGGGGTGGACGCGCGCACCTACACCACCGTGCGGGCGCTGCACAGCGCCATGCGCGGCACCACGGGCACCGAGCTTTCCCTGACCTGCCTGTACGGGGTGAGCGACGAGGTGAATTACACCGTGCGCTACCAAGCCAGCTACGCCAACCCCACCGTGGAGTATATCAAGGTGGGCGATTATGCTTTCATCCGCATTTATGCCTTTACCGCCAAAACCTATGCGGAGTTCGACTTTGCCGTGCGCGCGGCCCAGAACGACGGGGTGCTGGGGCTGTTGTTCGACGTGCGGGGCAACAGCGGCGGGCTGTTCCGCGATGCGTACGAAGTGATAGACCTGCTGGCGCCGCTGGGCACCGTGGCCAAAAGCATGAACAAGGCCGGGGTGGTAAGCGTGTTGGCAACCTCGGACGAAGCCGCCGTAGACCTGCCCATGGTGGTGCTGGTGAACGAGAGCACCTCGGCCGCGGCAGAGCTGTTTGCCTGCAGCGTGCGCGATTTGTGCGGCGGCCAGCTGGTGGGGCAGCGCACCGCCGGGCGCGGCACGCTGCAAAACACCTCCCGTTTGTATGACGGCTCGGCCGTGACGGTGACGGTGGCCACGCTGCTTACTGGAAGGGACGAGAGCTTCAACGGCACCGGCCTTGTGCCGGACGTGGAAGTGAGCAACGACGGCGTGCCCGAAAGCGTGGTGTACAGCCCGGCCCCTTTGTCTGACCCGCAGGCCCTGCGCGCGCTGAACGACGTGCTGCGTACTATGGTGCGCGAGCGCGGAGAGGACCCAGGCTCCCCCATCACCGGGCAGGTGGCAAGCATATCCGGCGCAGACAGTTCAGGCTCGGATCTCTCCGGCAATGATGTAAGCGGCGAGGATGTGTCTGTTTCGGGCGGCGATGACGCCACAGACGATGACAGTGATGCGGATGCAGACGCCGGCGGGACCTCCACTTCCCAGCGGGGGTAACAAACCTGCCGGCGGCCGCAAACCAAACAGCAAAGGGGGCGGTGCCATGCCGCGCATCAGCGCATCGGTTGTGATGTACGGTGGCGCCGAAGAGGCAAAGGATTGCCTGGACAGCCTGGCGCAGCACACAAAGGGCGGCCTTGCCCTGTACCTGGTGGACAATGCCAGCCCCGGCGACGCGCTGAACACCCTGCTGGAGCAAGGCGTGCCCAAGGGCACGGCGGTTTTTGCCCGCAAGAAAAACCGCGGCTATGGCGCCGGGCACAACACGGTGCTGCCCTTTTTGCAAAGCGAATACCACGCCGTGGTGAACCCGGATATCCTGTTGCAAAACGACGCGCTGGGTGCCATGGCCGCCTGGATGGACGAACACCCGGACGTGGTTATGTGCTGCCCGCGGCTGCTTTTCCCCACCGGGGAGGAGCAACACATTGCCAAGCGGCGGCCCGCCCTGCTGCCCTTACTTAGCCGCCAGCTGGGCCTGGGCGTTTTGAAGCCCTACGAGGAACACTACCTGATGCTGGACGAGGATTTGAGCGGGCCGGTGGACGTGGAGTTCTGTAGCGGTTCCTTTTTCCTCATCCGCACCGAGGTGCTGCGGGCCATTGGCGGCTTTGACGAAGGCTATTTCATGTATGTGGAGGACGCGGACATCACCCAAAAGGCCCTGCGCTGCGGGCGGGCGGTGTACCTGCCGGATGTGTCGGTCATCCACGCGTGGCACCGCGCCGCCCACCGCGACCCCCGGCAGTTTTTGCGCCAGTGCCGCAGCATGGCGCGCTATTTTGCCAAGTGGGGCTTTAAGCTGAAATAACACGCTTTGGAGGGAACTATGAAGGGAATCGTTTTGGCGGGGGGCGCGGGCACACGGCTGTACCCCTCCACCATCGCGGCGTCGAAGCAGATACTGACGGTGTACGACAAACCGATGATCTACTACCCGGTCTCCACGCTGATGCTGGCCGGCATACGGGACATCCTCATCATCTCCACCCCGCAAGATTTGCCGTGCTTCGAGCGGCTGTTCGGCACCGGCGAGGAGCTGGGGGTGCGCTTTTCCTACGCGGTGCAAACAGCGCCCCGCGGCCTTGCCGACGCTTTTATTGTGGGCGAGGAGTTTATTGGCAAGGACAACGTGTGCCTGGTGCTGGGAGACAATATCTTCTATGGCTACGGCTTTACCGAGCGGCTGAACATTGCGGCAGCAAGAGCACAGGGCGCCACCATATTTGGCTACCATGTTGCAAATCCGTCTGAATTTGGCGTGGTGGAGTTTGACAGGGCGGGGAACGTGCTTTCCATAGAGGAAAAGCCCGAAGCCCCCAAAAGCAGCTACGCCGTGCCCGGCCTGTATTTTTACGACAACCGCGTGGTGGACATTGCCAAAACCGTGCAGCCCAGCGCCCGCGGGGAAATTGAGATTACCAGCGTGAACCTGGCCTACCTTGCCATGGGCGCGCTGAAAGTGGAACTGTTTGGCCGAGGCATGGCCTGGCTGGACACCGGCAACCACCGGGCCATGCTGGCCGCCGCCAACTTTGTAGAGGCCGTGCAAACCCGCCAGGGGCTGTACATCGCGTGCCTGGAGGAGATTGCCTACCGGCAGGCCTTTATTACAAAAGAGCAACTGCTGCAAACCGCCGCCCGCCTGGAAAAGACGGAGTACGGCCAATATTTGTACCACATTGCCGCCACGGTAACGCCGGGGGCCCTGTAAGTGCCGCAAAGCGGGGCCGGCGGGCAAGCGAAAGCCCCAACCATCACAAATTTTGCGTAAAAATGCTGAACATGCAGAAAGGAGGCCCCCTATGCGTATTCTGATTACCGGTGCCGCCGGGCAACTGGGCACAGAGCTGCAGCGCCAGCTGCAAAACGGCCAAAGCGCACTGGGGGCCATTCCGCCCCAGCTTTTGGGGGCCGAGGTGACCGGCGCAGACCTTGCGGACGGAGACCTTTCCGTTTTGGCCGAGGCAAGGGCCCTGGTGCAGCGGGCAAAGCCGGATGTGGTGTTCAATTGTGCGGCCTTTACCAATGTGGATGCCGCCGAGACCCAGCCCGACGACGCCTTTGCCGCCAACGCCCTGGCCCCCCGCAACCTGGCCGTGGTCTGTGAGGAGACAGGGGCAAAGTTGGTGCATGTCTCTACCGATTATGTGTTCAGCGGGGCGGGCGAAGTGCCCTTTGCCGAGAGCGATTTGCCGCGCCCGGCCTCTGTGTACGGCAAAACCAAGCTGCTGGGCGAAGAATATGTGCGCGGGTTTTGCCGCCGGTGGTTTATTGCGCGCACCAGCTGGCTGTATGGCCGCACCGGGGGCAACTTTGTAAAAACCATGCTGCGCCTTGTGCAGGAACAGCCCGAAGTGCGCGTGGTGGACGACCAGCGCGGCAACCCCACCAACGCCGAGGACCTGGCCCACCACCTGCTGCGCCTGGCCGCCACCGAGGAATACGGCCTGTACCACATTACCGGGGGCGGGGTGTGCACCTGGTATGCGTTTGCCTGCGAGATTGCGCGCCTGGCGGGCGCCGCGGGCAAAATAGCGCCCTGCACCACTGCGGAGTTTCCCCGCCCGGCAAAGCGGCCGCAAAACTCTGCTTTGGAACACACCATGCTGCGCCGCACCATTGGGGATGAGATGCGCCCCTGGCAGCAGGCCCTGGCCCAATACATCGAGGAATTGAGGACAAACCCATGAACACCATCCTTGTTACCGGCGGCGCCGGGTTCATCGGCTCCAATTTTATTCTGTATATGCTGGACAACACCGACGGCACCACCCTGGTGAACCTGGATAAGCTTACCTACGCCGGGAATTTGGCCAACCTGAGGGCCGCCGAGCAAAACCCCCGCCACGTTTTTGTGCAGGGGGACATTTGCGACGCGGCGCTTCTGGCGCAGCTGTTTGGCCAGTATCAGTTCGACGCCGTGGTGAACTTTGCCGCCGAGAGCCATGTGGACCGCTCTATAGAAAACCCGGGTATTTTTGCCCAAACCAACGTGCAGGGCACCCTGGCGCTGTTGGCTGCCGCCCGCGCCGCGTGGGAGGGGCCGGACGGCGCCTACAAGCCAGGGGCAAAGTTTTTGCAGGTAAGTACCGACGAAGTGTATGGCAGCCTGGGCCCTGCCGGCTATTTTACCGAGCAGACGCCCTTGGCCCCACGCTCCCCCTATTCGGCCAGCAAGGCCGCGGCAGATTTGTTTGTGGCCGCCTGGGCAGACACCTACGGCATGCCGGTGAACATTACCCGATGCAGCAACAACTACGGGCCGTACCAGTTCCCCGAAAAGCTGATTCCCCTGATGATACACAACGCGTGCAACAACATAGAACTACCGGTGTACGGCGACGGGCTGAACGTGCGCGACTGGCTGTATGTAGAGGACCACTGCCGGGCCATCCACCTGGTGCTGCAGGGCGGGCGCCCGGGTGAAGTGTACAACATCGGCGGGCACAACGAACGTACCAACATCGACATTGTGAAAACCGTGATACGCCTGGTGGGCGAAATGGCCAACCCCGCCGCCAGTGATGCGCTGATTCGCTATGTGACCGACCGCAAAGGCCACGACCGCCGCTATGCCATAGACCCGGCGAAAATAGACGCCGAGCTTTCCTGGCACCCCGCCGTGTCCTTTGACGAGGGCATAGTGCGCACGGTGCGCTGGTATTTGGACAATGCCGAATGGCTGCAAAGCGTAACCAGCGGCGCCTATCGGGAATATTACAACAAAATGTATAATAACAGATAGATAATGCGGAAAGTAAACCGCTTGGAGGCAGGAGTATGCGGGTGGTAGTGAAGCTGGGAACCTCTACGGTTACCCACGAGACCGGGCAGCTGAACATACGCCGGGTAGAGCTTTTGTGCAAGACCCTGGCAGATTTGCAGAACGCCGGCAACCAGGTGCTGGTGGTGTCCTCGGGCGCCATTGGCATGGGGGTGGGCAAGCTGCACCTGCCCGGCCGGCCCGAGGACGTGCCCACCCGCCAGGCCGCGGCGGCCGTGGGCCAGTGCGAGCTGATGTATACCTATGACCGCCTGTTTGGCAAGTACAACCACACGGTGGGGCAAATGCTGCTTACCGCCGAGGATATCCAGCACGAGGGCCGCCGCCAAAACGTGGAGGCCACATTGTTCCGCCTTTTGGAGCTGGGGGCCATCCCCATCATCAACGAGAACGACAGCGTGGCCACCGCTGAGATAGAGGGGGGCGAGATTGGCGACAACGACACCCTCTCGGCCGAGGTGGCGGTGATTGCCAAAGCCGACCTTTTGGTGCTGCTTACGGACATTCCGGGCTTGTTCACGGCGGACCCCCGCCACAGCGAGGGGGCCCGGCTTATCCCGGTGGTGGAGGAGATTACGGAAGAACTGATGGCCGCCGCGGGCGAAGCCGGCACAGGCTTTGGCACCGGAGGCATGCGCACCAAGCTGGCCGCGGCCCGTGTTTTGCAAAAGCACGGCATAGATATGGTGATTACCAACGGGCAAAACCCCGAGAGCCTGTACGAGGTGGTGGCGGGCCTGCCCGTGGGCACGCGGTTCAACTTCCGCAAAAAAGGGGGCACCCAGTGAGCGTGATGGAACTGCTACAAAAAGCAAAGGCGGCCACGGGGGCCGTGGCGGCCCTTACCGCGCCGCAACGCGACGCGCTTTTGCGGGCTATGGCGGCGCGGCTGGTGGCCGATGGCGCCACCATTTTGGCGGCGAACGAGGCCGACATTGAAAACGCCCGCGGCCGCATTGCCGAAGTGATGATAGACCGCCTGCGCCTTACCGAGGGACGCATTGCCGATATGGCCGAGGGCATGTTGGCCGTGGCCGCGCTGCCCGGGCCCCTGGGTGTGGTGGAGCAGGAATATACCCACCAAAACGGGCTATACATTCGCAAGGTGCGCGTGCCGGTGGGGGTGGTGGCCATGGTGTACGAAAGCCGCCCCAACGTAACGGCAGACGCCGCCGCACTGTGCCTGAAAAGCGGCAACGTGTGCGTGCTGCGCGGCGGTAGCGACGCGTTGCGCACGAACATTGCCATTGCCGAGAGCATGCAGGCGGCCATTGCCGCCGCGGGTGGCCCGGAAAATGCCATAAACCTGGTGCGCAGCCCCGGCCGCGAAAGCGTGCAGCAGCTGATGGAAGCCCGCGGCTTTGTGGACTTGCTGATTCCCCGCGGGGGCGCAGGGCTGATACGCGCGGTGGTGGACGGCGCCAAGGGTGTGCCGGTCATCGAGACGGGCACCGGCATCTGCCATGTGTATGTGGATGCCGAGGCCGACCTTGACATGGCGGTATCCATTTTGTATAATGCCAAAACCAGCCGCCCCAGCGTGTGTAACTCTGCCGAGGTGTGCCTGGTGCACAAAGATGTGGCCGGGCGGTTTTTGCCCATGGCCGCCGCGGTGCTGGAAGGCAAGGTGGAATTGCGGCTGGACGAAGCGGCTGCGGGTATCATTGCGGGCACGCCCGCCGGGCCCGAGGATTTTGACACCGAGTTTTTGGACTATGTGCTGGCCGTGGGCGTGGTGGGCAGCCTGGAAGAAGCCATTGGGCATATCAACGCGCACTCCACCCATCACAGCGACGCCATTGTTACGGCGGACGCCGCCGCCGCTGCTGCTTTTTTGCAGCAGGTGGACAGCGCCGCCGTGTACCACAACGCCTCCACCCGGTTTACCGACGGCGGCGAGTTTGGCCTGGGGTGCGAGATTGGTATCTCTACCCAAAAGATAGGCGCGCGCGGCCCCATGGGCCTGTATGAGCTGACGAGCTATAAGTATGTTGTGGAAGGAACCGGCCAGGTGCGCTGACAGCGCAGTGCGGCCGCAGGAAAGGTAGGGGCATGGCAAACGAAAGGCAAAACAAAACCCCCGGGCAAGACCCCGAGCAGCAACGCCTGAAAAAGGAAGAGCAAAGCCGTACGGCCCGCCGGCGCAACCGCCAGCTTATCGGCCTTGCGCTTACGGTGTTGATTGTGGTGGGGGCGTACAGCATCGTTACCGGGGGCATAAACCTGGTGCGCGGCATGTTGAACAGCGACGAGGAGCGGCTGGAATACCAAAGGCTGTTCGAGCCGATGGTGTGGTTCGACATTTTGCCTTTCGAGTCGGTCTCTCAGGTGGACGAGAACAGCATCAAGGAAGTGGCCATTTGGGGCGTGATGAACGAGGCCCAGCAGGAAGATGTGGATGACCTGCCCCGCAACGAGTATGACGAGCAGCTGGTGTCCGCCTCGCTGGTGGACCAATATGCCGCGCGCATGTTTGGGCCGAACTTCCGGTTTTCCGTGCACGAGAGCTTCTCCAACGTGGTGGAGGGCCTGCACTACACCTACAACCCCGAGACCCAGATGTACGCCGTGCCCGTTACCGGCCAGATGCAGCGCTACCTTGCCAGCGTGGTGGAGATACAGCGCGAAGCGGGCGGCATAAAGCGCGTTGTGATGGGGTACATTAGCACCCAAACGGCCGATAACCAGATTATCAACCAGCCGGACTATGACCACCCCGCAAAGTATATGGACTATGAGCTGCGGCGCGACGGCAGCGACTATTACCTGGTGGCCATGCGCAGAAGCACCAGCCACCAGCCGGCCCAAACCACCCCGGCGCCGGCGTCCTCGGTGCCTGCCGCGGCAAGTGACAGCAGCCTGCCGGCCACACCACCTGTGGCCTCGGGTGCGGATTCCTCTGCCGCGGGGGATGGAGATGACGCTACAGACGCAGACGGCGCGGATTCCTCTGCCGCAGGCGGTGAGGATGACGATGATGCCTAAAGCCGCTGCAACCGCACAAAATAAGCAAAAACCGGAGGGGTATTGTGTTTAACCTTATTGTATTTGGCATGCTGCTGTATTGTTCGTACATGTGCATCACCCAGGTGCGCATGGTGCCTTTTGGGCAGTGGGGGTCCGACGAATACCTGATGGTGGGCCTTACGGTGATGATGTTGGTGGTGGCCGCCTGGCGGGTGATAGATTACTTCCGCGGCACGAATAAGAAAGCCTACGACCCCAACGCGGAGCTGACCAAAACCATGTTGGGCCTGGAGGACGAAGACGAAGAAGAAGAGGACGAGGCCGACCAGGCGGAATGAGCAAAGCAAAACCTCCGAAGGAATTTGCCTTCGGAGGTTTTTTGTGTGTGGGGTATTGCAGGGCGCTTGCGGCCACAAGAGGGCTTTGCCAAATGTACGCCGGTAGCCCGGCGGCAGGTGGCTTCTGCCTGCAGCTTGTAGGGCTTCCGCTTGCGGCAGGCGCATCAGGTGGTGGCCATCAGCGCGGTGTATTCCTCCAGCGTAATGCCGAGTTCCACGATTTTCTCCGCGTGGTTGGCCCCCACAAAGCGGTAGTGCCAGGGCTCGTAGCGGATGTGGGTGATGTCGAAGGTGTCATTCGCGTAGCGCAGGATGAAGCCATAAGTGACGGCATTCTCTTGCAGCCAGGCAAACGCGTCGGAATTCTCGAAGCTGTCCTCGATCCACCCGATGTCTATGGCAAGACCCGCCTCATGCTCGCTGGTGCCGGGAATGGCGTAGTAGCCCTCTGTCATGGTTACGGCCTGCTGCTGGCTGTAGCCCTGGTTCAAATAGCGCTGGATGCTGGCGTTGTAGTTGTTGGTTTGCTGCTGGTTGCTGCGGAAGCCCGAGACCGGCACGAGGTCTATCCCATCGGCCGCGGCGGCCTTGTGCATGGCCAAAAAGGCGGCGGCGGCGGCAGCTTCCATCTGCTGGCCGCCCCCAATGTCGGTAAGGGTGGGCTCCATCGCAGTGCGGTATTCGTCGGGGATGTAGTTCTCGAAGTTGAACAGCGGCGGCAGGCTCTCCAAATCGTACGGGGTGGGGGTGCGGCTGGGCACAGAGGGCGCCGACGAGACCGGCACCGATGAGGACGGCTGGGAGACGGAAGACGGTGCCGACGAAGACTGGGGCTTTGTGCCGCCGGCGAACAGCAACGCCACCAGGAACAATATCACCACCAAAACAGCCAGAACAAGCAGGCTGGCACGCTGGCGTTGGCGGGCCTTTTTGCGGCGGCGCCGGGCCGCGGCCTGGCT
>JAJDGD010000001.1 GCA_030265505.1 Ruminococcaceae bacterium OttesenSCG-928-O06 | reverse complement strand
ATAGTACAGCAAAATGTTCTTGCCAAAAATGCCCAGTACCAACAACAGGCCCAGCACCGCCGTGGCCAGCGCCAGCGCCAGCACCGCCCACCAGTGGGCAAAGCCGGTGCGCTTTAAATCAAAGGCGTGCTGCAGCTTCACCATGCTGTCAAAGACCACGGCAAAGCCTAAAATCACGGGCAGCCAGTCCCACAGCACCTCGGCGCGGGCTATCAGGTAAATGCCGGCCAGCACCAACAGCACCCCACCGGGGATGTCATTGTGGAAGGCGCGGGACAAATCGTCTTTGGCAAAGTGCCAGGCAATGCGCGCAATGCCCGCCACAATGGCCGCAATGCCCAGCGCAATGCTGAGGAACTGGCGGCTTTGGTCCGGCGCTAAAAGCAACAGCAGCCCCAGCGCGATATATCCCGCCGAAAATAGGGAAAAGGTGAGAATGTAGCGCTTGCTTGCCTTCATGTTGTGGTTTCCTCCGGCGGCGGGGCGGGCGGTGAGACGGGCGGCGAAGCCTCCTCGGTAGTTGGCGCGGCGGCGGGCGAAGCCAGGCCCTCCTGTTCATCAAGGCCCTTGCGGCGCAGGCGCCCGGCCACAAAATCGGCCGCCAGGGTGTACAGCACGGCCGTGGTGGGCACCCCCAAAAGCATGCCCATAAAGCCGAACAGCCCGCCCCCCACCAAAATGGAGACAAGCACCCAGATGGCCGGCAGGCCTGTGGAATCCCCCAAAATCTTGGGGCCCAGGATGTTGCCGTCGAACTGCTGCAGCACAATGATGAACACCGTGAACCAGATGGCGTTCCAAGGGTTCACCATCAGAAGGATCATGATAGAGGGGATGGCGCCGATGAAAGGCCCGAAGAAGGGGATGACATTGGTGATGCCGATAAACACGCTGATAAGGGGGGCATAGGGCATGCGGATGGCCTCTACCCCCAGCATCGAGGACAACACGTTCATCAGGGACATGAAGGTAAAGCAAATGACGCCGATGATGGCACTGTCCAGTATTTTGCCGCCGATGAAGCCGGAGAACACCCGGTTGGAAATGTTGCCCACGCGCATGGTTTGGGTGGCGGCGCGCTGCGGCAAAATGGCGTACAGTACCCGGCGCACCTGGCGCAGCAGTTTTTCCTTGCTGGCCAGCATATAGATGGAGGCGATCAGGGCGGTCAGCGCGGTCACCACGCTCATGGTAAGGCGATAGCCCATACCCAGAAGGTCCGGCAAAGCACTGCGCGCCCAGGTGGCAATCTCGTTCACAAGGTCGCTGTAAGAGAAGAAGAAGGCGTCGATGGTCTCTGGCCGAAGCTCCAGCATGGTGCCCACGGTGGTAACAAGCTCGTTGATATTGTCGAGATACAGCGTCACGTTGCTAAGCAGGGTGCGCACGCTCTCGATAAGCTGGGGGATGACAAGCCCGCCCAGCAGCACCAGTGCCAGCACCGCCAGCAGGTATACGGTAACAATGGCCAGCGGGCGGCGGCCCTGTAACTTGGCATACACCCTGGTTTCGAAAAAGCGCATGGGGATGTTGAGAAGATAGGCAATGGCGATGCCGATGAAAAACGGGGAGAAGATGGACAAAAACCAGGCCAGGGTGCTGCGCACGGCGGTAAGGTTTAGCAAAGCCATGTAAAGCAGCACCCCTGCCCCCACCACCACAAGGTTGGAGAGGGTGCGGCGCCCAAACGGGCCGAAGCGGTTTTTCTTCACAGGGGTTCCTTTCCCGGCGGCGGCCGGCGGGTTATTTCACGTTTTCGCCAATGTCGTGTATTTTGCGGTGCAGCGCCTCGTCTTCGCTTACCACCAGCACCGGCTTTGAAAAATCCAGCGCGTACATGCCAATATAGCTTTTGGCGTCGATGATGACACTGCCATCCTCGGCGTGCAGGCCCACGTCATACGGGCTTTCCACCGCCAGGCGCTGAATCTCCTGCAGTTCATTGATGTAGTGGATCCTCTTTTTGCTTGTCATGATACAGCCCTCTTGTGGGGCGGCAGGGTGGTGTAACCCCTGCGCCCGGTGGTTCATATATGCCCCCAGTATACCACGCATTGCCGCCAAAGGAAAGCCGCCCGCCACTGCTGCGGCACCTGCCGCCGGCGCCTAAAGTGTGCGCCAAATAAGGACATATTTGAGGAAACTGAAGAATCCCGTATTCCCGCAAGTGCCCAAAACAAGCGGGAAAAGCGGGAAAAATCAGGCAGAAGCACAAATTTTTGTGTGTTGTGTATCAAAAACACTTGCCGAAAGGGAAAAAAACATGGCAGAAGTGTGCATTGCATCTTGGGCACCCTGCATGTATAATGTATATTTATAACCTGGCTTTAATCGGTATTCATTTTAAGGAGGATTCATCCATGAAAAAAGTATTCAGCCTGCTTTTGGTGGCTATGGTGCTGCTGGCCTTTGCGGCCTGCGGTGGCGGTGGCGGCCAAACGTCCGACAGCAGCACCCCGCCCGCTTCCGGTTCTGCTTCCACCGCGCCTTCGGGCGATTTGCCGGACGAGATCATCATCGGCGGCCTTGCCCCCCTTACCGGCGGCGTGGCCCAGTACGGCATTGCCTCCAACAACGGCACCATGCTGGCGGTGGATGAGATCAACGCCGCGGGCGGCATTTTGGGCAAGCCCATCAAGTATATCCCCTACGACGAGCAGGGCGACCCCACCGAAGCCACCACCGCGTATGACCGCCTGGTGAACGAGGACGGCATTGTGGCGCTGATTGGCGATATCACCACCGGGCCCACCCTGGCCGTGGCCCAGAAGGCTTTGGCAGACAACATGCCCATGATCACCCCCACCGGCACCGGCGCCGCCATTACGGCAGTGGGGCCCAACATCTTCCGCACCTGCTTTACAGACCCCTACCAGGGCGAATTGATGGCAAACTATGCCGCCGACCGTCTGGAAGCCACCACCGCCGCCATTTTGTATGACACCGGCGACGACTATTCGAAGGGTGTGGCCGACGCGTTTGAGGCCGCCGCCCCGGCGCTGGGCATCACCATCACCGCGAAGGAAGGCTACCAAAGCGGCGCGGTAGACTTTAACAGCCAGCTGGCCAAAATTAAAGAGGGCAACCCCGACGTTGTGATGGCGCCCTGCTACTACGGCGACGCCGCCCTCATTCTGGCCCAGGCGCGCGATCTCGGCATTGACGCCTACTTCCTTGGGCCCGACGGCTACGAGACCACCGCCCAGAAGGTGGACCCCTCGAACTATGACATTTTGAACAAGGTGTACTACTGCCACCACTACGCCATGAGCGACCCCGGCCCCCGCCTGCAGGAAGTGATTGACGCGTACAAGGCAAAATACGGCGAGGACGACGAGAACCTGAACGGGTTCACCATTCTCGGGTACGAGTCCATGTACATCATGGCGGCCGCCATTGAGGCCGCCGGCAGCGTGGACAGCCAGGCCATCATCGACGCGTTGACCAACCTGAACTACGAGGGCGTGTCCGGCGCCATCAACTTTGGCGGCGGGCAAGACCCCGCGCGCGAGGCCGTTATCATTGAGTTTGTGGACGGCGAAGAGAAGCTGCTGGGTACCTACTCCTTCTAAAATACCCGCTGCGGCAAACCCTGTTGCGCTTTTTGGGCAAAACGGGTATAGTGATTGACAACACCGAAAAGGGGCGAAGCAATTCGCCCTCTTTTCGGATTTTTCGGGAAAGTGCGGTGCCCGCCCCCTGCGGCAAACGGGGCGGGCGGCGCGGCAAGCCCCGCACGCGGGCAATAGCGGCGGCGTTTGCCACGCCGAAAGACACTGCGGCATAGGGCCAGGGGCCCGCCGGCTGCTACGCAGCCATAAAAAGGACGGTGTGAGGATGTATTATGTAACCCAGATACTGAACGGGCTGGGCTCGGGCAGCATCTATGCCCTGGTGGCGCTGGGGTATAGCATGGTGTACGGGGTGGTAAAGCTCATCAACTTCGCCCATGGGGATATCATCATGGTGGGGGGCTATACCATTTTTGTGCTGCTGGGCATGAACGCCCCGCTGTGGCTGGCCGTGGCGGGGTCCATCGGCTTTTGCGCCGTGGCCGGTGTTGTGATAGAGCGCGTGGCCTACCACCGGCTTTTGAACAACGACGCGCCCCGCATCGCGCTGCTCATCACCGCCATCGGGGTATCCATCTTTTTGCAGAATTTGGCCCAGCTTATCTTCGGCACCAACCAAAAGCCCATTCCCAAAATGTTCACCCTGCCGGCCATCCGTGTGGGCGGCATGAACGTATCCAACACCCTGCTCAACATCGTGGTGGCCCTTTTGATGATGGCCGGGCTGCAGCTGCTGGTGAACACCACCAAAATAGGCAAGGCCATGCGCGCCACTAGCGAGGACGCCGGCGCCGCCACCCTGATGGGCATCAACACCAACAGCGTCATTCTGTTCACCTTCGCCGTGGGCTCGGCCCTGGCGGCGGTGGGCGCGGTGCTCTACTCCAACACCTATATGCAAATCAAGCCCATGATGGGCGGCATGCTGGGCCTGAAGGCCTTTGTGGCCGCCGTATTCGGGGGCATTGGCAGCATTCCCGGCGCCATGCTGGGCGCGCTTATCCTGGGCCTGGCCGAGAGCCTCTCGGTGGTTTTGGGCCAAAGCGCCTGGATGGACGCGGTGGTGTTTGCCCTGCTTATCCTTATCCTTCTGTTCAAACCCGCGGGCCTGCTGGGCCAGCACATGAAAGAGAAGGTGTAGGATGCTGAAAAAACAAAGCAAGCGCAGAAGGCGCGACGTGGCAAGCCTGGTTACCCTGGCCGTGGTGCTGGTGGTGTATCTTGTGATGCAGCAGCTCATCAACGCGGGCATCATCAACGCCTTTTTGCGCGGCATCATCAACCTGGCGTGTATCAACGTGGTGGCGGCCGTTAGCCTGAACATGGTAACGGGCCTGTTGGGCCAGCTGGTGCTGGGGCACGCGGGGTTCATGCTGGTGGGGGCCTATGCCTCGGCACTGTTCACCAAAAGCGTAGGGTGGGATTTATCCCTCTCCCTGTTCCCGTCCCTGCTCATCGGGGGGCTGGTGGCGGCTGTTACAGGCCTTTTGGTGGCCATTCCCGCCTTGCGCCTGCGTGGAGACTACCTTGCCATCATCACCCTGGGCTTTGGGGAGATCATCCGCGTGTTCGCCTACAACCTGCCCTTCACGGGCGGGCCCGGGGGGCTTTCGGGCATCGGCACGCTTACGTCCCGCACAAACCCTGCAGGTATGTTCAACTACCTGTTCCCCATCGCGGCCTTCGTGATATTCTTCAGCTATACCTTCGGCACTTCGCGCTCCGGCCGGGCGGTGCTGGCCATCCGCGAGGATGAGATCGCAGCCGAGTCCAGCGGCATCAACACCACCTACTACAAGCTGCTGGCCTTCGTGCTGTCCGCCTTCTTTGTGGGCATCGCGGGGGGCATGTACGCCCACCAAATCGGCATCATCGCCCCCGGCAAGTTTGACTTTAACCGCAGCGTGGAGATTTTGATGATGGTGGTGCTGGGGGGCATGGGCTCCATCACCGGCGCCGTTATCAGCGCCACGGCGCTTACCGCATTGCCGGAACTGCTGCGTTCCCTCGGCAAGGTCATCAGCAACATCCCGGTGCTGGCAGACATTCTGGGCAACTTCGAGCAATACCGCATGCTGCTGTACAGCATTTTGCTGATTTGCGTGATGCTGTTCCGCCCGAAGGGCCTGTTGGGCCGGGCTGAGATACGCATTTTGCCCATTTACGACCGATGGCGCAACTGGCGCCACAATAAAAAGGCAGCCGCCGGCAAAGGGGGTGGCGCCACATGAGACCCATCGAGTTGCAGGTGGAGGACCTGTCCATCTATTTTGGCGGCCTGTCCGCCGTGGAGGGCGTCAGCTTCTATATTAAGAAGGGGCAGATTGTGGGCTTGATTGGCCCGAACGGCGCCGGCAAAACCACCATTTTCAACCTGCTTACCGGGGTGTACGCCCCCACCCGGGGCGACATTTACCTGGAGGACAAGAGCCTGCTGCGCTACAAGACCTACCAGCGCTGCCAAATGGGCCTTGCCCGCACCTTCCAAAACATCCGCCTGTTCAAAGACCTTAGCGTGATAGACAACGTAAAAACCGCCATGAACCGCCAGATGCACTACAGCCTGATAAGCGGGGTGTTCCGCGGGCCGGGCTTCCGCAAAGAGGAGCGGGAGATTAGCCACCGTGCCCACGAGCTTTTGGAAGTGATGGGGCTGGACGGCTTTGCCCACGACTATGCCCGCAACCTGCCCTACGGCCAGCAGCGCAAACTAGAGATTGCCCGTGCGCTGGCGGCAAAGCCCCGGGTGCTGCTTTTGGACGAGCCCGCCGCCGGCATGAACCCCACCGAGACCCAGGAACTTTTGGCCACGGTGAAAATGATACGCGACAAGTTCGAGGTGTCGGTGCTGCTGATAGAGCACGACATGAACTTCGTGATGGATATCTGCGAATACATTTTTGTTTTGGACTATGGCCGCATCATCTCCTCGGGCGAGCCGGCCGAGGTGCGCAATGACCCGCGGGTCATCGAGGCTTATCTGGGGGGTGACGCGCTTGAAGAAGAAGATGCTTGAGGTAAGCGACCTGCAGGTGTACTACGGCGCCATCCACGCCATCAAGGGTGTGCGCTTCGAGGTGGACGAAGGGGAGATCGTCACCCTCATCGGCGCCAACGGCGCGGGCAAAACCACCATTTTGCACGCGGTGTCGGGCCTGGTGCGGCCCCGCAGCGGCGGCATCACCTTCTGCGGGCAAGACCTTCTGGCCACAAAACCCCACCAGATTACCGGCCTGGGCCTGGCCCAGGTGCCGGAGGGGCGGCGGGTATTCTCCCGCATGACGGTGAAAGAAAACCTGGAGATGGGCGCCTATGCCCGCAAGGACAGCATTGGCATAAAAGAGGACTACGACCGGGTGCTTACCATTTTGCCCCGCCTGAAGGAACGCCGCCGCCAGCTGGCGGGCACGCTCTCTGGTGGGGAACAACAGATGCTGAGCATGGGCCGGGCGCTGATGGCGCAGCCCAAGATGCTGCTGCTGGACGAGCCGTCCATGGGGCTTTCGCCGCTTTTGGTGCAGGAGATATTCCGCACCATCCGGGAGATCAACGCAGGCGGGGTCACCATCCTGCTGGTGGAGCAGAACGCCAAGATGGCACTGGAGCTGGCCAGCCGCGCCTATGTGCTGGAAACCGGCAAGGTGGCCATGCAGGGCGCCGCCAAAGAGCTGGCCGACAACGAGGAAGTAAAAAAAGCCTATCTGGGCGGCTGAGACACGTTGGGCAGGCCGCCCAACCGCACCCGGCGGGGCTTGCCCTGCCGGGTTTGTGGGGTGCGTAGCACAAAATTTGGCTTTGGGGCCTGAAAGGCCGAGGCAGGCTTTGCCACAGGCAAAACTGCCGAGCCCGCCGCATGCCGAATGGCCCCAAGGCGCATGAGGCATGGAGCGCAGCGACTGCGGCGGGTAGGTGCCAGTTGAAGTAAAGTACCCTGCTGGGGCAAAACAAATTTTCCCGCGCCCAGTGAATGCGAGCGTTTTGTGCGATGCATGAACTGTGAGAGCGCACGGCCGAGTGCGCGAGGCGTGGGTGGGGTGCGTAGTTGCCCCGCGGGGCCTGCCCCCGGTAGTACCCGGCGCTCTTCCCGCGAAATGCTTGGCCCAGCAGCAGATGACAGGCCGAAGAGAGCGGCGGGTGTTTTTCGACCGAACCCACCGCTTCGCGGCGGGTTCGGCAGTTCCGCTTTTGCGGAGCCTGCCTCGCGCCACAACGAGGCGCCCCACCTAGGGCCAAGGATGTGCTGTTGCACGCGAGGGACTAGCGCCGCAGCGCTGTTTCGAGGGCCCGGCGCATAGTGCCGGTTCCAAGCCCGAGATGAAGAATATCCGCCGCTAGGCTTCGGCTATCTTGAGAACACGCAACGATAAAGAGGAACACACACTTGCGAGACGAAACGATAAACACCACCCGCCACATTGTGCGCACGGCCTTTCCCCACACTATCCCGGTGCTTACCGGGTACTTGTTTATGGGTATGGCCTTTGGCATGCTGCTGGCGTCCAAGGGGTATGGGGCGGGGTGGGCCTTTGTTATGGCGCTTACCATTTATGCGGGCAGCGGCCAGTTTGTGGCGGTGGGGCTTATGGCCGCCGGCTTTGCCCCGCTAACCGCCGCACTGATGACCCTTGCGGTAAACGCCCGTCATGTGTTTTACGGCATCCCGCTGCTGGAGCGCTTCAAGCACTACGGCCGCGCCAAGTGGTATATGGTGTTCGCCCTTACCGACGAGACCTTCGCGCTGTTTTGCTCGGTGCAGCCGCCGCCGGGCATGGACGAAAAGAAGTTTTATCTGGCCATCAGCGTGATGGACCACATCTACTGGGTCTGTGGCTGCACGCTGGGTGGGCTTTTGGGCAGCGCGCTGCCCATCAACACCACCGGCATAGACTTTGTGATGACGGCCTTGTTCGCGGTGATTTTTCTGGAGCAGTGGAAAGTGAAGGCCAACCGCACCCCCGCCCTCATCGGGCTTGGGGCGTCCATTTTGTGCCGGGTGGTGTTTGGGCCGCAGTGGTTCATTTTGGCGGCCATGGCGGTGCTGGTGCTGGTGTTCAGCCTGGGCATAAGGCCCCTGCAGCAAAGGATGGTGGAACCATGATGGCCTCCTGGCAAGCCGCGGTGATGGTGGCCATTTTTGCCCTGGCCACCCTGTTTACCCGGGCGCTTCCGTTTTTGGCCTTCCCGGCCAGCCGCCCCACCCCCAAGTTCATCGTATACCTGGGCAGGGTGCTGCCCTTTGCCATTACCGCCATGCTGGTGGTGTATTGCCTGAAAGACGTACACCCCGGCACCTGGCCCCATGCCCTGCCCGAAGTGCTGGCCATGGCCGTGGTGTGCGGGCTGTTCCTGTGGCGCAAAAACTCCCTGCTGGCCATTGCCGCGGGCACCCTGCTGTACATGGTGCTTGTGCAGGTGGTGTTTGTGTGATGTTTGCCGCCGATTAAGAGAAGTGTCGGCTTCCGGGCCGGCGCTTCGTTATTTTATCCACAAGCGCGAAGGGCGAAATATAGCGAAATAACGTACTATGTAGCAATTATTCACAAACTGTTTACACAATATTCACAAATATGAAGAAATAGCTTGTTTCTTGTGCGCCTAAAAGGTACAATACATGTAATTGCATTGCGCCGTCTTTTCCGGCGCACGGCGTGCGGGCCAGTTGGGTCCGCAATATCAAGAGGGGAGGTAAGGTGTGCGGGCAGGGCCGCGCAGCGGGCGTTTGTACGGGCCCTATTGCGGATAGAACGCGCGGCGTGCCAAAGAGAAAGGGTACCTGGATATCTTACTCATTTTTAGGGAGGGAACAACATTATGGGTTCTATGGTTAGTATCATTGGCATTATTGTGGCGCTTGTTGTGATGATGTTTTTGTCCTTCAAGGGCGTGTCGATTTATCTGTACGCACCTGCTTCGGCTATCATCGTTATGCTTACCAGCGGCCTGCCCATTTGGGACACGCTTACCGGCCCCTACATGGTAGGCTTTGTGGGCTATGCGCAAAGCTTCTTCCTGCTGTTCATGTTCGCGTCCATTTACGCCAAGGTTATGGGCGACAGCGGCGCGGCGCAGGTTATTGCCACCACGCTTACCGGCCTGGCCAGTAAGGCAAAGAAAAACCCCAAATTTGTGGCCATGCTTTGCCTGCAAAGTGTTACGCTGCTTCTCACCTACGGCGGCATCAACCTGTTTGTGGTTGTGTTCCTGCAGGCTGCCATTGGTAAGTCCATGTTCCAGAAGCTGGACATTCCCTGGCACCTTTACAATGCCGGCGCCTGGGCATCCGGCACCATCACCATGACCATGCTGCCCGGCACCCCGGCTTCCCAGAACCTGATTCCCATGCAGTATCTGGGCACCACCCCCACCGCGGCCCCCATCCTGGGCCTGCTCAGCGCTATCATCTGCGTTATCCTTGAGCTGTTCTACATCCGCTATGCCCTGAAAAAGACCGAGAAAAAGGGCGAAGGCTTTTTGCCCACCGGCGCCGTTATTGCCGAGCGCATCAAGGAAGTGGACCTGAAACAAGTGGATATCGGCATCGTCAAGGCCCTCATCCCCTCCATCGTTCTGCTCCTCGTTTTGAACGCGAAGTCCATCCTGGGCATCTTTATGGATCCCATTCCCACTTGGATTGACCTGCCCGGCATGCAGCTGCCCCTGGTGGCCCTCACCATCGGCGTCATCCTGGCCATCATCCTGTACCGCAAAAACCTGCCCAACATCATGCAAACCCTGGCGGGCGGCGCAGAGCAATCTATCGGCGTGGTTATCAGCGTGTGCGCCGTGGTTGGTTTTGGCTCCGTCGTGGCCATCACCTCCGGTTACGAATCTGTTATCACCGGGCTGGACAGCCTCCCCGGCAGCCCGCTCATCCAGCTGCTTATCGCCACCAACGTGTGCGCCGGTTTTGCCGGTTCTGCGTCCGGCGGTCTGGCCATCGGCCTGAACTCTTTTGCCCAGAAGTTCCTGGATATGGGCATCAACCCGCAGCATATCCATCGTATTGCAGCCATCGGCTGCGGCGGCCTGGACAGCCTGCCTCACAACGGCGCGGTGAACTCCGGCCTGCGTGTTGCCGGCCTTACCCACAAACAGGCCT
The DNA here is from genome assembly GCA_030265505.1 of Ruminococcaceae bacterium OttesenSCG-928-O06. GTDB lineage: Bacteria > Bacillota > Clostridia > Oscillospirales > Ruminococcaceae > JAAYCI01. Next base: position 64,286 of record JAJDGD010000001.1, on the reverse strand, counting down.
ACAAGCACACTTTCATCGAGTGCTGCGTCATTCCCATCATCGTGTCCGTGTTCTCCATTATCTTTGCCACCATGGGCATTGTATAAAGGTTTCACAAAACAGAAGGGGCGCCTTAGGGCGTCCCTTTTTTGCTGCGCCTCTTCGCTTTTTGGGGTAAATGGAGTATAATACCTTCAAGAGGAAACCGGCTGTGCCGTTTTGCCCGGCGCAGTGCGGTGCGATATTGCCAGGAGGGATGCCGCAGTGGTGGAACAACGCGTTGAGATCGTGAACCCGTCGGGCCTGCATGCCCGCCCGGCCGCCCAAGTGGTGGAGTTTGCCAAAACCTTTCCCGGCCGGGTGGAAGTGCTGGCGGGGCAAAGGCGTGCCAGCCTGAAAAGCATTTTGATGCTGCTGGAGCTGGGGCTGTGCCAGGGCACGCAGGTGCTGCTGCAGGTGGAAGGCGAGGGCGAAGAGGCCTTTTTGCAGCAGCTGGCCGGTTTTATCGAGAACCTGAAAGGCTGAGGAAAGCCGATGGAAGAAATCCGCATCCGGGGCCGGGCGGTCTCGCGCGGCATTGCCATTGGCCCTGCCCGCCCCATGGCCGGGGCAGAACAGGCAGTGGCGGCCGCGAAGATAAAAAAGAAAGCCATACCCGACGAACAGCAGCGCTTTTTACAGGCGGTGCGGCATTGTGCCGCCTGGCTGCGCGCCCGCATAGAAGAAAGCACCGGCCAGCGAGCCGATATACTGGTTACCCACCTGGCCATGGTGGAGGACCCTTACCTGGAACAGCTGGTGCTGCGCCACATTGAGGAAGAGCGAGACAACGCGGAAAATGCACTGATGCGGGCGGTGGAGACGATAGCCGGGCGCCTGGCCGCGCTGCCGGACGAGGTGTTCCGCCAGCGGGCGGACGACCTATACGACGAAGGCCGCCGCCTGTTGCGCTGCCTGCGCCAGGGGGACATTGCCGGCGAGGAGATGGCCAGCGGCACCGGCGCTTTGGTGCTGGCGCGGCAAATCCCGCCCAGCAGCGCCGCGCTGATGGACGGCGAGACGGTGTGGGGTCTTGCCACCGAGTTTGGGACGGCGACCTCGCACACGGCTATTTTGGCCCGGGGGCTGGGCATTCCCGCAGTGGTGGGGGCCCAGGGCATGATGGCCGGCGTGCGGGAAGGAGATATGGTCATCATAGACGGGCTGCGCGGCGAAGTGGTGCTGCGCCCCGGCAAAAAGGCCCTGCAAGATGCCGAGGACAGCCGCCGCCATTTTTTGCAGCAGCAGAAGTTGCTGCAAAAGCTGGCCGGGCTGCCCGCCCAAACCACCGATGGCCACACCGTAGCCTTGCTGGCCAACATTGGCCTTGCAGGGGAGTGTGAGGGCGCCTTGGCCCGCGGCGCCGAAGGGGTGGGGCTGTTCCGCACAGAGTTTTTGTATATGGAGACAGGCCAACCGCCCGGCGAGGAGCGCCAGTACACCGCCTATACGGCGGCGGCGCGGCGCATGCAGGGACGGCCACTTACGGTGCGCACGGTGGATGCCGGCGCCGACAAGCCCCTGCCCGGCTATGTGATGCCGGTGGAGGACAACCCGGCTTTGGGCCTGCGGGGGGTGCGCCTTAGCCTGGCGGACCCACAGTTTTTTAAAATACAACTGCGTGCGGTTTTGCGCACTGCCACGTTGGGCAACGTGCGCCTGATGTACCCGATGGTGAGCCAGGTGGAAGAGCTGGACGCCTGCGACGCCCTGCTGCGCGAATGCGCCCAAGAGTTGCAGCAGGAGGGCCTTGGCCCGGTGGCCATTCCGCCCCAGGGTATTATGATAGAGACCCCGGCCGCGGTGTGGACGGCGGAGACCCTGGCCAAGAAAGCCGAGTTCTTCAGCATCGGTACCAATGACCTTACCCAGTATATCCTGGCGGTGGACAGGGGCAACCCCAACATGCAGTACCTGTACAACCACTGCCACCCGGCGGTGCTGTGGGCCATTTCCCATGTGGTGCAGGCCGCTCACGCAAAGGGGCGGCGCGTGGCTGTTTGCGGCGAGATGGCCGCCGACCCCAAAGCCGCCCTGCTTCTGGTGGGCCTTGGGGTGGACGAACTGAGCATGGGCGCAGACTCCATTTTAGGGGTAAAGCAGGCCATCCGCGGGGTAAGCTACAAAAAAGCACAGGCCTTGGCGCAAAAGGCCCTTGCCGCCGAAAGTGCCACAAAGGTAGAGGCGCTGTTGCGGGACGAAGGCCTTTCCCATAAATAAACCGGGCCCAAAGGCCCGGTTTATTGCTGTTCTGTCTATGGGCTGTGTTGTCCTGCATTTTGAGGCAGGGCTTTGTCCCACTTACTGTTTTACATCGGTTTTTTTGGCCACAGACGCCGGGCGCTTTGCCGCCTTTGCGTCTGCGGCTTTTTTCTTTGGCTCCTTACAGGTGTTCATCACAATTAGCGTAAACAGGCACAAATTGTGCAGCATGATAATCTCCTCCGGCTGCCAGGCGCGCGCATGGTCGTCGTCAAAGCCTACAAAGCCCAGCACTTCCTCGCCGCGGCGCATGGGCATTACCACCATGGCCTGGATGGCGCCGTGCTGTGCCCCGCCGGCCAGGCGCTGCAGCAGGTTGGGGGGCAGCTGGCTCTCGTCTGTGGCAATCAGGATATTATTCTCCACCAGAACCTTATAAAAGCCATCTGTGGCGGCATCCATGTGCTGGAACAAGTGCATCTGGCTGGTGCGGCCCTCGGCGCACCATTCGTACCGGTTGCTGAAAATGGTGCCGGCATCCTGTAAAAAGATATAGGCGCGGTTTACCTTGAAGTGGCTGCCCATCATCCCCAGCACCAGGTTGATGGCCGCGTCAAAATCTTCCTCGCCCAGCAGGATGTTCATGCACTGGCTTAAAAGCCCGAACAGCGATGGGGTGATTTTGTAGGCGTCGTTGCTGCGCAGCCACATCTGCATGTTGCCAATTTCCGATACAGGCATGTGGTTTTTTGAGGGGACGGAAAACCGGTCCAGCCGCCCGGCCAGTACTTGTGCGGGCAAAGGTTTGCTAAACAGGTAGCCCTGCACCAAATCGGCGCCACTGCGCACAACGCCGCTTAGCTGTTGGGGGGTCTCCACTCCTTCGGCAATCAGGCGTTTGCCGCTGGCGTGGGCCGTTTCCGACATAATATAGTAGAAAAATTGCAAATAGTTGTCCTCTTCGATGCCACGGATGAAATCTCGCTCTGTCTTGAGAAAGTCCACCGGCAGGCGCTTCAAATTGCCAAAGCCGGAGTACCCGGTGCCAAAGTCATCCAGCGCAAACAGGATGCCCCGCTTGCGCAGGGCCTCTACGGCGCTGCGGTTTTGGGGCGTGAAGTTGAACTCGGTGCTCTCGGTGATCTCCAGCACCAGCTTTTCACACGGGTAGTCGTGCTTTTCACATACAGAGAGCACCCGGAACGCGAAGCCTGGGCGCGCCACCTCCATGGGGGAGATGTTCACGGTGACGAAGAAATCCTTCAGCGCCTCCAGTTCCAGGGCTTTGCAGGTGGCCAGGGCGCGGTCCAGCACCCACTCGCCCACGCGGTGCACAAGGCCCATGCGCTCCACGCCGGGAATAAACACATCGGGCGGCACGGCGCCCAGCTCGCTGCTGGTCCAGCGGCACAGGGCCTCCAGGCCCTGCCACACCCCGGTTTTGGCGTTCACAATGGGCTGGTACACCACATCAAAGCCGTCCATACCCTGCAAAATGCTTTTGCGCAGGTGGAACTGCAGGTGGATGTCCTCGCGGGTCTGAAGGTCGGCCTCAGGGGTGAACAGGATAGGCAGTCGTTCCCTTTTGGCGGCGTCCAGCGCCCGGGCGAACAAATCGGGCAAATGGGCGCTCCAAAAAGCCTCACGGTCTTCCATGTACGCAATGGTGGCGGTGGTGAACACCTCTAAGTGGCGCCCGTTTGCCAAAAGGGCCCAGGGCTGGGAAAAGCGTGTTTCAATGCGCCGCACCACCTTTTCGGTGTCGCGCAGGGTGAAGCCTGGCAGTAAAATGCAGAACAGGTCCCCCTCGATGCGGTACAAGTGGCCGGTGGAGAGGCTGGCCACCCAGTGGCAAACGGCGTTAAGCAAGGCATCGCCCGCCTTGCGCCCGTACAGGCAGTTTATGTTGCGCAAAGAGGTGATGTCATAGCAAATCAAAAATCGGCCGTCTTGCCCAAGGCGCAGTTCCTGCAGGGCGCTCTCCAACGCCTTGGGGCCCAAAACGGTGTTTGTCTCCTCATCGGGTTTTCCAGCAGATGGTGTGATATGTGCTGTGGCCATAGTGGTACCTTTCTTCAAAAAATGGTGAAATTCTTCATACAAATAGCCGTTTGTATGTGCTTTTGGCGGTTGGGCAATGGCACGGAAACTTCCTTTTGTAGTATAAACGGTTCCCTTTGGCCACACGGTACCCGTACGGGTACCGCATGGAGAAAATCCTGCAAGTGGCAAAATTCCTACAAGTATGGTATACTTTGTTTGGGAAAATGCCGGCACCGAGGGGATGACGCCGTGAACAGAGGATTTCTTCCGGTGCGGGGAAATTTGTTCCCCCGCACCCGCATATACGACATGCTGTATGCCGGCATGGGCCAGCCGCTCATCACCGTGGTGGCGGGGCCGGGCTATGGCAAAACACATGTGGTTTCGGGCTTTGCAAAAAGCTTGTCTGCCCGGGTGGTGTGGTTGCCGTTTGCCCCGCGGGACAACGAGGCCCAGCATTTTTGGCACAGCCTGGTGCAGGCTGTGCACTGGGAGATGCCCGAACTTGCGCAGCAGCTGCAGGCCCTGCCCCCGCCGGAAAATGCCGCCCAAACCGAGCACTGCTGGCAGGTGTTTTTGCCGCATTTGGAGAAGGGCGAGCCACTGGTGATGGTGGTGGACAACTTCGAGCATGTGAAGTCTGTTTGGGTTCGCCACTATTTTGACGAACTGATGTATCAAATGCCGAAAAACAGCACGCTGGTGCTCATCAGCAACGAAAAGCTGCCCTTTGGGGGCCTGAAGCCCGACGGCGGGCAGCTGCGCATCTCCATGCAGGACCTTGCCTACACCGCGCAGGAGATTGCCCAGTTGTTTGAGGCGAGAGGCATACACCTGGCCGAGGGCCAGGCGCACACCCTGTGCCAGGCCACGGCGGGCTGGCCCATGGCGGTACACACCATTTGTGACAAGGGTAAGCCCCTGGAGGAAGCCCTTGCGGACAAAGGCTATTTGCAGCTGGCGGCAGAGCTGTTTGAGACCCGGTATTATCAGAACTATCCAGCGGCTATGCGCCGGCTGCTGGTGCATCTGTCCCTGTTCGCGCGTTTTCCCCTGGAGATTGTGAAGCACATTGCGCCAAAGGACGCCCACGGCACGGTGGACGAACTGGCAAAGAACATTTTTTTGGACTATGACTACACGGCGAAGCTGTTCACCTGGCAAACGCTGTACAGGGATTTTTTGACGAACCGGCAAAGCCTGCTGGATGAAGCCGAGCGCTGCCAAACGCAGCGCTATGCCGGGGACTGGTTTATGGAGAATGGCCTGCCCGGCGAGGCCATAGAAGCCTTTTGGCGGGCGCACGACTACGACGCCTTTTTGCAGGCGCTGTTCCGCCTGCCCAAGGGCGCTGTGGATGCCCATACCGCCGAGGGCCTGCTGGACATGCTGGCCCACCTGCCGGCAGACTATTGCCAGGCAAACCCTATAGCAGACTTTGCCCGCGCCAGCCTGTACATCAACAACATGCGCCTGAACGAGGCCAGAGAGCTTTTGCAGCCCATGGCCTTGCAGCTGGAGGCAAACGCCGCCATGTGCGAGGAAAAGCAGCAGCTTTTGGGCAACGTGTACACCGCCCTGGCAGATATCGCCTTTTTGAAGAACGAGGACACGGGGCGCATCCTTTTGAAAAAAGCGGCGGCCCTGTTGCCGGACGGCAGCAGCCTGCGGGACAAACAAGTGCTGGTGGTGGGCAACAACAGCACCCTGTTTTTGCCCACCAGCCGGGTGGGGGAACTGAAAAAGACCCTGGAGGCGATATTTGCCGCCGCCCCAGACGCCGACAACGTATATAACGGCGGCGGCCACGGCCTGGAAAGCCTGTTTGCCGCCGAGGCCTGCTATTATAGCGGAGACATGGACAAGGCCCGGGAGTACAGCTACCAGGCCCTGCAAAAGGCCCGCTTATGCGAGCAACACGATATCATTTGCAACGCCTGCTGGGTGCTGATGCGCATTTGCGTGTATTACGGAGACTACACCAAGGCCCAGTATTTTCTGGAAAGGCTTGTTCTGTATGCAGACAACACCGTGCCGCAGCAGCTGCACCTGCTGCGAGACAGCGCCCGCGCCTGGTTTTACCTGCGCGTGGGGGACACAAAGCGCATGGAGGACTGGATACGGCAAAACGTGTACCCCAGCCCCCCCACGCCCTACGGCCTGGGCCGGCTGAACCTGGTTGTGGCGGGCTACCTGGAAGCCTGGGGAGAGCGCGAGCAGGCCCGTGCCCACCTGGCGCAGCTGGATGCCGCATTTGCCGAGCGCGGGCTGTGGCTGGCGCGGGCGCAAACGCACATTATGATGGCAGGCAACCTGCTGGCCGCCGGCGACGAGGAGGAATCGGCCCGGCACTTCAAGCAGGTGTACGAGATGGTATATCCAAACGACATGCAGATGGTGCTGGTGGAGTATGGGAAAACTGCCCTGCGGCTGATAGATGCAGTAGGCGGGCTGGCGGCGGCGTTTGACTATGACATGCAGTGGCTGGAGGAGGTGTACGCGGCGGCGGCGTCTATTACAAAGCGGGGCCAGGCCATGGCCCGTACCCACGCCGAGGAAAACAACCTAAAACCGCCGCGCAACACCACGCTTACCCAGCGGGAAAAGATGGTGATGGAGTACATGACCCAGGGCCTTACCCGCGAGGAGATTGCGCAGCTGATGGGCATCAGCGTGAACGGCGTGAAAAAGCACATGGGCAACATCTACACAAAGCTGGGCGCGCTGAACCGCGCCGACGCCGTGCATATTGCCATGGTGCAGGGCATCATAGGCCCCGAGGTGCAGTGGCCGGGGGCGTAGCAGGCAGCCATTGCGAGTGCCCGCTAAAAGCAAAAAGTGCCTTTTTGCAGAGGGCGACAAAAAAAGCATCTACCACCCCGCAACGTGCTTGCGTGAATTTGGCAGATGCTTTTCAATTTTTATGAAAGAGCGGCGGGCATCTTTGCGGGCGCTTTGCAAGGAAGCAGGCGGCGCGGCATCAGCCGTCCAGCACAGGCTCCATCCAAACATGGCCGTCTTGCACAGAGATGCTGTACAAAAGCGTGCGGTCTTCGGCGGCGCCCTGCAGCCCGTCGCTGAACAGCGAGCCGTAGTTCTCTATAAAAATGGCGTTGATGGAATCAAAATACAGCGTGGTGCAGCCGCTCTCGGCCAAATACTCTTCAAACTCGGCCAAGGTCACCTCCACCACCTGGGAGGTACCGTCGGGCCCGGGCTTTTTCACCCGCAGGCGCCCGCCGCCGCCATAGCTGTAGTCTGTGCGCAGGGGAAGCATCTCGTGCACATACATGTACAGGCGCATGCCTTCGTCCTGGCTGGTTACTATAAAGGTTTTGCCGTCGGGGTCCAGCCGGCTTTTCAGGTGGGCCACATTGCGGTTGAACTCCAGCCGCTCGCTGTATTCCTCTTGCGGTACGCCCAGCACCGAATATTGTAGTGGCACAAACTGCCAGGTGCGCACCAGCAGCCCTGCGGCCAACACCACCAAAACTGCCTTGCCCGCAGCGGCCGGGCGGCGTTTTGCCGCCGCAAGGCCCCGGCAGGCCAAAAACAACACCACCAAAAACAGGCCCATGTAAAAGGGGTATACATATCGGTCATAGCTGGCAAGGCGCCGCGCCTCGATGGGGGAGAGGATGTACAGGTAGCTGAGGGTGAGGAAAAGATAGTACGCGGCAAAACCCAGGGTGGAGAAAATGCCGAACACAATGCACTGGCGGCGCAAAGCGCTGCGCTTTGGGCACAAAAACAGCGCGGTGGCCCCCAGTATGCTCAGCATGCCCAGCATTGCGGTAAAGCCGCTGCCAAACATGTTGTTGCGCATAAAAAAGTACTGCACCATGCCACTTGTAACCGTGGTGAATATCTCGCTTTTCTCGGGGCGTAGAAGGTCCTGTACAAACAGCAGGGGCATTTGCAGCATGCCCGTTTGGGCGGTGCCGCCCACGTCCTCCAGCCGGCTTGTGCCAATAACCGAGGCAGCGTACGCGTCCCACAAAAGGAACACCGCCGCCACGCAGAAAAGCCCCAGGCCCAGCCGCGCCGCCGCGCCCCCCAGCCGCCCACGCAGTTTAGGACGATTGTCCTGGGGTGTGCACAAATAGTCGCACGCCACCAGCACGGCGGCCACCAGGGCAAACATCAGCGCGGCGTCTTTCAGCAGCACAAGGCACGCCAGGCCCAGGCACACCGGGCCCATGCCGCGCAGGCGCCCGCGCTCGCCCCCAAACCACATCGCCAGCGTGGCGCCAAAGGCGCAGCCCAGGGGCAGTTCCGCGGTGGAGTCCATATAAACCGTGGAGACGATTTGCGTGGGGATGCCGTGCCGGAAGGCAAAGGGCACCAAAAACAATACCAGCATCAGGGGTAATGCGGCGTTCCAGTGCTTGTTTTTGTCAAAGGCGCCCAGCACCGTGGCCAGGCCCGCCACCATAAATACATCGCTTGCGGCGTAGGTTTGCCATTCGGAAAAGCCGTTGCCGAAAAACTGGAAGAAGTAGCTGAACACCACCAGCCCCGGCTTTTGGGTGGAGGGTGCCGCCCAGCCAATCTCGGCCACGGGGAAGAGGGTGTCGGTAAGTTTGGTAAGTTTGCCCGCCGCGCCCCAAAAGCTGAACTCGTCCCAATAGAGGAATAGCGGCTGGCGGATGTACAGGAGAAGCATCAGCGCAAGGCCCGCCCCCACAAAAAACCAAAAGCCAAAGCCTGGTGCGGCCAGGGGTTTTTTGCCCTGGCCATGCCGCAAAATAAGCCACACCACGGCCGCCGCCGCGGCAAGATAAAACAGCCAGCCCCCTACCCGCAGCAGCCCCACGGCCCCCATTAGCGAGAACCAGACGATGGCGGTGCAGGCGGCGCAGAAGGGGGCCAATGCCCCCTTTACCCCCAGGGACACATAAAATAGCGCCACAGCGCATAAAGCGGCAAAGGCTATCAGAATACGAAAGTCCGTCATAAGCCGGTACCCGCCTTTCCCTTGCGGCGCGGGCCCAGCGCCTGGAAGAGGATAGAAAGGGCGCTTGCCGCAAGGCCGGGCACCACCACCACCAAAACAATGCGCGCCATGCCGGGCACAAAGAAGGCCCACAGGGGCCGCGGCTGGTTAATGGCGATGCGCCCGACGGTGATATGGTTGCCGTTCAGGCTGTCGGGGTCAAACCGCAGGCTTTGGCGGCCGGTTACGGGCAGGTAATACACCTGGTGTTGTGCGTTTTGGGAATAGGCAATCTTCGTGCGGGAATAGTCTTGCCCAAGCGCGGCCCAGTATACGCTGCTTTGCCGCGGCTGGTGGCGGTAGGCAAAATCCACCACCAGGTTTTCCACCCGGCGGCTTGTGTCCTTCAGCAGCATCTGGGGGTCGGCACTCAGCACCAGCAGCACGTCGCCGTCGGCCTCCAAATCCAGCAGGTCAAAGTCCTCCAAAGTAAGCTCTGCCGGGGCCAGGGTGCCCGTGACGTACAGCACGCGGTTTACCACAAACTCCCCCAGCTGCACCACAAACAGCCCCAGTATGCCCAGCAGGTAAAACGCCACCACCAAGGCAAGGCCGGGGCGCTTTTTTACAAATTGTCGCAGTTTTTCCAAAAGGTGTCTCCGCAAAAATGGGTGGGTGAAAGCGCGGCGTGTAACAAACATGCCCCGCAGGGAAGCTTCCCTGCGGGGCATGGCATCTGCCTGCGCAAACGGTTTGCGGCCGCGCATGGCGGCCACTGCTGCAAGGCGGTGCAGCATTTGTCGTGCCGGGAAAAAAGCCGCCATGCCAAGGGGCCAGTTGCACGACATTCGCCGGCCCCGCCAAAAATGCCGCAGATAACCCACGGCATTTTTGATGGACCAACGGATGGTGCCGGTGGCCGGACTCGAACCGGCACGTCCAATGGACACTTGATTTTGAGTCAAGCACGTCTGCCAATTCCATCACACCGGCATGTGCTGCACGCGCAGTGCGCGGCAACGTTTATAGTATAATACAGTTCGCGCCGCGCCGCAAGGGGCAGCGGGCAAATTTTCTCTCAGTAGGCCAGTACCAGGGTTTTTTGGGGCTGCAAATAGCAGGTGGCCGTTTTTACCATAAACATCCGGTTTAAAGAGACAGACACGCTTTTCTGCTGGGCATAGGAGAATACCACCTTGAATACATAGCCCCACACCGCGCCGATTGCCTTCTTCACAAAATCGTCCAGGCGGGCATCCTCGCGGGCGGTAATCTCCTGCAGCTGGGGGGCAAAATAGCACAAAAAGGTTTTCACCGGGGGGATGCCGAACAGATCGTTGCAAAAGATGATGTGGCCCAGAAGGTCGCGGTCTTGCAAGGCTTGCAGGCACAGCTTCCAGTAGGGGAAGTAGGCCTCTGCGGTTTGGAACTCCTTAAAATGGGGATATTTTTGGGCAAAGCCGCCGGTGGTGCTTTGTACAATCTCATCTACGGTTATGATCATGAGAGTCCCTCCGTTTGAGAAAATAATACACCAGTTGTTTTAACATCTGAATTTAGTATAAGACGCACCGAAAGCCCTGTCAAGCCTTGCATTGACAATCTGCCCGGGTTTCTCTATCATGGCAGTAAAGACAAAGTGAGGGGGCGGCGATGGCCAGGCGGCAAACAGAGCAAACGGGCACGCGGCAGGCGGCACTGGTGGGCATGGCACTGGTGCTGGTGGTACTGCTTTCCCTTGTTGCCGGCAGCCTGGGCCCCCGCCTGATACAGGCGGCTTTCCCCGGCACGGATGCCGCCGATGCCGCGCCCGAGTGGGTCTGGGGGTTGTACAACCTGCTGGCCAGCCTGCTGGCCTTTTTGCCGCCTATCGCCTTTTTGCTGCATCAGGGCCGCCCGCTGGGCCTGCGGCTGGTAAACGTCAAGGGGCGCATCCCGGTTTTAGTCTTATTGCCGCTATTTTTGGGCCTTATGGTGGCGGCAAACTCCCTGTCCAACATCCTGCGCAACCTGGTGTTGTTTTTTGCAGGGGGCGGGGCCGCCACACCGGATGCTTTGCCCGCCACTATTTTAGGACATCTGTTCTATTTTTTAACAATATGCGTTGCGGCGCCTCTTTTAGAAGAAATCCTGTTCCGCGGGTGCATCCAGGGCCTGCTGCGCGTGTGGGGCCCGGGGTTTGCCATCCTGCTTACTTCGGTGCTGTTCACCCTGATGCACGCCACTTTGTGGGAGCTGCCCACGGTGTTTATCCTCAGCCTGCTGCTGTGTTATGTGGGCGAGGTAAGCCGTTCTTTGCGGCCGTGCGTGCTGTTGCATTTTGCCAACAACCTGTACGCCTGGCTGATGGCCCTGGCCAGAGAAAAACTTGCGCCTACGGTGTATTTTGCCATTACGGTGTGGGTGATGGTGGCGCTTATCGCCCTGTTTTTGGCAGCGGTGTGGCTGGTGCGGCAGTACCGCCTGGGCCCCCGGCTGAAGCTGCCTGCCGCCCCCGAAGGGTTGGGCCGCCCGGCGGTGCGCATAAAACTATTGGCCCGGGTGGTGCCCTTTGCGGTGGGGTTTGCGGCGCTGTTGGGGTATTGTATTTTGCGGCTGGTATCTGGCTGAGGAGGGCGCGATGAATGACACAGAACTGATGCGCCTGGCCCTGGAGGAAGCGCGCCTTGCCGTGGCCGAGGGCGAGGTGCCGGTGGGGGCGGTGGTGGCCAAAGACGGCCAGGTGGTGGCCCGCGCACACAACCGGCGCGAGACCGACAAAAGCGCCACGGCCCATGCAGAACTGTTGGCCATAGAGGCCGCCTGCAAAAAGCTGGGCGGCTGGCGGCTGTGGCAGTGCGATTTATATGTGACGCTGGAGCCCTGCCCCATGTGCGCGGGTGCGGTGGTGAACAGCCGCATCCGCAGGTTGGTGTACGGTGCGAAAGACCCAAAGGCCGGGTGCTGCGGCTCGGTGACGGACTTGTTCGCCCTGCCTTTCAACCACGCGCCGGTGGTGCAGGGCGGGCTTCTGGAGGAAGAAAGCACGGCGCTGCTGCAAGATTTTTTTGCGAGTTTGCGCAAGAAACGTGCTGAACAAAAACTGCCCGAAGGGGATGGGGCCGATGGATAAAGTGGTGCTTGTAACGGGGGCCTCGGGCGATATTGGCGCCGCGGTTGCCCACAGTTTTGCGCAGGGCGGCTGCCGCGTGGCGCTGGGCTGCCACACCCGCCCGCAACGGGCCCAGGCGCTGGGGCAAAGCCTTGCGGAAGCGGGCGGCGAGTGCCTTGTGGTGCAGGGCGACGTTGCCCAGGAGGCCGACGTGGAGCGCATGTTTGCCCAAACAGAGGCCGCCTTTGGCCCAGTGCAAGTGCTGGTGAACTGTGCCGGCCATGCCACCCAGAAGCTGTTTTGCGACATCACCACCGCCGAGTGGGAGCGCATGCTGGCGGTGCACGCCACCGGCAGCTTTTTGTGCAGCCGCCGCGCCCTGCCGGCCATGCTGCGCGCCAAAGAGGGAAGCATCGTCAACGTCGCCTCCATGTGGGGGCAGGTGGGGGCCGCGTGCGAGGTGCACTACTCCGCCGCAAAAGGGGCTGTTATCGCGCTTACCAAGGCGCTGGCCAAAGAGATGGGGCCCAGCGGCGTGCGGGTGAACTGTGTGGCCCCCGGCGCCATAGAAGGGGCGATGATGGAGGGGTTTACCCCTGATGAGATAGAGGACGTGTGTGCCGCCACCCCGCTGGGGCGCCTTGGCACCCCCAAAGAGGTAGCCCAGGCCGTATTGTTCCTGGCGTCGCCCGCGGCGTCTTTCATCACCGGGCAGGTGCTGTGCCCCAACGGTGGCTTTGTGGTGTAAGGCGGGCAGGTTGCTGGGTTTCCGGCGCGGCCATCCAATGCGCAACAGGCAGCTACCTTCCGCGGCACCTGACGCACAGTAACCACAGTGCGTTATTTGCCTTGACGGCGAGGGGCACTATAGTGCCGAGGGTGGCTTGCCGCAGGCAAACACCCGAGCCCACACAACGTGTGGGATGCTGCCTTTATACGCACCGGCCACCCACACCGAGAACCACCTTCCACGCCGCCCTGCGTACAACGAGGGGGCAGTGTTCGCGGGGGGGCCTTACAGCTGACGTTCTTTTGGGAACACCCTGTGCTCTCCTGCATCAAGCGTATGAATGGGCCGCAAACAACACTTTGGGAACGCCCCAAGTGGAAGAGGGCTTGACAAACCCCGCCCGCAATGGTAAAATTTGGCACAACCTGACAAACCGTGGATTGGGAAGAGTAGTTTTTGCAGAATGGATGGCAGAGAGCGGCCGGCCGGTGAAAAGGCCGCATCACGGGCAAAAACGAATGGACCCATGAGGGCGGCCCGAAATTCGCGCTTGTGCGAAGATTAGTAGCCGACGGGAGAGCCGCATCCGTTACCAAGGCGGCGTGTATTCCGGCAAAAAGCGGAGTGCATACGAGCGGGCGCTTTGCGCCAATGTGGGTGGTACCGCAGGAGAGAATCTCTTGTCCCAGTGTGGGATAAGGGTTTTTTTGTTTTTTGGGAAGAATGGAGGCATGCCATATGTACTTGCCGGGAAGGCGATGGCGCGGCGCAACGATGACAACGGCTGCATCATCAAATCAGAAAGGAAAGATATCAACATATATTGATATCACAGGTGAATAAAATGAAAGTGCCAAACAAACTATATCTTGGGGAAGAGAAGCTGCCCACGCAATGGTACAACCTGCGGGCAGACATGCCCGAAAAGCCCGCCCCCCTGGTGAACCCCGCTACAGGTGCCCCGGCTACCTTGCAGGATTTGACGCCCGTGTTCTGCGACGAGCTGGCAAAGCAGGAGCTGGACGACAACACCCGCTATGTGGATATCCCCGGCTCCATCCTGGATTTTTACCGCATGTACCGTCCCTCGCCCCTGGTGCGGGCTTACTCTTTGGAAAAGCTGCTGGACACCCCGGCCAAAATCTACTACAAATACGAGGGGAACAACACCTCGGGCAGCCACAAGCTGAACTCTGCCGTGGCCCAGGCATATTATGCCAAGGCCCAGGGCCTTACCCACCTTACCACCGAGACCGGCGCCGGCCAGTGGGGCACGGCCCTTGCCATGGCCTGTGGCTACTACGGCGTGGACTTGACCGTGTATATGGTGAAGGTGAGTGCCGAGCAAAAGCCCCACCGCAAAGCCCTGATGGAGACCTATAACGCGAAGGTGGTGCCCAGCCCCAGCGACACCACCGACGTGGGCCGCGCCATTTTGGCCGAGCACCCCGGCACCGGCGGCAGCCTGGGCTGCGCCATCAGCGAGGCGGTGGAGGTGGCGGTGAAAACCCCCGGCAGCCGCTATGTGCTGGGCTCTGTGCTGAACCAGGTGGTGCTGCACCAAAGCATCATTGGCGAGGAGTGCAAAATTGCCATGGACATGCTGGAGGAGTACCCCGACGTGGTGATCGGCTGCGCGGGCGGCGGCTCCAACCTTGGGGGGCTCATCGGCGCCTATATGCGCGACCGCCTTACCGGCAAAGCCACACCCCGCTTCATCGCGGTGGAACCCGCCAGCTGCCCCAGCCTTACCCGCGGCCGCTACGCGTACGACTATTGCGACACCGGGCGCATCACCCCCATGGCAAAAATGTATACCCTGGGCTGCGGGTTTATCCCCGCGGCAAACCACGCCGGCGGCCTGCGCTATCATGGTATGTCGCCCATCCTCTCGAAGCTGTACCACGACGGGTTTATTGACGAAGCGCGCAGCTATGAGCAAACCAAGGTGTTTGAAGCCGCCACCCTGTTTGCCAGGGGCGAGGGGCTGCTGCCCGCGCCGGAATCGGCCCATGCCATCCGCGCGGCCATAGACGAGGCGGTGCGCTGCAAAGAAACGGGCGAAGCCAAGACCATTTTGTTTGGCCTTACGGGCACCGGCTTTTTTGACATGAGCGCCTACTCCCTGTACAACAGCGGCCAGATGACCGACTATGTGCCCACCGATGCAGAACTGGCGCAGGGTTTTGCCTCGCTGCCCAGCATGAAGTAGGGTGGATGTAGGACGGGGCTGAAAGCACAGAGGGGTATCGTGCCGCAGGCTGCGAAAGTGCGGAAGCCGCGTGTGCCCCACGCCCGCGCGGCCATACACAAGCATTTGCCCCCTTACGGCGCGGCACCCCAAACCACCACCTTTTGAAAAGCCTTGCCGGAAATGTTACAGTGCCTGCCGTTTGGCAAAGTAGCAACGAAGAAGCACCTGCAAAATCCGCCGTTGGTTGCGGGCTAGCAGGTGCTTCTTGTTTGTTGTGTAAGCCCGCAGGGTTTGCGGTGGCATTGCCTTTTTGGCGGCACGGCCCTGAAGCAAGCAGGGTGCACATATATGCTGGCGGTTTTGGCGCGCGGGTGTTACACTGGGTAAAACGGCGCAAAAGCGAATGGAAAAGAAAGGGGGGCGGCATGAAACAACGTATGCTGGCAGCACTGGCCCTGGTTTTGGCTGCGGCCCTGTGCGGCTGCAGCCTGCTGGTGCCCGCCCCCCAGCCTGTGCAAAGTACCAGCCCTGGCAGCGGGAAGGTCTGGAGCATCTCTGCAAACGACACCCGCATTGCGCGCTTGCAATACGGCGAAGTGGAGTGGCTGTTTTTCGTCACCCTGGAGGCAAGCTTTTTGAAGCTGGGCGGCGAGGGCCCGGCCGGGGTATACAGCGGCAGCCTGATGCTGGGGGTGGAAGCAGAACCAAGCTTTAGGACAAGTGTGCTGGAACTGCCCGGTGAGGGCCCGGCGCCTTTTCAGGGGTGGATGCTGTCTGCCGCGATAGAGCTGGAGGTACGGGAAGACACGCAGCCCCGGGTGCTGGTGGACGCAGCCACACTGTGGGACGATGCCGCAGCCGCCCTGCTGGCCCGGCCCTATGGCGAGGAGGGCCTTGTGGGCGGCGCGCAGGAGATAGACGATTTTGGCCGGGCTCTGGTGCTGGAAGAAGCACCGGCGCAGGTGCTGGGTGCCAGCGTGCCCTTGCAGGTGCGGTGGGCCCAGGGGGAAGGGGCCTATGGCAACGACGCCTTTTTCCAGCTGGTGGCGGGCATCTATGCGGCGGCGCTGTCCCATCAGGCCGGGCAAGATGACGAGGATGTGGATGGCACGGGCACCGAGGGCGAAGATACAAATGCCCAGGCGCAAGCCCCCGGCGGCGCTTCGTCCACCGCACCTGCGCAAAGCGGGGAAGACATGGCCGACGGGGAAGAGGAAACACAGCAGTGGGCAGCCCCACCCGTGTTGGAGGAGAACTGGCCCGCCCTGCCTTGGCCCGGTGTTGTGCCTGCCGCCTCGCCCATTGCAGCAAGCGCCGCTTCGGCGTCTGCCTCTGCCACGGCACTGCCCGCGGGGCAAAGCACATTTGCCCCGGTGCTGCAGGTGGCCTTGCTGCCGGATGGCAGTGCCCTGCTGTGGCTGGCAGGTGTGCCGCCCCTGCAGGCGGCGCACCCCTTTGAAGGCGGTTACGATGTTGGCGGAGTGATGGGGGCAAGCCCGATGACGCTGCCCGAAAGCGGGCAGCCCCCCGGCCCCGTGCAGAACAAAGCCCGGGAGGAACTGGTGGCCCTGGGCCTGCCCGCGCCGCCGGCCGGCCGGGTGCAAGGCCCCAAACGGCAAGACGGCTTTGCTGAATTCACCATCGAAGAGCTAGGCTACCGCCAAACCGTGGCCTACGCCCGGCGCATCAAGCTGGCAGGCTACACCACCGTGCTGAACGAGATTGAGTACCCCATTTTGGAGCTATATGGCCTTGTGGCACAAAATTCTGACGGACGGCAGGTGTTTTTACAGTACAAGGCGGGGCAAACCAGCCTTACCGTATTGTAGGGCGCAACGGGCCGCCCTGCATAAATTTTCCGGGGCGGCACACATTTTCTTCCCTTTTTTACCCATCCCGGTTATACTATTTGTAAAACTTGACGCCAAGGCCGCCGCGGCAGGCACAGACGTGCCATATGGGGGCCTTGCAGAGAAGGGGTGGCGCATGGCGGGAATCACAAATCAATCGCGCAATTTTACCAGCAGCACTACTGTTGTGGAGGACCTTTGCGCGCACCTTGCGCCCGCAGCCCTGAAAGGGGCGGTGGGTATTTTGATGTGCGATTCCCAGCTAAACGGCGAGGCCATTATACAGGCGCTGGATGCGCGGCTGGGTATTCCCCTGGTGGGGGGCACCACAGCGCTGTTGCCCCTGCAGGAAAGCCCGGGGGAAATAAGCGCCACATTGACGATATTGCAAAAGGAAGGCCTGCAGGTGGCCGTGGCGGTATCTCCGCCTTTGCAGCAGCAGGCGGCCGCCGCCCAGGTGCAAGAGGTGTATACCCACTGCCTGGCCCAGCTGGGTGGCCCGGCGCGGCTTTTGGTGCCGCTTTTGCCCCTGGCGCCCGGGTTTTCAGCCGATGCGTTTGTGCAGCAGTTGTTCCGCCTGGCCGGGGATGTGCCGGTGTTTGGCGGCGTAACCACCGACGATTTGGAAACCACCAGCGCCGCCGTGTTTGCCGAGGGCCACGCCTATGCCGACAGGATGGTGCTGCTGGCGCTTGGGGGGGATATCTGCCCGGTGTTTGCCATGGGGGCCCAGGTTTCCGAGATGGCAGCCTATGCCCCCGCGGTAAGCGAGACTGACGGCAACTTGGTGCTGCGGGTGGACGACATGAGCTTTTGCGACTATATGCGCAGTTTGGGCATTGCCCCCGAGGACCGTATAAATGGGGTGGACGCCCTGGTGCAGTATGGCCCGTTGCCGGTACAGCTGCGCCGCGCCGCCCAAACAGAGGACGGCGTGCCCGAGATCCGCTGCATCAGCTACACCGATGTGCAGCAGGGCAGCGCCGCATTTTCCAGCCCGCTGCCGGTGGGCACGCGCATCAGCATGGGGCTGATACAGAAAAGCGATGTGGTGGAGAGCGCCGAACGCTGCCTGGCCATCTTGCTGGACGCCATGCGCAAAAAGCAGGCCGAGGGGTATGAGTTCAGCCTGCTGATGAGCCTGCCCTGTATTGCACGCTACTACGCCATGACGGGCGCGGAAAACTTGGAGGACAAGCTGCTGCGGGCGCAGTTGCCCGCGGGCCTTGCCCTGTGCAGCGGCTATGTTTTTTACGAGATTGCCCCCACCCTGGGCCCGGCGGGCCGGGTGCACAACCGCACCAACAACGCCTCGCTCATCATGTGCGCTTTGTAAGCGGTGCGGCAAAAGAAAAACAACAAGGCCTCGGGCGGCAGCCCGGGGCCTTTGGCTATGTGCGTATAAAAAAGGGTGACAACGCGGCGGCCGCATCTACCGGCCGGTGCGGCCCCAAGCAATGCGCCTGCGCAAAAGCAGCACCAGCCAGGCCAGGTATACCAGCACCGGCACAGGCAAAAGAAGGTCCAGCCAATAAAAAAAGGTGCGCCTGAAAACGGGGGCAAAGCCGGGCCAGGTGGCAACTTCATCCAGCAGGCGCACCCCGGCGGTGGTGTCGTCTATGGGCACAAACAGGGTGCCGTTTGGGGAAATTTGGGGCAGACGCGCAAATTCCACAACATCGCCCGGGCCTCGGTATATGCCGGCCAGCAGGTAGCTGCGGCCATCTTCGCTCACGGCGGTGCCCTCCCAGGTTTTCAGGTTGGGGTCTGCCGCGGTGGGGGAAACGTCTATCTGCGCCGGGTAGATGGTATAGGCGTCGGCCGCGCGGTCCCACACCTCTACAAGATAGGCGTAGCGCCCCACCGGCAGGTGGGCAAGCGCCCGGCTGCCCAACATGTGGCGGATGTTGCCGCTGGTGAACAGCACCACCAAAAGGCTGGCCAGCACCACCACGGCCCACACCGCCACCAGGGCCGGTTTTGCGTCGCTTTGGCGCAGGGCCAGGGAAAAGGCCTGCTTGAAGGGCAACTGCCGCCGGCGCATAAGCAGCAGGATGTTTACCAGGCGTACAACCAGAAGAACCGTGGCCACAATGCACAGCAGCGCGGCCAGGGGGGTGAAAAGACCCATAAGGGGAGATCCTCCCAAAGGATGATTTGTGGAAAAGGGCAGGAAAAACGCCGCCGGCTTTGGCAGCGCCGCGGCAGGGGGGGCTTACAAAGGCAAGCGGCCCGCAAGGGTGGCCCCGCCTTACGCGCCGCGCGAAGCGTCGCTTTGGGCGTTGCAGTATTCGGCGGCGGCCACGGCGGCCACGGCGCCGTCGGCGGCGGCTGTAACAATTTGCCGCAGGGGTTTTTTGCGCAGGTCCCCCGCCACAAAAACCCCGGGCAGGGGGGTGGCGCAGTCCTCGCCGGCCAGGATATAGCCGTTTTCGTCCAGGGGCAGCAGGTTTTGGTACAGGGCGGTCTCGGCGGTTTGGCCCACCGCTACAAACAGGCCATCTACGGCAAGGCGGCGCTGGCCGTCCGGTGTGTCCAGCACCACTTGCTCCACCGCGGTGCCGCCTTCTATGGCGGCCACGGTGGCCGGGGTGATGATCTCAATATTGGCGCGGGCGTGTACAGCGTTTTGCAGCACCACCTGCCCGCGGAAGGCCGTGCGGCGGTGTACAAGGTACACCTTTTGGCAGTGGTTGGCCAAAAACAGTGCGTCGCCCAAAGCGGTGTCCCCGCCGCCAACAATGGCCACGGTTTTGCCCCGGTAAAAGGCGGCGTCGCAGGTGGCACAGTAAGACACCCCGCGCCCGGTATACTCTGTCTCGCCCGTGCAGCCCAGGCGGCGCGGTGCGGCACCGCCCGCTATAATAATGGTACGGCCCTCGTACACAGTGCCGCCGGCGGTAACGGTTTTTATGGGCCCGGCTAGCTGCGCGGCCTCCACCTCGTCAAACAACACCTCGGCCCCCTGGGCCAGGGCGTGGTCGTATAAATCGTTGGCAAACTGCACCCCGGGCACCCCGGGCAAAGCAGGGTAGTTGTCCACCGCGCTGGTAAGGGAAATTTGCCCCCCGTAGATGTTTTTTTCAAATACCGTGGCGGCAACGCCCGCCCGTGCCGCGTAAATGGCGGCCGTAAGCCCGGCGGGCCCCGCGCCTATAATCAACACATCCGTCATCGTTCCTCCAAAGGGTTTGGCTGGCAAACTTGCCGCCATTATACCTCTTTTGCCGCGCCGGTGTAAAGGGGGAAGGCGCCCGCCGCCATTTGCTATTTCAGGGGGGAAATGGTAGAATGATGCAAAAGAAAACGGGGCCAAAAGGGCACAGTGTGGCCCTTCGGCCCTGCCGGGAAGGGGGCGCCGCATTGGCAAAGCGCCTGATGCGCTGGGCCGTTGTGGCCTGCGTGCTGCTTTTGTTGGCCGGCTGCTCGCCCATCACCTTCCAGGGGGTGAACGACTTGCTGCGGGCCCCTGCGCTGGACCAAGCGCAGGACGAGATTCGCAAGGCTTTGGTGGCCTACCTTGGCGGGGTGGAGCCCAAATACAAGTTCCCCAAAGAGGGGGACTGGCGCAGCTTTTTGCTGCTGGCAGACCTGGACGGAAACGGCCTGGAAGAAGCGGTGCTGCTGTACAGCATGGCAGACGTGCCCGGCGCCCCGGCCGAAAAGGGCACCAGCGTGTATGTGGCCGTGCTGGAACAGCAAAACGGTGCCTGGCAGGTAACGCAGGACGTGCAGGGCCTTTCCACCGACGTTGCCAGCCTGGAGGTGGCCGACCTTTTGGGCGGCGAGGGCATGCAGCTTATCATAGGGTATGCCACCGCCAACTTCAACGCCAAAACCCTGGGGCTGTACACCTACCAAAACGCCACCCTAGCCGAGCAACACCGCCTGGAATACTCCCGCTACGAAATTGGTGATTTTACCGGCAGCGGCAAACAGGAACTTGCGGTAGTCTCGCGCGAGGACCAAAACCTGCAGTTGCTGTACATCCCCGTGGTGGACGGCGCCTTCGCGGGGGAGCTTGCGCCCGTGGCCCTGGACTCGAACTTCACCCAGTGCACCGGCCTTGTGGCCGGCCAAACCCATGCGGGAGAGCGCCTTTTGGTGGTGGACGGCACCAGCAGCGATACCAGCGCGCTGTTCACCCAGTTTGTCTACTATTCCGGCGCCCGGTTTTACACCATAGACGATTTGGGCACCATGCGTGCCAGCACGGCCCGGCAAAACCCGCTTTTGCTCTCCCGCGATATCGACGGCGACGGCGTTGTGGAGATTCCCCTGCGAATGGGGGAGAACGCCATCGAGACTATCCGCGGTGACAAGCGGTTAGAATATGTGGAGTGGATGGATTTTACCGACCCCGAAGAAGGGGCCGTTTACCGGCAGTATGGCCTTTTGGACAGTGACCGTGCCGTATACATACGCCTGCCCGACGAATGGCGCAATGCCGTGCGGATACTGGACGGCGAAAACGCGGGCGAGTGGGTGCTGCAAAACCGCCTGAGCGGTGCCACCCTGCTAAGCCTGCATGTGTTGGAGCAAAGCGACCCCGAGCCTTTCGGGTACAGGCTGGTGCCCGGTACCATCAGCACCTACCTGCGCACCCACACCATGGTAAGCGCCGAGGCACGGGAGACGATAGACATGCTGCTGTTGCAGTAAGCCGCGCTTAAAACGAGGGAAACGTATGAAAAAGATATTGGTGGTAGAAGACGAGAGCTCCATTCGGGAGTTGATTGTTCTGAATTTGGAGATGGCGGAGTACGAGGTGGTGCAGGCGGCCAGCGCCGAGGAGGCGCTGGAGCTGTTCAGCGCCGCGCCCGAAAGTTTCAGCTGCGCCATACTGGACATCATGCTGCCGGGGATGAACGGCTTCACCCTGTGCGAAAACATCCGCGCGGCCTCGCCCGTGGTGGGCATTGTGATGCTGAGCGCCAAAACCCTGGAGGCCGACAAAGTGCGGGCGCTGTCCATCGGCGCCGACGACTATATGACCAAGCCCTTCTCCATTACGGAGCTAAAGGCCCGCATAGATGCCCTGTGCCGGCGCGTGGGCCGCACGCAGCCCGGCAGCGAGGAGGACGGCCGCCTGGCCAGCGGCATTTTTGTGCTGGACCAAAAAAGCCGCATGATGCTGAAAAGCGGCCAGCCCATAGACCTTACCCAGGTGGAGTTCCAAATTATGGAGCTGTTCTTCCGCAACAGTGGCACGGCGCTGGTGCGCGAAAAGATTTTGGAAGGCGTGTGGGGCGAAAATTACTACGGCGATGTGAAGATCGTGGACGTGAACATCCGCCGCCTGCGCATGAAGATAGAGGACGAACCCAGCAACCCCAAGCACATCCTCACGGTGTGGGGCTATGGCTACCGGTGGAATGCGTAGGGGGCGAAGCCCCGAGGCAGGCTTTGCAAAGCAAAACTACCGAGCCTGATGCATGCCGAACGGCCTCAAGGCGCGTGAGGCATGGGAGCGAAGCGACCGCAGCGGGAAGGGCCCGCAGGGCAAAATTTGGCTTGCAGAGCAAAGCGAACAATTTGGATGGAGCCTTGGCGCAAACAAATTTTCCCACGCCCGGTGAATGCGAGCAGGCATGCGAAGCGTGAGCCGTAGCAGCGCGCGGCTGAGCGCGCGAGGCGTGGGTAAGGGCGCCCGCAGGGCAAAATTTGGCTTGTGGCGCGGCGTGGCCGGGGCCGCCTTTCCGTGCCCTTCGTCACACATTGGGCACATCTGCGCGGTAACATGGCAAGAGGGTAAGCTGTGAAATCTTCCATAACAAAACGGTGGGTGCGCGGCAGCCTTTTCTTCACACTAGCACTGGTGCTGGTGGCGGAAGGGGTGTTTTTGTATTTCACCATCTCCGGCTATTACAAGGACGTTTCCCAGGCCATAGGCAACAAGTTTTTGGAGCTGGAGGGCCAGCTTTCCCAAACCGGCGGTACCTCTACCGACGACCGATACAAACGCCTGATACGCACCGTGGAAGAGTTTGACGCGAAAACCCAGTTCGAGCTGATGCTGGTGAACATAGACGGCGAGATCGAGGCCACCTCCTCGGGTGTGGTGCCCGCTTACCGCCAGCCGCAAGAGGACATTGCCAACGCGCTGCGCCCCGGCGCTGCGGGCACCGGGCAGTTCATCGGCACCACCGAGACCGGGGAAAAGGTGATGGCCGTAACCGTACGCATCACGCCCTACGCCGCCCGCGGTATAGAGGCGCTGCGGCTGGTGACAAGCCTTACACTGGTGGACCGCACCATTTTGAACATTGTGGTGGCCAGCGTGGTGCTGGTGTTGGCCATCATTTTGGCCAGCGTGGTTTCGGGCGTATATTTTATACGTTCTATCGTATATCCACTGCAGAAAGTGGAAAGCAGCGCCGTGAAGATAGCCCAGGGAGACTTTGATACGCGCATTGCCACAAACACCACAGACGAGATTGGCCGGCTGTGCCAAACCATCAACCACATGGCGGAGGAACTCTCCAAAAGCGAGAAGATGAAGAACGACTTTATCTCCTCGGTAAGCCACGAGCTGCGCACCCCGCTTACCTCTATAAAAGGGTGGACGGAGACCGTGGGCGCTTTGGGAGACCCCGAAGACCCCAACTTCCGCCGCGGGCTGGAGATTATCTCTGGCGAGGCCGACCGCCTGTACGACATGGTGGAGGAACTGCTGGACTTTTCCCGCATGCAAAGCGGGATGACCCTCTCGGTGGAGTTGCTGGATTTGGCCGCCGAGGTGGAGAACGCCGTGTTGCTGGCCGGCCAGCAGGCCGCCGCGCGGGGCGTGGCGCTGCTGTATGATATTCCCGAGTGGCCCGTGCCCGTGATGGCGGACAAAAACCGCGTGCGCCAAGTGATGGTGAACGTGCTGGACAACGCGGTGAAATACTCTTTCCCCGGCGGGCAAATCGAAGTTCGCATCCACTGTGGGGACGGGGTGGCCATCGTGCAGGTAGAGGACGAAGGGCAGGGTATCTCGCCGGAGGATTTGGAAAACGTAAAGGTGAAATTCTACAAGGGCACGGGCGCCGTGCGGGGCAGCGGCATCGGGCTTGCGGTGGTGGATGAGATTATGCACCAGCACGCGGGCACGCTGGAGATTGAAAGCGAAGTACAGCGCGGCACCATTGTAACCCTGTGTTTCCCCCTGCATGGGCAGTGCCCGCCCGAAGGCCTGCCGCCCCCGGCCCCCGGCCAGGACGCACCAGATGATACGCCCGCAGAAACGCACAACGAAGGAGACAGAGATATTTGAAACCGGCAAAACGCAGCAACGTTAAAACCTCGGTGGGGGGCCAGGCCGTTTTGGAGGGCATCATGATGCGCGGGCCCGCCAAGTGGTGCCTGGCAGTGCGCACGCCAGACGGTAAAGTGGTGGCCGAGACCCACGACACCGTGATGCGCCCCTGGGCCAAATGGCCCTTCATCCGCGGGGTGTTCAATTTTGTAGACAGCCTTGTGATGGGCTACAAGACCCTGATGCGCAGCGCAGAGCTGGCCATGGGGGAGGAGTATGAGGAAGAGGAGCCGGGCAAGTTCGACGCCTGGGTGGAGAAAAAGTTTGGCGATGCCGGCACCAAGGTGGTGATGGCCCTTGCCAGTGTGCTGGGCATCGTGCTGGCTTTGGGCCTGTTTATGTTTTTGCCCACGGGCGCCGTTAGCCTTGTGGACAATTTTGTGCCCCTGGGCGCGGCAAAGCCCGTGCTGGAGGGCGTAGTGAAAATCCTCATCTTTGTTTTGTACCTGGTGCTGGTGCGCCGCATGAAGGACATCCACCGGGTGTTCAGCTACCACGGGGCCGAGCATAAGACCATCTACTGCTACGAGGCCGGGGACGAGCTGACCGTGGAGAATATCCGCACCCACAGCCGCTTTCATCCGCGCTGCGGCACCAGCTTCATCTTCATCGTGCTCATCATCTCCATCTTTTTGAACAGCGCTTTGCCCTGGCCGGCGGGCGCGGGCGGCGCGCTGCTGCGCATGGTGCTGAAGCTGGCCATGTTGCCGGTGGTGATGGCCGTAAGCTACGAGGTGTTGCGGCTGGCCGGCCGGTACGACAACTGGTTCACCCGCATTTTAAGCGCCCCCGGCATGTGGATACAGCGCCTTACCACCAACGAACCGGAGGACGATATGATAGAGGTGGCCATTGCGGCGGTAAGCCCGGTGTTGCCGCCCGCCGCCGAGGCCGAGGAGGCCCCCTTGCCGGGGCCGGTAGGCTAGGGCCAAACCCCGGCGCACGCACACAAGAGGACGGTATGGATATCCGCGAGGCGTACAACAGCGTAAAAGCACTGCTTGGTGAAGCCGGCGTTGAAAACGCCGGCTTCGAAGCGCAGGTGCTGCTGCAGCATTTTGCGGGGGCCTCCCGTTTTGCGCAGGGGTCCCTTGCGCCCGATGCCTGGCAGCGGGTGTGGCAGGCGGCGCAAAAGCGTGCGGCGCGTGCCCCGCTGCAGTATATTGTAGGCGCCTGGCCCTTTTTGGGGCTGGAGATTATGGTGGGGCCCGGCGTGCTGGTGCCCCGCAGCGAGACCGAAGAGGTATGCCTGTACGCCGCGGCGCTTTGCGGCGGGGCCCCGCGCAATAGCGGCCAGCCAGACGAACCGCAAGGTGCCTGCGTGCAGCAAAACGCTGCCCCCAAAGGGCCCGCGGCGGGCCAGGGCCTTGCCATTTTAGACCTGTGTGCAGGCAGCGGCGCCTTGGCCCTGGGGCTGCAAAGCCTTTTGCCCGCAGCCCGCGTGGCGGCGGTGGAGCTGCACGAGGACGCCTTTGCCTGGCTTGGCAAAAACATCGCGGCCTTTGCCGCGGCAAACCCCGGCGCCGGTGCCCCGCGCGCCGTGCAGGCGGATGCCCTTACCTATTATAAAGAGCTGGCGGCACGCAGCTTAGATTTGCTTATCTCGAACCCGCCCTATGTTACCCCGGCAGAGTATGCGCGCCTTGCGCCCGAACTATACCACGAGCCGAAAGAGGCCCTGGTGCCCCCGGCAGGGGAGGACGGCCTGCTGTTTTACAGGGGAATTGCCCGGGATTATATGGGCAAGCTAAAGCCCGGCGGATACCTTGTGTTCGAGATTGGCGCCGCCCAGGGCCCCGCAGTGCGGGACATCTTAGTGCAAAACGGCTATGGGGACGTGGAGATACATAAGGACCTTGCCGGCCTGGACAGGATTGCCGTGGGCAGGGCACCGGCCGTATAACAGGGCGCGCTTTGCGCAAAGCCAACTGCCGGCCTTGTGGGCGCGCCCTGCTGCTTGGGGCCTGTGGCCCCTCTGCGGCTTGGGCGCACCCACCGCCACGCCTGAAAAAAACATTGACAACATAAGGTAAACCCTGTACAATTATCCTGCTGCCCAAATATGGGCAGGTGTTTTTGTGCGGCTTTTTTTATGCGGCCGCGAGGCAAAAACACCATGAAAAAGGTATTGGGCCGGGCTTCCGGCTTTACGATACAAGCCGGGGCGCATGCCCCCGCAAAGAGCGCTTTATGGAAGGAGGAAAACCATGCCCACATTCAACCAACTGGTACGCAAAGGCCGCGAGGTGAGCGAGCGGAAAAGCACCGCACCCGCCCTGGGGAAGAACTACAACAGCCAAAAAAAGCAGTACACCAACCAAAACAGCCCCCAAAAGCGTGGCGTTTGCACCGCAGTGCGCACCATGACACCCAAAAAGCCCAACTCGGCTTTGCGCAAGGTGGCCCGTGTACGGCTGAGTAACAACATCGAGGTTTCTAGCTACATCCCCGGTGTTGGCCACAACCTGCAAGAGCACAGCGTGGTGCTGATTCGTGGCGGCCGTGTGAAGGACCTGCCGGGCGTGCGCTACCACATCATCCGTGGCACGCTGGACACCCAGGGTGTTGCCGGCCGTGGCCAGGCGCGCAGCAAGTATGGCGCCAAGCGCCCCAAAAAGACCTGATAAAAAGCAGATTTTTGCCCGATAAAGGGATGCATATAGATGTTCCCTTTCTGCGGCAAGACGGGGGCACTTTGTGCCGGCAGGTGGCTTGCGAAGCAAACACCTGACGCCCGATGCACGGCGAACACGGCCAACAGCCGCGTGAGCCGTAGGCGGCAAAGCCGCCGCAGCGGGTGACGGACACAGCCTTGTTACCCCCGAGTACCGATGATTTCATTTCCTAATGAAGGAGGGAAGAGCGATGCCAAGAAGAGGGAATGTTCCAAAACGGGTGCCTCTGGCAGACCCTGTGTACAACTCCCAAATGGTTACTCGCCTGATCAACAACGTCATGTATGACGGCAAAAAGGGCGTTGCCCAGCGTATTGTGTACGATGCCTTTGATATTGTGCGCGAAAAAACCGGCAACGACCCGCTGGAGATGTTCGAAAAAGCACTGGAGAACATCATGCCCAGCTTAGAAGTAAAGGCCCGCCGCGTGGGCGGCAGCACCTACCAGGTGCCGCTGGAGGTGCGCCCCGAGCGCCGCGTTACCCTGGGCCTGCGCTGGCTTACCAGTTTTTCCAGAAGCCGCGGCGAGCGCACGATGCGCGAGCGGCTGGCGGCCGAGATTATGGATGCGGCCAACAACACCGGCGCCGCCGTGAAGCGCCGCGAGGATACCCACAAGATGGCCGACGCCAACCGTGCCTTTGCCCACTACAGGTACTAAGGCGGCCATTCCCGCCAAGCAAAAAACCCCGGCAGGCCCACCATAGGCGGCTTGCCCTGCCCGCGCTGCGGCACACCCCGGCGCGGGCACAAGCATGATTAAAGGAGAACTTATGCCAAGAGACGTTTCTCTGCAGATGACGAGAAACATCGGTATCATGGCGCACATAGACGCCGGCAAAACCACCACCACCGAGCGGATTTTGTTCTATACGGGCATTAACCACAAGCTGGGTGAGGTGCACGACGGCGCCGCCACCATGGACTGGATGGAGCAAGAGCAAGAGCGCGGCATCACGATTACCAGTGCTGCCACCACCTGCTATTGGTACCATTCCGATTATGCCGACGACCCGGCTGCGGCCAAGAAAAACCGTCATCGCATCAATATTATCGACACCCCCGGCCATGTGGACTTCACCGTGGAAGTGGAGCGCAGCCTGCGCGTTTTGGACGGTAGCGTTACCGTGCTGGCCGCCAAAGGCGGCGTGGAGCCCCAGAGCGAGACCGTGTGGCGCCAGGCCGACAAGTACAATGTGCCCCGCATGGTGTATGTCAACAAGATGGACATCATGGGCGCCGATTTTTACCATGTCATCGACATGATGGTGGACCGGCTGAAATGCACCCCGGTGCCCATCCAGTTGCCCATTGGCGCCGAGGAGAACTTCCGCGGCATCATCGATTTGGTAGACATGCAGGCCATCGTCTACTACGATGACCTGGGCAAGGACATCCGCGTGGAGGAAATTCCCGAGGACATGAAGGAACTGGCCCAAAAGTACCACGACGAGATGGTGGAGGCCGTTGCCACCTACGACGAGGGGCTGATGGAGAAGTTTTTGTCCGACGAGGAGATTTCCAAGGCGGAACTGAAGGCCGCCATCCGCAAAGAGACCATTGAGAACACCATTGTACCGGTGGTGTGCGGCACGTCCTACAAGAACAAGGGCGTGCAGCTGTTACTGGACGCAATTGTGGACTACATGCCCGCCCCCACCGATGTGGAAGACATCCGCGGCATCAACCCCAAAACCGACGAAGAGGAGAGCCGCCCCTCGGCGGACGACGCCCCCTTCGCGGCCCTGGCCTTCAAAATTGCCACAGACCCCTTTGTGGGCAAGCTGTGCTACTTCCGCGTGTATTCCGGCATTGCCAAAAGCGGCAGCGGCGTGTACAACAGCGTGAAGGACCATAGCGAGCGCATGGGCCGCATTTTGCAGATGCACGCCAACTCCCGCCAGGATTTGACCGAGTGCTACGCCGGCGATATTGCCGCCGCGGTGGGGCTGAAAAACACCACCACAGGCGATACCCTGTGCGACGAGCGCCATCCCATCATCCTGGAAAGCATGGACTTCCCCGAGCCGGTCATCCGTGTGGCCATTGAGCCCAAGACCAAGGCCGGCCAAGAGAAAATGGGCATCGCCCTTTCCAAGCTGGCCGAGGAAGACCCCACCTTCAAAACCTATACGGACGAGGAGACGGGGCAAACCATCATTGCCGGCATGGGCGAGTTACACCTCGAGATCATCGTGGACCGCCTGTTGCGCGAGTTCAAGGTGGAAGCCAACGTGGGCGCACCTCAGGTGGCCTACCGCGAGACCATCCGCAGCGAGGCACAGCAGGACACGAAGTACGCCCGTCAGTCCGGCGGCAAGGGCCAGTACGGCCATGTCAAAATTCGCATGGAGCCGAACGAGGCCGGCGCCGGGTACGAGTTTGTCAACGCCATCACCCAGGGCACCATCCCCAAGGAGTACATCCCTGCGGTGGACGCAGGCATCAAGGGTGCCATGCAGGCCGGTGTTTTGGCCGGCTACCCGGTGGTGGACGTGAAGGTAACCTTGTACGACGGCAGCTTCCACGAGGTGGACTCCTCCGAGATGGCGTTTAAAATTGCCGGCAGTATGGCATTTAAGGACGCCATGCGCAAGGCCGACCCCATCATCCTGGAGCCCATTATGAAGATTGCCGTGACGGTGCCGGAGGAGTATACCGGCGACGTGATTGGCGATTTGAACGCCCGCCGCGGGCAGATTCAGGGCATGGAGTCCATCGGCAGCGGCACCCAGGTGAACGCACTGGTGCCCCTCTCGGGCATGTTTGGCTATGCGACGGATTTGCGCAGCAAAACCCAGGGCCGCGGCCAGTACAGCATGGAGCCCAGCCATTACGCCCAGGTGCCCAAGAACGTGGCCGAAAATATCGTGCATGGCCACGCCAAAACCTAGCGGCCCAAGGCCGGCTGTTCCACCCCTGTTGCAACCCTTTGCCCCACGGGGGGCAAGTTGTGTAAAATTGCTTGATTTTTCAAGCGCTTTTTAGTAGAATGACAATACATGCTGATTTCGACAATTGAAGGAGGACAATAGATCCATGGGAAAAGCGAAATTTGAACGCACCAAACCCCATATCAACATCGGCACCATCGGCCATGTTGACCACGGCAAAACCACCCTCACCGCTGCCATTACCAAGGTGTTGTCTTTCAAGGGCCAGGCCCAATTTGAAAGCTATGACATGATAGACAAAGCCCCCGAAGAGCGGGAGCGCGGCATTACCATCAATACATCCCATGTGGAATATGAGACCGAGAACCGCCACTACGCCCATGTGGACTGCCCCGGCCACGCCGACTATGTGAAGAACATGATCACCGGCGCGGCGCAGATGGACGGTGCCATTCTGGTGGTTAGCGCGGCCGACGGCCCCATGCCCCAAACCCGTGAGCACATCGTGCTGGCGCGCCAGGTGGGCGTGCCCTACATTGTTGTGTACATGAACAAAGTGGACCAGGTGGACGACCCCGAGCTGCTGGAGCTGGTGGAGATGGAAATTCGCGATTTGCTTTCCATGTACGATTTCCCGGGCGACGACACCCCCATCATCCAGGGCAGCGCCTTGCAGGCACTGGAGAGCGACTCGAAAGAGCAGGACGCTCCCGAGTATCAGAGCATTCTGGCCCTGATGAACGCGGTGGATGAGTTTATCCCCACCCCCGAGCGCAAAGAGGACCTGCCCTTCCTGATGCCTGTTGAGGACACCATGACCATTACCGGCCGCGGCACCGTTGCCACCGGCCGTGTGGAGCGTGGCACCGTTAAGGTGGGCGAGGAAGTGGAGCTTGTGGGCCTGAACGACGAGAGCCGCAAAACTACGGTTACCGGCCTTGAGATGTTCCGCAAAACCCTGGACGACGCCCGTGCCGGCGACAACGTGGGCGCTTTGCTGCGTGGCGTTGCCCGTGACGAGATTGAACGTGGCCAGGTGCTGGCAAAACCCGGCAGCATCAAGCCCCACACCAAGTTTCAGGGCCAGGTGTATGTGCTAAAAAAAGACGAGGGCGGCCGCCACACCGCGTTTTTTAACAACTACCGCCCCCAGTTCTACTTCCGCACCACCGATGTGACCGGCGTCATCTCCCTGCCCGAGGGCGTTGAGATGGTTATGCCCGGCGACAACATCGAGATGAACGTGGAGCTCATCACCCCCATCGCCATCGAGGAAGGCCTGCGTTTCGCCATCCGCGAGGGTGGGCGCACCGTTGGCTCCGGCGTTGTCATCAAGATCAACGAGTAAGTTTGAACATATAAAAAAGAAAGCCCCGCGGGGCTTTCTTTTTTATATGGGAACAGTTGCCCAGCCCATAGAATAGCAAAAAGCCCTTTCTTTGCATAGGCATTTATTGTAAAATAAAGGATATACATCCAACGCACAAACAGAGGAGGAACCCATTTGTCACATCAAACCATCATCATTGTGGATTTTGGCGGCCAATATAACCAGCTGATTGCCCGCCGGGTGCGGGAAAACAACGTATACTGCGAGGTGGTGCCCTACAAGGACGCCATAAAGGCCATTCGCGAGAAAAAGCCTGTGGGCATCATCTTCACCGGGGGGCCGGCCAGCGTGTACCAGCCAAGCGCGCCCGACATTGATGCGGCCGTGTATGACATGGGCATCCCCATTTTGGGCATTTGCTACGGCGCCCAGCTGATGGCCCAGGCCCTGGGCGGCAAGGTGGAGCGGCAACAGCGCCAGGAGTTTGGCAAAATCCCGATACAGGCCACGGGCGGGCTCATCCAGCAGGTGGTGGACAGCGACGTTTCCTGGATGAGCCACAACGACCAGATTGTGCAGCCGCCGGCGGGCTTTGCCACCACCGCCACCAGCGAGCTGTGCCCCTATGCGGCCATAGAGGATGCGGCGCGCAAGCTGTATGCCGTGCAGTTCCACCCCGAGGTGGAGCACACGCCCTTTGGCCGGGCCTTTTTGCGCGTATTTTTGTACGAGGTGTGCGGCTGCACCGGAGACTGGACTACCGCCAGCTTTGTGCAGGCCACCATCGAGGACATCCAAAAAACTGTGGGCGAAGGGCGGGTGCTGTGTGCCCTTTCCGGCGGGGTGGACAGCACCGTTTGTGCCGTGCTTACCCACAAGGCCATTGGCGAGCGCCTGACCTGCGTGTTTGTAGACCACGGCCTGATGCGCAAAAACGAAGGCGACGAGGTGATGGATACCCTGGCCAAAGAATTCAAGCTGAACGTGATACGCGTGAATGCGGGAGAACGCTTTTTGGCAAAGCTTGCCGGCGTTACAGACCCCGAGCAGAAGCGCAAGATCATCGGCGCGGAGTTTATAGAGGTATTCACCGAGGAGGCCCAAAAGCTGGGCAAGATGGACTTTTTGCTGCAGGGCACTATTTACCCGGACATTATTGAGAGCGGGGTAGGGGATGCCGCGTTGATAAAAAGCCACCACAACGTGGGCGGCCTGCCCGAAAAGCTGGGTTTCACGCTTTTGGAGCCGCTGCGTCTGCTGTTTAAGGACGAGGTGCGCCGGGTGGGCACGCAGCTTGGTATTCCGCGGTTTATTGTGCAAAGGCAGCCTTTCCCGGGCCCGGGGCTTGCGGTGCGCTGCCTTGGCGAAGTGCGGGAGGACAAGCTTTTCATCCTGCGCGAGAGCGACGCCATTTTGCGCCAGGAGATTGCCGCCGCACACCTGGACGAGGAAATTTGGCAGTACTTCACCGTGCTGCCCAACCTGCGCAGCGTGGGCGTGATGGGCGACGAGCGCACCTATGCCCATGCGGTGGGCATCCGCGCGGTTACCAGCACCGATGCCATGACAAGCGACTGGGCGCGCATCCCGTACGAGGTGCTGGAGCGTATCTCTACCCGTATTGTGAACGAGGTGTCCGGCGTGAACCGAATTTTATACGATTGTACGACGAAACCGCCCAGCACGATAGAGTGGGAGTAGATAAAACTATCCCGGAAACTCGCTATTTAAGCGGCTTTCCGGGATTTCTTTTTGCCTTTTGATAACAGTTTGATAACAGGAGCATTTGGGCACTTATTCTGTGCCGCAGGTGGTTTGCAGGTGTGTTTTACCTGTTGCCGCTGTGTTGCCACTGCCCTATCCATTGAAAACGGTCTTGCTGATTTGCTGTCAGCAAGACCGTTTTTTATGTTCCGAAAAGGTGCTTATTTCTTGTCTTTGAGGGCTTCTACGAGGTAATCACTCAGTTCCTGGGATGGAACCTTGACCCACCGCTGCGTGGTGTCAAATTCGGGATACCTGT
Source organism: Ruminococcaceae bacterium OttesenSCG-928-O06 (assembly GCA_030265505.1). GTDB lineage: Bacteria > Bacillota > Clostridia > Oscillospirales > Ruminococcaceae > JAAYCI01. The sequence continues at coordinate 31,000 of JAJDGD010000001.1, read as the reverse complement.
ACCGCCATTGGTCATATTCCTCTTTGGTGATTTCCCCGGCTTCAAGCTTCTTAGCCTGCTCAAGCCATGCAAAAAGCATCTGGGACATCTCGTCATAGGTTTTGCCAGTGCTCTGATCCAGCTTAATGCAGACCTCGCCATCGACCTCTGTCACACGAAGGCCGCGCAAATCTTCAAGGGTGAATAAGGTGTGCATCAGCCCAATATCGCTGTCGATGTCCGGCACGTCCAGCGCATGAGGAGATACCTCCAAGATGTTAGCAAGGGTTTTGGTCAAATCAGCTTTCGGTGTTCGTGTACCGGATTCGTATTGCGCCATGCGTACATCGGCGGTCTTTTCAGGAAAGCCGACCGCCTGACCAAGATATTTTTGTGTCATCCCACGCAAATTGCGCAGAAAGTGGATTCTTTCACCAATCGCCATATTGCCATCTCCTGTCTGTACTCTGTTGAAATGAGTATAGCATATATGCTTAGGGATAGTCAATAAAAACTTTAACAAAAAAGTTAAACATTTTTTCGCAAACCACTTGACTTTAACAATAATGCTTAGTATAATGAAATCACAAGCTAAGCAAATACGCTTAGTGAATAGCCGTCGCACATCACGGTAATGGTGTGTATCGCCCGGGCGAATCGGGAGGCGATTCAGAAAGTACCCCGACACGAAACCTGTGGCGTGGGCAGCCACAGGACGCAGGGTGGCATCTGCGGCATGTCTAAGACAAATGAAAATAGGAGGAAATAATTTGGCGGAAAAACTGTTTATGCGGGTAAAGGAGGTTGCGGAGGCTCTGGATGTATCGGAGCCATACGCCTATAAGCTCATCCGCAAGTTGAATGAAGAACTCAAGCAAAAGGGCTGCATCGTCATTGCCGGACGCATTGACCGCAGGTTCTTTTATGAGAAATTCTACGGCTCACCCACAAAAAACTGAGGAGGTACGAAAAATGCCAATTTTCAAAAACGAAGATACAAAAACATGGTATGTCATGGCGCGATATACCGACTGGAAGGGAGAACGCAAGCAGAAGTGCAAGCGTGGCTTTGCAACCCGGAAGGATGCCCTTGATTGGGAGCGAGAGTTTTTGCAGCAGAAGCAGGCAGACGTGGAAATGCCCTTTGACAGCTTTGTAGAGCTATATAAAAAGGACATAAAACCTCGCTTGAAAGAAAACACCTGGCTGACCAAAGAAAGCATCATCGACAAAAAGATTTTACCCTACTTTGCAAAGCGCACGCTGTGCGATATTACGGCAAAAGATGTTATCGACTGGCAGAATGAGATTCGCACCATCAAGGATGCCAGAGGCAACCTTCATTCTGCAACCTATCTCAAGACCATCCATAATCAGCTCAGTGCAATATTCAACCACGCCGTGCGCTATTATGACCTCCGGCTCAATCCGGCAGCAAAGGCTGGTAACATGGGCGTAGAGGAACGGAAGGAGATGTTGTTCTGGACGAAAGCCGAGTATCAGCAATTCTCTGATGCCATGATGGATAAGCCAATGTCCTACTATGCTTTTCAGGTGCTCTATTGGTGCGGCATTCGAGTAGGGGAGTTATTAGCCCTCACGCCCGCTGACTTTGACTTTGAAAGAGGTATACTTTCCATTTCAAAATCGTATCAGCGACTCAAAGGCAAAGACATCATTACCACGCCCAAGACCAAGAAAAGCAATCGAAAAATCTTGATGCCGGATTTCCTCTCTCAGGAGATGCAGGACTACATTAAGATGTTCTATGGCGCAAAATCCAATGACCGCATTTTCCCTATCAGCAAGCACTATCTGCACCACGAAATGGACAGGGGCAGCAAGGCGACCGGGGTCAAACGTATTAGAATCCATGATATTCGTCACAGCCACGTTAGCCTCTTGATTGATATGGGCTTCTCCGCTCTGGCAATCGCTGACCGTGTTGGTCACGAGAGCATAGATATTACTTACCGCTACGCTCATCTTTTCCCCTCGAAACAAAAGGAAATGGCAACCCAGCTTGATTTTCAGGCTACAACGAAGGGGTGAATGATATGTCATTAAAAGTATACGATGGACAAGGCCGCTGGCGCAACAAGACTGTGGCGTTTCGTATTTCGCCCGAAGAGGATGAGCAGCTTGAAACCGCCGTGCGGCTCTCAGGGCTCACCAAGCAGGATTATATCATCCGGCGGCTGCAAGACCGCGAGGTGGTGGTGCAGGGCAATCCGAGGGTATATAAAGCTCTCCGCAATGAGCTTGCGGCAGTTCTGGCAGCGTTGGAGCGCATCGAGGCTGGTGCTGGTGTGGATGAGGATTTGCTGGACACCATCCATCTGATTACCGCCATTATGGATGGAATGAAGGAGGATGTGGATGGCATATGAAGAAAAAGCGACTGCCCTAATTCCATCTGTTGGCGCAGATGAAGGACAGCCGATTTCAATAAATACTAACCAAAGTATAGCAGACGCTTCCGCCGAAATCAACGATAACTTTCGTTTTGAAGAAGTAGCCCGGCAGATGCGGCAATATAACTCGCCGGGGTATATGCGTACTTTTTCTATGAGCGACCTCTATGAGAATGTGTACGACAGCAGACCGCCCATCGTGGACGGTCTGCTGTACTCTGGAACATATCTGTTCGTGGGCGCGCCCAAGGTTGGCAAGTCCTTCTTCATGGCACAGCTTGCCTATCATGTCAGCATGGGAATTAAGCTCTGGAATTATGAAGTGAAAAAGAGTACCGTGCTTTATCTCGCGTTGGAAGATACCGAGAAGCGATTGCAGGAGCGCCTCTTTCGTATGTATGGCACCGATAGTGCGGATAATTTGCATTTCACGATTTGGGCGAAACAGCTCGGCAGCGGATTGGACGAACAGCTTCAACGGTTCGTAAACGAGCATCCTGACACCAAGCTCATTATTATAGATACCCTGCAAAAAGTCCGTGAGGCAGGCGGCGATAAATTCAGCTATGCAAATGATTATGAAATCGTTGGCAAGCTCAAACAGTTCGCAGATAAAAACCATATCTGCCTCTTGCTGGTGCACCACACGCGAAAGCAACAGGCGGAGGACAAGTTTGATATGATTTCCGGCACGAATGGTTTGCTGGGTGCTGCCGATGGAGCGTTCCTGCTCCAGAAAGAAAAGCGCACCAGTGATGCCGCTACGCTGGATATATCCGGGCGTGACCAGCAAGACCAGCGGTTGCATCTCCGGCGAGATGCTGACCGCTTGATATGGCAGCTTGAAAAAGCGGAAACTGAGCTTTGGCAAGCGCCGCCTGACCCATTACTTGAAGCTGTGGCTGCACTGGTGCAACAGGATCAGCCAACATGGAGCGGAACCGCTACTGAGCTGGTTGAGCTATTGAGAATGGAAATGAAACCTAACACACTCTCCATGCGGCTCAATGTCAATGCTGGGCGATTGATGGATGAGCACAATGTTCGTTATGCGAATGAGCGTAGCCATGCGGGGCGGCGCATCACACTAACGCTGCTTTCCGAAGCGTGACGATGGTGACGGTCGTGACGGTCTTTTCGGTAGTGACGTTGGTGTCAAAATCATCGTCACCATCGTCACGACCGACACGGGATCGGAGGAAAAGTCAATGGGGCATACCTGCGGGTGGAGATTGTCCGGGGACAATACAACCCGAACCCATTGAGTTTTGCTCACGGATAACACTCGACAGCGGAGGGATGGCAACGCCATTCCTCCTGCCTAACGGCGAGTGGATAAAGTTTAGGTTAGCCGTGCGGCCACCCTTTTCAAAGGGTGATGAGCACTGGGGAATGTTCCGCAGAACATGGGGCAAAGCCCCTGCCAGCGTAAGCTGGCCTTCACCCTCGGAGAGCGCAACAGCATCTTTTGATGGCCGTAGGCTGTCAAAAGTGCTTTTGCGTTACTTTTGACAAAAGTAACAAAACCCCGGCTCGCGCCGGAATCGAACGGAAGGAGAATTGATGAAGCGAACCATCAGCGTGATGCTTGGAAAAGGTTCCGTCAGCCACAATAGCAGAAAGTTCAAGGCTGCAAATATAGATGCTGAGCGTTCCTCGCAGAATATTACTTACTGCAACGAGCCGATAAAACAAGTATACCACAATCTTTTTGATGATGCGCTCCAGCGTTACAACGACAAGCAGAAACGAGCCGACCGACGGATTGATAATTATTACGAGAAAATCCGCACAGGAAAACAGGAGAAACTTTTCTATGAGGTCATCCTGCAAGTTGGAAACAAGGATAATATGGCGGCGGTTTCAGAAGATGGTCAGCTTGCAGCTAAGGTGCTGGATGAATATATGAAAGACTTCCAGCGTCGCAATCCTAATATGCATGTGTTCTCGGCACACTTGCACATGGATGAAGCCACCCCGCATCTGCACATAGATTTTGTGCCATTTGCAACAGGCAGCAAGCGTGGTCTGGACACCCGTGTTTCGCTCAAACAGGCGCTTGCTGAACAGGGATTCGCCGGCGGCGCTCGTGGTGATACCGAGTGGAGCCAGTGGGTACGTTCGGAGAAGGAACAGCTTTCGCAGGTCATGGAGCGCAATGATATTGAGTGGGAGCAGCTTGGCACCCATGATGAGCATTTGAGTGTGATGAATTATAAAAAGGAAGAACGTGCGAAAGAGGTCAAGGCTCTGGAGAAATCCATTGCAAAAATCCAGAATCAGCAGTTGGATGTAAGAGCAGTGGAGCAGATTGATGTGAAAAATGTCCCGCTTTCCTCAAAGGTCATGCTGGAAAAAGAGGATTATCAAACACTGGTCACAGCAGCGAAAAAATATGTGGTGCAGGTAAAACGTGAGAGTAAGTTGGAGAAGGCATTGGCGGTGGCAGAAAAGACCATCGCCGGATTGAAGCAGAAGTTATCAGAGCTTACGAAAACGGTTGCTTCTCTAACAAAACAGCTTGATGAATATCGCTCCATTAAAGGACAGCTTGATAATGGGAAATTGAAGCAGGAAAATTGGGAACTGCGTCAGCAGAATGGCCATTATAAAAATATCATTGAGAAGCATGGGCTGTCCCATTTAATTAGCGGTAGAAGGAATCAGCAGGAACAGGTTACAAGGCATGACAATGTGAGATGATTGATAAAGAGGGCGGCTGCCATCGGCAAGTCACCCTCTTCGTTTTTGCGATGATAAGCGATAATTGTCGAAAAATGATATGCATATGCTATGGCATGTGTTATAATAAAAAACGAGGTGACGCTTATGGATTTTCCTTCAATCGTGAAACATGTGCGCGAACAATTGGGTATGAGTCAAGAAGAAATGGCGCATGCCTTGAAAATAAGTTTTGCCACTATCAATCGATGGGAAAACGGCAAAACCCATCCGAATAAGATGGCAAAGTCAGTATTTAATGATTTCTGCAAAAATCACGGAATAGATATGGATTTTTTATATGAAGACGTAGAAAGGATAGTAAGATGAGTCAATTGTCATTGAAGATAAAGGATATAAAAAATGTAAAATCGTGTGAGATGCAGTTGCCTCTTGATAAGGGGCTTTATGCAATAGTTGGTGAAAATGGATGTGGCAAAAGCACCATAATGTTGCTCATATCGCTAATCGTAAAGTCTTCTTCAATTTGGACGTTAAGAGATTTCGACTATACACCAGATTCGACTATTGATATCAATGTCGATGGTGTGATTGATCATTGGTTTTTAGATAATGGGAAATGGAGCACAGGAAAGTTTTATCGTGATCGTGTATCTGTTGATAATCGTTACCGTGGTTTTTTTGAAGGCAGTATTTTTATTGGATCGCGTTTTTATGATTACAATCTAATGGAAGAGTTCATGAAAAAAGATGTCCAAGATTTCATTCGCCCTGCTGATAATTTTGTAAAGGATACTCTTAGCGAAATATTACATGGAGATAGGCGCCACTATCGGTCGCTTATGAAAATCAAGTCAAAGGCGGTTTCAGGGGAGCAAGGCTTTAGGGGGATACCATATTTTCTTGAAGTAAATGGACACCTTTTTAGCCAATATAATATGAGCAGTGGCGAAAGCATGTTAATTTCTTTGATAGACTTTATAAACAATCTTACGATACGCAATCGGCTACCTCAGACCGAAAAACTTATTTTTTTGATTGATGAGGCTGAGCTTGCTCTCCATCCTGCTGCTGTAGATAGAATGATATCAATGTTTGAGCGGTTGATTGAAAAAGATAATTTCAATATGACAGTATATTTTTCATCACATTCGTCTGAAATTATTCAAAGGATTCCGGCCGATAACATTTTCATGATAGAAAACAACGATGGCGATGTTGAAGTGGTAAATCCATGTTATCCAAATTATGCAGTACGAAATCTTTACATACCAAACGGTTTCGATTTTCTAATACTCTCGGAAGATGAATTGGCGAGAGCGTTGATAGAAAAAACTATTAGGGAAAATAATTTGTGTCAAAGCAAATTATGGTGCGTGTTACCAAGCGGGGGCTGGTCACAAATGCTTAAATTGCATCATGATATAGCAAGCCGAAAGATATTAGGGGTAGGCAAAAAAATAGTTAGCATTTATGATGGTGATGTTATTAGCCAGGTGAATGCAAAACAGCAGTTTCACTCATTGCCTAAAACATTTATTCCGGTTAAGAGCATTGAAAAATATTTGTTAAAAAAACTAATACAGGATAAGGATAAGATATTTACTAAGACTCTGGGTGATAAATACTTTACACAGCGATCATTGAAAGACATCCTTTCCGATTATGAAATGACGACTCCTCCGGGGCGCGATACCAATGGGAAGAATCTTTATAAGGTGCTAAAGTCAAATTTATTTTCAAACGGAATAAATGAAGATCAATTCATCAAATATCTATGTGACGACATTTATTCTCACGAGGACTTTAGCGCTTTTATCACAACACTTCAAGGCTTGTTAAGTTAAATAAATGGTGAGATGAGGCATTATATGCAACGGGCATTCTATTCAAGTGATATTCAACTTTTTTTACGACAGCATGAAAACACAATCCTTGGCGAATTGACTCGTAATAACCCATTTTCCCTTGAGGACTTACAACGCAACGCTTGGCTGGAGGAAATACGCATACTCAAAAGAGCTCTCGCTGAAATCGGCAGAGGTCATATCGTATTCGAGTATACCATCCCACGCATCGGTCATCGGATAGACGGTGTGTATATTGTTGATGGAATTGTGTTCTTGCTTGAGTTCAAGGTTGGTTCTCGTGAGTATGCACGCCATGCCATGGACCAGGTGACGGACTACGCACTTGACCTGAAAAACTTTCACAAAACCAGCCATAATCTTTTACTTGTCCCGATGCTAATTGCCACAAGAGCGCTGGTCCATCCTTTTGCCAATCATGAAATGAAGCCTGGCATTTGGGAAACGATAAAATGCAATCAGGATAACATTGCCGATGCCATTAGATATATATTATCTATAAATAATGCTATCCCTTTAGATGCATCCGAATGGATGAGTTCACCCTATGCGCCGACGCCGACAATTATCGAGGCTGCGCAAGCATTATATCGCGGGCATAATGTTACTGATATTTCGAGAAATGATGCCAGCGCTGTAAATTTGAATCAGACCACGGCCGCGATCAATGAAATAATTGAAAAAAGCAAACACGAGCATAAGAAATCCATTTGTTTTATCACAGGTGTACCAGGTGCCGGCAAGACTTTAGCAGGCTTGAATATTGCAAATGAGCGTCATAAGTTCGATGAGAGTGAGCATGCGGTGTTTTTATCTGGAAATCAACCACTTGTTGACGTTTTACAGGAAGCACTTGCCCGCGATGAGCATGAGCGTCTTGGCGTAAAAAAATCAGAAGCAAAGACCAAGGCAAAAGCTTTTATTCAAATAATACATCATTTTCGAGATGATGCGATTTCGACAAGTGAAGCACCAACTGAAAAGGTTGCAATTTTTGACGAAGCTCAACGTGCCTGGACCGAAGATATGCTATCAGATTTTATGGCACGGAAAAAGGGCAAGCCTAACTTTCTCATGTCTGAACCGGAATTTCTTATTAGCATTATGGATAGACACAGCGATTGGGCTGTGATTATTTGCCTTATTGGAGGCGGACAGGAGATAAACACAGGCGAAGCGGGGCTTATTGAATGGTTTAATTCGCTTCGCAATGACTTTCCAAATTGGGATGTTTATGTTTCGGATAAGATAACGGACACGGAGTACACACGTGGTCTCTCTATGGATGCGCTATTAGGCGGTTTGAAATATACAGTGGTGGAAACATTACATTTGGCAGTTTCGTTGCGCTCGTTTAGAAGCGAAAACGTGGCTGGATTCGTGAAAGCTGTCCTTGACGTAGATTGTGATACTGCCAAAACTCTATATAGTAACCTGCATCAAGATTATCCCATCTTGATTACCCGGAACTTAGACAAGGCTAAAGAGTGGATTCAATCGCAGGCAAAAGGAACTGAACGTTATGGCGTCACCGCAAGCTCAGGGGCAAAGCGGCTCCGTGGTTATGGGGTGTGGGTACAAAGTAAAATCGATGCCACAACTTGGTTCTTAAATGACGCCAACGATGTTCGCTCATCGTATTTTCTTGAAGATACAGCTACAGAGTTTGACATACAAGGACTTGAGCTTGACTGGACAATAGTTTGCTGGGATGCGAATCTACGGTTTGTCAGAGATCATTTTGAACACTACAGCTTTACAGGTTCAAAATGGATGAATATCAATAAGCCGGAAAACGTGCTGTATCTAAAAAATGCTTATCGTGTTTTATTAACACGAGCAAGGCAAGGTATGATAATTTTTATTCCGCATGGAAGCAATTCCGATCCCACGAGGCCGCATAACTATTATGACGGTACATACCACTACTTGAAAGAGATTGGCATGATGGAAATATGATGGTATAATCTCTAAGCAACCCAGCTTAAGTTGATAACAAAACCCTGATAACATTTTGATAACAGCAATTCAGAAATACCATATACAGTGGATAACTGAAATCAAATCGAGCAAATAGAAATCATATTACCAAAACAAAAATGTTTAGAGCAATCTATAAGTTTGCGAGTGGGAGTAAAGAAAAGCATGAACCGGATCAACTTGATTTGCCTGGGCGTGCGGGACATGGCAAAGGCCCTGGCTTTTTACAAAGGCATAGGGTTTAAAACCGATGAAAAAGAGGACTGCCCGCCCATTGTGTTTTTTAACACACAGGGCACGAAGCTGGAAATTTTCCCGCTGGAACAGCTGGTGGAGGACATCGACGAAGAAAACCCGCCCGCCCTCAGTGCCGGGGGCTTTGGCGGCATTACCCTGGCCTGCAATATGAAAAGCCAGCAAGAGGTGGACGAGCTGTTTGCCCTGGTGGCGGAGAAGGGCGGCGAAGTGGTGAAAAGCCCCCGGTGGCTGACCTCCTGGAATGGTTACAGCGGGTATTTCCGGGATATGGACGGCTACTATTGGGAGGTTGCCTACGGCCCAAACTGGCAGTTTGACGAAAATGATATGTTGGTCATCGGCTAGCCAGCAAAAGCAGCGAGAGGGGTGCCTGCCCCACGGATGGTAGGGCGAAATTTTACTGCTTGCCTGCCCACAATGGTTGCGGGCCTTCTTGTGCAAAACGGCGCAGCATGCCGCGCGTATACCGCGTGTTAGATGTCTGCCGGTGCGGCGGGCCGGGTTTGTCTGCGTGCCCTGTGCCACCTTACAATGCCGTGCACGGCCAGCCCCAGAAACAGGCCCAGCAAAACGCCGGCAAAGTCTATCAGTACATCTGTTAAGCGGCCGCTGCGGCCGGGCACGCTTAGCTGGTATAGTTCGTCCAGCACGCCGGCCAGCAGCCCGTAGGCCATCGGCCAGCCAAAATAGCGCAGCGGCCGCGGGGCAAAGCTGCGCAGGGCCGCAAACAGCACCAGGCCCAGCAGGGCGTATTCTGCTATGTGCCCCAGCTTGCGAATGCCCGTCTCCACGGGTTTTGCGGGGTCGGTCTCGGCGCTGCCCAAAAGCCAGCCCGTCAGCTGGCTGCTGGCCTGGCCGGAGACCGCCCCGGGGGCGCTGGAATTGTAAAACAGGAACAGTGTGGCCGCCGCCACAAGAAAAAGCAGTGCCGCCCGTACCGCCCACAGGCGCTTTGGGCGGGCAAGGCGGGCCGGGGTTTTATCACGCGGCATGGTACCTCCGTTGGTGGTGGGCAAAGGGGAAAACAGTGGGAAAAGAGATATTGGAAACGCACCGCCTTCTGCTGCGGGAGATGGACCAGGAGGACTTTCGTCCCCTGGCGGCCATGCTGCAGGATGCCAAGGTGATGACCGCCTATGAGCACACCTTCAGCCACAGCGAGGTGGGCATTTGGCTGGGCGCGCAGATGATGCGCTATGTGCGGGACGGCTTTGGCCTGTGGGCCGTGGTGCTGAAGAAAACCGGGGAGATGGTGGGCCAGTGCGGCATTACCTGGCAGCAGTGGGAGGAACGCACCGTACCCGAGATAGGCTACCTGCTGCGGTACAACCACTGCCACAACGGCTACGCCACCGAGGCCGCCATGGCCTGCCGGGAGTACGCCTTTGATGAGCTGGATTTTGGGGAGGTGTTCTCCATCATACGCGAGAACAACTATGCCTCGCAAAAGGTGGCGCGCCGCATGGGCATGGAAGAACGGGGCGAGTTTGTGAAGCACTATTATGGCATAGATATGCCCCACATCGTGTTTTCGGTGCGCAGTGCCACCATGGTGAAGCAGTAACCCGCCCCGCCAGTATAGCACGCGGGCGGGGGCATTTCAAATGTGCGGCATGCCCGCAAAACCCCAAAGGAGGGAGAAGCGTGGAGGATACAAAGGCGCTGCTGCGCTTCCACCTTTCGCTGTACCCCGGCATGGAGCCGCTGGATTGCATCAAGCTGCTGTACCAAAGCGAGATGGGCGGCGGGCATTTGATTGCGGACGAAGCCGCGTTTGCCCGGCGCCTTACCGAGGAATTGGACACACCCGGCTTGTTTACGGCGGCCCCGCCCCCGGCAGAGCCCCTGGGTGGCGGGCTGTGCCGGGTGCACCTGGCCGGCCTTGGGGCGGGGCCCGCCCCGGCTACCATAGCGCGCCTGTGCGCCCTTGCGGCAGCGGCGCATGTGGGCAGCCCCCACCGCCTTGCACAAAAGCTGGAAGTGCTTGTGCAGATGGCCGAGGAGGGCCAACTGCCCTGGCGGGCGGCGGCGCTACGCCCATTGGTGGAGGAATACATCGCGGGCGGCTGCCCCGCGCCGCACCACAGCGCGCGGTTTGCGGCGCTGTACCCCCCGCATTATCGCATCATGCGTTGCGGTGACGCCTTGTTTTTGCCGGTGTTTGCAGCCCTGGACGCCGCCCTGGGCCAAAAGCCCCATGTGCTGGCGGGCATAGACGGCATGAGTGGCGCGGGCAAAAGCGCGCTGGCGGCGCTGCTGGCCACGGTGTACGGCTGCGGCGTGGTGCATGCCGACGATTTTTTCCTGCAACCGCAACAACGCACCCCGCAGCGCCTTATGGCCGCGGGCGGCAACATAGACTACGAGCGCCTGGCCCAGGTGGCCGCCCGCGCCGCCGAGGGGCGGGGGCTTTCCTACCAGGCGTACAACTGCCAAACCCTGCAGCTGCAGGAATGGCGCACCCTGCTCGCGCACCCGCTTACCCTGATAGAGGGGGTGTACGCCCTGCACCCGCAGGTGGCCGCCCCCTGCGACGTGCGGATGTTTTTGGCGGTGGACGCCGCACTGCAGGCCCGCCGGGTGCTGCACCGCAGCGGCCCACAGCTGGCCCAGCGTTTTTTTGAGGAGTGGATTCCCATGGAGAACCGCTATTTTGCAGAGTTTGCCATACGCGAAGGGTGCGATGTGGTGGTGGATACAACGCCGCTGGGCTAGCCCCCTGTACACAGGCCCTGCTCTGAAAAGAACCCAAAGGCCCGCCGTCCAAACCGGACGGCGGGCCTTTTATGCGGGAAATGGCAGTGGAGAAGCGTATGCGAGGCGCGGGCTGAGAAGGATACGACGTGCGGCGACATGCATCGAAAGCGGCCTGGATATATCTTGGAATTTACCGTTTGCTTCGTATTGGCAAAGGCGGGGCGCTAAAATTCCCGCGCGGCGTACAGCCGCACCGAGAGCAGGTACGACGCCCCAAACAGCACCAGCGCCAGAAGACTTATGCCGGTGGCCGGCAGCGCCCAAGCGGCGGCGTTGATGGGCAGGGTGTACAGCGCCTCTTTGAAGAGGATGGAGCCCGAGAGGAAGGCGGTGCCGGGCAACAGCACAATGAAGCTGCAAGCTTTCTGGGCTCTCTCTGTGCCGGTGGCAAAGGCGATGGGCAGGCCTATTGCCAGAGACAAAAAACCCGGCAGCAAAGCGGCCAAAACGCTGTACAGGGCCCTGGCCGGCAAAAAAGCAGGCGCGAAAAAGTATTCAGCCGCAAGGGCTGCCACCGCAGCAAGCAGCCCCCCGCACGCCACCAGCCCCAGCGCCATGATGTAGCGCACTACTACGGTGGTTTTTCGCGGCAGGGGCAGCGCCGCGGCAAAACAGTCCCACCGGGTGGTGGTGCTCTCTTGCTCAAACAGGCCGGTGGCCAGGCTGGCCGCCAGCACCGAAATGATGCTGGCGAGCATCAGGGCACTGGGGCGCAGCACAACAAAAAGCAGCAGCAGGATGACAAGCATTTGCAGCGCCACTTTCCGCTGCCGTTGCAGGGCGTACAGGTCTTTCAAAAACAGGCCCTTCATGGCGCCCTCCCATGGGTAAGATATCAAGGATTAGAACTCCTTTTTGGCGTAGATGCGTGCCGACAAGAAGAAGGAGAGCACGAACAGCAGCAAAAACACCCCGGCGGCGACCCCCAGCAGCAGCATGGAGTTTGCATCGCCAATGCGTGTGAAAAATGGCTCCAGGTAGGGCAGCAGCAAGATCACGGCCAAGTACGGCACCATCATCACCACAATCATCAGTACGCGGGCGCGCTCTGCCCCCCATTTGTAGGCAATGGGGGTGGAGATAGCCAGCACCAGCAGCATCAGCCCGCTTACCACGGCAAAGCTTGCGGCAAGCTCCGGCAGCCAGCCGGCCTCGGCCCCGCGCACCAGGGCCAAAATGCCCCCCAGCGCAAAGCCCGCCACCATAAACACCACCATGGCCAGCACATAAAACAGGTAGCGCGCGCCCACAATGGCTTTTGGGCCGCAGGGCAGGGTGGCGGCATATTTGTCCCACCCGGCGCGTTCGTCAAAGGTTTGCAGCGAGGCCGAGATCATCATCATGTACATCATCAGCATAATGGGTGCAAAGGTGTAGCCCCCCGGCATAACGATGCTGAGCACCACCACCATGGCCAGCATGATGAGCACGTTCTTTTTATAGTATTGCATCACATAAAAGTCTTTCAGCACAAGCCCTTTCATGATTGCCTCCCCCGTATGGTATACAGCATGATATCGTCTACAGAGGCTCTGTCCACCACGGCGCCTTCCATAGGCACAAAATCGGGGCGGTTGTCTATCAGTGCCTCTACACCAAAGCCACTTTTGCGGCTGCCCTTCACATGGGTTTGGTCCACGGTGGCAAAGGCCTCGGCGGTGCAACGCAAAACGCCGTATTGCTCCAGCAGCAGGTCCTTTTCGGCGTTCAGCACAATTTGCCCCTCGTGGATGAACACAAGGTAGTCCGCCGCTTTTTCAATGTCGCTGGTGATATGGCTGGAAAACAGGATGCTGTGCTCCTCATCCTGGATAAAATCCAAAAACATGTCCAAAATCTCGTCCCGCACAATGGGGTCCAGCCCGCTTGTGGCTTCGTCCAAAACCAGCAGCTTGGGCCGGTGGGCCAGCGCCGCCGCAAGGGACAGCTTCATCTTCATGCCGCGGGAATAGCTTTTGATGTCGGTCTTTTTGTCCTGCGGCAGTTGGAAGCGCTGCATCAACTGGGCAAAATAGGCGGCATCCCAGGTGGGGTAGATGTTCTTCAGGACGCTCGCCACCTGGTCGGCTCGCAGCCAGTCGTGAAAAGCGCTTTCGTCGAACACCACGCCCACGTCTGCACGCGAGGCCGCCCCGGCGTCGGCAATGTCCTGCCCCAGCAGGCGGATGCTGCCGGAATCGAGTTTATTGATGCCCAAAATGGCTTTGATGGTGGTGGTTTTGCCGGCGCCATTCTCGCCCACAAAGCCCACAATGCTGCCGCTGGGCACATTAAAACTTACGTTCTGTAGGGAAAAATTTGGGTACCTTTTGCAAATGTCGCGAATTTCTATGGCGTGTTGCATGATGGGTTCCTCTTTGCTGCCCGGCCCGTGCGGCCTGGGCTATTCTTTGTACAGTACCTGTAATATCTCGGCCAGTTCCTCGTACGGGATGCCCGAGGTTTTGGCCACATCCACGGCTTTTGCCAAAAACCCCTCGGCCAGGCGCAGGTGTTCCTCGCGCACAAACTCGGTGTTTTTGGCCGCCACAAAGCTGCCTTTGCCGGGAATGGTCTCAATAAACCCGTCCCGTTCAAGGTCCTCGTAGGCGCGCTTGGTAGTAATTACGCTAATGCGCAATTCCTTTGCCAGCAGCCGAATGCTGGGCAAAGCCTCCCCGGCGGCCAGCCGCCCGGTGAGGATCTGGCTTTTGATCTGCCCGGTGATCTGCTCATAAATAGGGCGGCCGTCGCTGTTGCTGATGATGATGTCCATTTGGTGCACCTGCCATTATCGTATATATACGCTATACACAGTATACACACAAGAAAAAGCCCTGTCAACACCGACAGGGCTTTTTCAGCAAAATATGAAGAAAAAGCAAAAAGTATATGCGATGAAACGTTGTAATATTTTTTGGGAGAGAGCGTTTGCTGGAAAACCCAGGCATTGCAGGGGAGGGTACAGGAGCCTTGTTTCCCAACAAAGGGAAGAGACACACGCGTGCTTTCATATGGGGCAGGCAGGCGAGCATAAGGGCCTGTGCCCCGCGGCAGGGCCTTCTATTCTATCTCTATGCGCACCTTCTGGATTTTCTCGCGGTAAATCTCCCGGCCTTCGTCCGTCAGCACGGGAATCAGCACGCTCCAAATGCAGTCCAGAAAATCGTTGGGCAGGGGCAGGCCCTCGCTCATGTGGCTGTGGGGCTCCCAATACACGCACAATATCTTCACTGCCAGGGCCAGCTGGGTGTAGTGGCCCTTGTAGGCCTCGGGCTGCACCAGGCCCTGGCTTTCAAACAGCTGCAGTGCCCCCAGCAGCATGGCGTGGTGGTCTTGCAGCACCTTGGTTTGAATGTCGTGTATAACGGGAGACAACTGGGCCAGCTGGGTGTAGTGCCAAAAGTAAAAGGCGTTTTGCTGCACGTTGTTCTGCAAGCGGGCAAACAGGGCGTTCAGCGCCGGCAGGCTTTGGGGCACCGTGGGCGGGGTGTAGTAGCGGTGCATCTCCAGCACTACGGCCTCCATCAAATCCTCTTTGCGGGGGTAGTGGTAGGTAAGGTTGCCCACGCTGATGGACAACGCGTCGGCAATGTCCCGCATGGATACCTCGTTATAGCCCCGCTGGTTGAACAGGCGGCGCGCTGTGTTCAGTATTTCTTCTTTGATATATTTCTTGGACATGGTGTTCCTGCAAAGGCGGGCGGCGTACGCAAAAGTGGGGGGCCGGTTCAGCTGCCCAGGGGCTGCAATATGGCGGCCTGCTGCTTTTGCAGCACACCCATGGCGCGTATCTCCCGGATGATCAGGAGGGCAGACACCGTGGCGGCCGCGGCGTCGGCAATGGGGCCGGCGTACATCAGGCCGTCTATGCCCAAAAACATGGGCAGCAGCAAAATCAGCGGCATCAAAAAGAGGATTTGCCGCGTAAGGCTGACAAGCATGCCCCGCCGCGCCTTGCCGATGGAGGTGAAGAATGTGGAGGTGATGGGCTGTATCCCGTTTACGAAGGTCATGGCCATATAGACGCGCAGATAGCGCACGGCGAATTGCAGGTAAAGCGGGTCGTCCTCGCCAAAAATGCTCATCAGTTGGCGCGGGAACAGCTGGAAGATGAGAAAGGCGACGACGGAGATGATGCCCGCCGCCGTGAGGGCGATGCGCAGGGCGGTTTTCACCCTGTCGTACCGGCGGGCGCCGTAGTTGAAGCTGACGATGGGCTGGGTGCCCTGCGCAATGCCGATGGGGAAGGCGAAAAACAGCATGGCCAGCTTGGAGATGGCCCCCACACAGGCAAGGGGGATGTCGCTGCCGTAGGGGGACAGCGCGCCATAGTGCCGCAGCGTGTTGTTCATGGTAATCTGCACCACCGTCATGGCCAGCTGGTTGAAGCAGGACGCCACCCCCAGCGAGCAGATGGCCCCTACAAAACGCGCGCGCGGGCGTAAATATTCTTTATGGATGGGCACCGAGCGAAAGCGCTTGAGAAGGTATACAAAGGCAATGCTGGCGCTGAGGATCTGGCCCAGGGTGGTGGCCAGGGCAATGCCCTCTATGCCCATGTCGAAGACAAACAGAAAGATAGGGTCGAACACCAAATTGAAGATGGCGCCGGCCATCACGCAGCCCATGGCGTAGGTGGGGCTGCCGTCGGCGCGTATCATGTGTCCCGCCCCGGCTGCAAAAATCAAAAACGGGATGCCCGGGGCGATGATGGCGGTGTAGGGCTGGGCATAGGGCAGCACGCTGGGGGTGGCGCCAAAGGCCACCAGCAATGGGTCTATAAACAGCAGGGTAACGGCGCCGATGACAACGCCACAGATGGCCAGCATGCTGAAGGTGTTGCCCGCAATGCGGCTGGCGCTTTCTTTATCGCCCGCGCCCAGCTTCAGGTTAAAGTTGGACGCCCCGCCAATGCCCAAAAGCAGGGCCACCGCCGTGCTGATGGTGGTGAGGGGAAAGGCCACGTTGGTGGCGGCAATGCCCAGCATGCCAATGGCCTGGCCAATAAAAACCTGGTCCACCATGTTGTACAGGGCGTTCACCAGCATGCTTACAATGGCGGGGATGGAAAAACGGCGTATTAAAGTAGATATTTTATCTGCGCCCAGGGGGTTGGCCCCGGCGGGTATGGTGGTTTGGTTCATAGTTCCTCCTGGTAATGGGCGGCGCCGCCGGGCTGCACCGGGCGGAGTAGTACGGATGTACTAACTAGTAGTATAAAGGGCAAGGCATCGCGTTGTCAAACCCATTTTTGGTATGGAGTGGCCCGCTACGTTGGTTGGGATATGGTGGGAAAGCCTGGCAGGGAGAGCATAGGGCATTCCACGCCGAGAACTACCTTCCGCGGCGCCCTGCATACAACAAGGGGACGTTGTTCGCAAGGCGCCTTGCGGCTGACGTTCTCTTTGGGAACACCCTATACTCTCCCAAACGGGGCCACCAAATGCTGCCACGAACAACACTTCCGCGCCCGCCCTTTTTGCCCGTTGGGCGTTGACAAGCCGCCGCCCGCCCCGCTACACTGAAACATGCCTTTTGCCGCGCGGCTTTTCTGCGGGTGGCGGGGGCTAAATATGCTTTTGCGGAGGATACACTGTGCGATACATAGAAAGCCCCTATACGGACGCCTACAGCAACATGGCATTGGAGGAAGTGGTGTTCCGCCGCCTGCCCCGCAGCGAGGAATATTTTATGCTGTGGCAAAACAAAAACGCCGTGGTGGTGGGCCGCTACCAAAACACCGCCGCCGAGGTGAACGCCCCGCTGCTGGAGGAAAAAGGCGTGCAGGTGGTGCGCCGCCTTTCGGGCGGGGGGGCCATGTACCAGGACGAAGGCAACCTGAACTTTACCTTTGTGGTGAACCAGCAGGGCGAAAAGAATTTGGATTTTACGCTGTTCATCCGGCCGGTGGTGCGTGCGCTGGAAAAGCTGGGCGCCCCCGCACAGCAAAGCAGCCGCAACGACATTGTGATAGACGGCAAAAAAATCTCTGGAAACGCCCAGTACAACAGCCAGGGCCGCACCATGCACCACGGCACCCTGCTATATGCCTCGGATTTAGATGCCGTGGATGCTGCGCTTACCCCCGCGGCAGACAAGATTGCCACAAAGGGGGTGGCCTCGGTGCGCAGCCGTGTGACAAACATTGCCGAATGGCTGCCCGCCCCGGTGCCCCTGGCCCACTTCAAGCGGCTTTTGGTGGAGGAGATGTTTGCCGAAGGGGACGTTACACCCTACGCCCTTACCCGGCAGGACCATGCCGCCGTGCAGGCCCTGCGGCGGGAAAAATATGCCACATGGGAGTGGAACTGGGGCCGCAGCCCCGCGGGGGGACTGTACAAAAAGCAGCGCTACCCCTTTGGCGGGGTAGAGGTATGGCTAAATACAAACGCCGGGCGCATAACCGGCGCCCATTTTGCCGGAGACTTTTTTGGCAATGGTGAGGTGGGGGCGCTAAGCGCCGCGCTGGCCGGCTGCCGCCGGGTGCGGCAGGATATTTTGGACGCCTTGCAGGACACCGACGTGGGGTATTACATCCACGGCCTTGCGGCCGAAGCCCTGGCCGATTTGGTGTTGCAATAGGCATGCCGCCGGTTGCATTGCCCGGGCGGTGTTTGGTATCATAAAGATGCAAACGCGCAGGCAAGGCGCAGGTGAAAACGATGGGCAAAACCAAAAAACGGATATGGATAGCCACGGCGGTGCTGCTGGCGGTGGTGTTGGTGGCGGGCTTTGCCGCGGGCAGCTATTTTTATACACTTGCCATAGACCCCACCAGCGACAAAACCGTGGTGCTGCAGGCGCCCCACAATGTGCTGGGCGGCAGCGACGAAGCCGCCCGGCGCCGCCAGCAGGAGAACGAAGCCTGGTTTGCCGGTGTGGGCTATGAGGACGTATGGATGCAAAGCGGCGACGGCCTTTCCCTGCACGCCTATAAAATAGAGCAACCAGGCGCGGAAAGATGGGCCATTTTGGCCCACGGCTACAACGGCACCGGCCGGCAGATGATACGCGCGGCGATGCAGTACACCCAGTGGGGTTACAGTGTTTTACTGCCCGACGCCCGCGGCTGCGGCGAGAGCGAAGGGGACTATATCGGCATGGGGTGGGACGAACGGCTGGATATGGTGGGCTGGATCAATGCCATCAACGAGGAACATGCGCCCCACACCATCGTGCTGCACGGGGTGTCTATGGGGGGCGCCACGGTGATGATGGCCAGCGGCGAGGATTTGCCCGAAAATGTGCGCGCCATTGTGGAGGACTGCGGCTATACCTCTGCGTGGGACGAGTTTGCCTACCAGCTGAAAGGGATTTTTGGCCTGCCGGCCTTCCCGGTGATGCATTTTTCCGCCGTTGTTACACGGCTGCGCGCGGGCTACTGGCTGCACCAGGCCAGCGCGGTGCGCCAGGTGGCCAAAAGCCAGGTGCCCATTTTGTTCATCCACGGCAGCGAGGATACCTTTGTGCCAACCTACATGCTGTACGAGGTGTACGAGGCCGCCAGCTGCGAAAAAGAGCTGTTGGTGATAGAGGGTGCGGGCCACGGCGCGGCCAGCACCACGGACGAAGGGCTGTATTGGGGCACGGTGGATGCCTTTTTGGCCTGCCACGCCGCCTAAAAGGAGGAACCATATGGGACCCTATGTACTGGCGCTGGACCAAGGCACCACCACGTCCCGCGCCATTTTGTTTGATTCGGCGCAGAATATTGTGGGAAGCGCCCAGAAGGAATTTACCCAGTTTTACCCGCGCGAGGGCTGGGTGGAGCACGACCCCATGGAGATCTATTCCTCCCAGCTGGCCGTGATGACCGAGGTGATTGCCCAAAGCGGGGTGCCCCCGCGGCGCATCGCCGCCATCGGCATTACCAACCAGCGCGAGACCACCATTTTGTGGGACAGGGAAACCGGCAAGCCTATCTATAACGCCATTGTGTGGCAGTGCCGCCGCACCGCCCCCCTTGTGGACGACCTGTGCAAAAACGGCTATGCCGGGCACATAAAAAAGGCCACGGGCCTTGTGCCCGACGCCTATTTTTCCGCTACCAAGATAAAGTGGATACTGGACGAGGTGCCCGGTGCGCGCGAAAAAGCCGCCCGCGGGGACATACTATTTGGCACGGTGGACAGCTGGCTTATATGGAAGCTTTGCGGCGGTGTGCATGTGACGGACTATACCAACGCTTCCCGCACCATGCTGTACGACATCCACAAGCTGCGGTGGGACGAAGAACTGCTGCGCGCCCTGGACATTCCCCCCGCCTGCCTGCCCACCGTGTGCGAGAGCAGCCAGGTGTACGGCCATACCGAGGTTTTGGGGCACAGCATTCCCGTGGCGGGCATGGCGGGAGACCAGCAGGCCGCCCTGTTTGGCCAGTGCTGCTTTGAAAAAGGCGAGAGCAAGAACACCTACGGCACCGGCTGTTTTTTGCTGATGAACACCGGGGCCGAAGCGTGCGAGAGTAAAAACGGCCTGCTTACCACCATTGCCATGGGGCGCGGCGGCACGGTGCAGTATGCCCTGGAGGGCAGCATTTTTGTGGGTGGGGCGGTCATCCAGTGGCTGCGGGATGAAATGCACCTGCTGGACGAAAGCCGCGACGCCGAATACTACGCCCGCAAGGTGGACGACACCGGCGGGGTGTACCTGGTGCCTGCTTTCACCGGGCTGGGCGCCCCCCACTGGGACATGTACGCCCGTGGCACCATTGTGGGCATCACCCGGGGCACAAAGCGCGAGCATATCATACGCGCCGCCCAGGAGGCCATTGCCTACCAAAGCTATGATTTGGTGCAGGCCATGGAGAAGGACACCGGTCTTGCGCTGCACAGCCTGAAGGTGGATGGCGGCGCCTGCCGCGACGCTTTTTTGATGCAGTTCCAGGCAGATATGCTGGGCTGCCCGGTGGTGCGCCCGGTGGTGCGGGAAAGCACGGCCCTGGGCGCGGCCTACCTTGCGGGCTTGGCCTGCGGGGTGTGGCAAAACCTGGAGGAAATTCGCAGCCTGTGGCGGCAAGACGTCGTTTTTGCCCCCGCTATGGCGGCGGCGCAGCGCGCCGCGCTGCTGGGGGGCTGGCAGCGCGCAGTGCAGCGCAGCCTGGGCTGGGCGCGGCCGCAGAAGGAGAATACAGATGGCGAAGTATGAATGCAGGATAAACGGCCACTTCGACGAAGTGTGGCAGATGTGCACGGAGGCCATCGGCAGAAGCAGCACGGCCAGCCGCGAGGATGGAAGCGACTATATGCTGGGCGGTGTGCGGGTTGCCGTGCATGTGTTTGAGCGGTACAGCGTGTTTGGTGGCAACAGGGTAAGCCTTACCCTTGCCCTGGTGGGGGAGGGCAACAACCTGTTTTTGACGGCCATCACCGCGGGCGGCAGCAAAGCCACGTTCTTCAAAATAAACACCGTGGGGGAAGAGGCTTTTTTGAAGACCCTGGTAGTGGCCATAGAAGAACGCTACCCCCTGCAGCCGGGCATGCCGTGAAGTGCCGGGCGCTTTGTGTGCCGGCCTAACCGCCCTGCGCCGCCAGGGCCCGGGTGTAGGCGGCAAAGGTGGCGTCGTCGAAGCACACCATGGCAATGGAGGTAATGGTGGGCCACTGGGCGCTTTCCGTTTGCAGTGCCAAAAGCGCAATGGGCGCGGCCAGGTGCAGGGGAAAGCGGTATACCCCGGTGCTTACCGAGGGAAACGCGATGCTGGCAAGGCCCTTTTCCCCGGCCAGGCGCAGGGCGTTTTTGTGGCAGCTGTACAAAAGGGCTTCCTCGCCGGCACCGCCGCCCTGCCACACCGGCCCCACCACATGGATGACATATTTTGCCGGCAGCTTATAACCGCCGGTTATTTTTGCGCCGCCGGTGGCACAGCCGCCCAGGGTGCGGCATTCTTTTAGCAGGGCGGGCCCGGCGGCGGCATGGATAGCGCCGTCTACCCCGCCGCCGCCCAAAAGGCTGTTGTTGGCGGCGTTCACAATGGCGTCTGTTTGGCAGGCGGTGATGTCACCCTGAACGATGCGGATCATAATCCTCCCTCTCCTTTCGCTGTGGCGGGCCTTGCTATCAATATAACCCAAAGCCGGCGTGGCCACAAGGGCCGGCAGGGACTGCCCGAACAGGCGATTTATATAGAATTTTCACATGAAACCAGGCGGAATGCACAAGAGGCGAACAAACGCGCCCGGAGTGTTGCCCGCCGCAGGACCAAAACCCGCAGAAAACGCCGCTTTTTTGCACAGCCGGGCTTTTCTTTGGTGGCAAATTGTGGTACATTAAATTCTAGTGGCCTGCGCCGGTGTGCGGCCGTAATTTTGGTGCGAACCGCCTGCGGGCGGAGAATGATATTATGCGAAGAGAAGCAGACAGGGAGGAAAAAAGCAATGGCCGAGTATATGATTCTGTCGATCAACCCGGGTTCCACTTCCACCAAGATTGGTGTGTTCAAAGGGGACAAAGAGGTGTTCAAAACCGGCATTCAGCATGCCAAGGAGGACCTTGCCAAGTTTGCCAAAGTGGGCGACCAGAAGGATTACCGCCTGCAGCTGGTGCTGGATGAGCTGGAAAAACATGGCATCAAGCTGGAGGACATTGACGCGTTTGCGGCGCGCGGCGGTTCTTTGGGGCCCATTGAGGGCGGCGTGTACGCGGTGAACGACGAGATGCTGAACGCCGTTGTAGCAGCCAAGCGCGGCAGCCACCCGGCCAACCTGGCGGCCCAGATGGCGGCCGAAATGTCGAAGAAAAACGGCAAGCCCGCCTTTATTGTGAACGGCCCCACCGTGGACGAGTATGATGATTTGGCCCGCCTTACGGGCCTGAAGGGTGTGTACCGCAAAAGCCGCGGCCATGCGCTGAACCAAAAGGAAATTGGCCACCGCTATGCCGAAAAGCAGGGCAAAAAATACGAGGACATGAACCTCATCATCGCCCACATCGGCGGCGGCATCTCGGTGGTGGCCCACCGCAAGGGCCGCATGGTGGACGCCTCCGACGCGTCCTGGGGCGAAGGGCCCATGGCCCCCACCCGCACCGGCACCATCACCCTGGTGGACGTGCTGGAGCAGCTGAAAAAAGGCGTGGACCCCGAAGTGCTGCGCAGCAAATCGCAGCTTACCGGCGGCTGGACCGACCATCTGGGCACCGACAACGGCATGGAAGTGCGCAAGATGATTGATGAAGGCAACAAGTATGCGAAGCTTGTGTTCGACACCACCGTATACCAAATCTGCAAGTTTATCGGCGCCATGAGCATTCCCCTGAAGGGCCAGGTGGACGCCATTGTGCTTACCGGCGGCCTTAGCAACGACAAAAACATGACGGCGCAGATTACCGAGTATGTGAAGTTTTTGGCCCCGGTGGAAGTGATGGCCGGCGAGTACGAGCTGGAGGGCCTGGCGGCCGGCGTGGCCCGCGCGCTGGACGGCACCGAAGAAGTGAAGCAGTACAGCGAGAAAGACATTTTCAGCGACTTTGAGGCCCGCCACGACATCAAATAAGTAAATTTTTAACGGGGCCCTCGCAGCGGGGGCCCCGCTTTTGGTGGCGGGGCGCAAACGCCGCCCACGCCGCCGCAAAACCACTTCCCAAAGGAGAGAGAAACATGCTGAAGAGCCTGGACCAAATGAACGAGATGCTGCGGCAAAACCCCACCAAAAGCCGCATGGGCGTGGTGGCCGCCCACGACGAACACACCCTGCAGGCCGTAAGCGCTGCCGTGCGCGACGGCCTGGTGGAGCCGGTGTTGTATGGCTTTGCAGACAAGACGGCCGAGATATGGAAAGCGGTGGCAGATGGCCTGCCCATGCCCGAGATAGTGGCCTGCGACGACGTGCAGGAGTGTGTGGCCAAGGCCATGCTGGCGGTGAACCAGGGCCAGCTGCAGTGTGTGATGAAAGGCATACTGGACACCGCCATCATCATGAAAGGGGTTGTCAACTCCGAAACCGGCATCCGTGCCAGCGATACGCTTTCGTCCTTTGCACTGCTGGAGTCTCCCTATTATCACAAGCTGTTTGGCCTTACCGACCCCGGCATTGTCATCCAGCCCACCCTGCAACAGAAAGTGGGCATCATCAACAACGCCGTAGAGGCCATGCACAAGCTGGGGGTGGAAACACCCAAGGTGGCGGTGCTTTCCGCCATGGAGCATGTGAACCCCAAGATGCCGGACTCTGTAGAGGCGGCGGAACTGAAAAAGATGAACCAGGAGGGGTTGATTACCGGGTGCATCGTGGAGGGGCCCATCAGCTACGACATTGCCATGAATGCCGAGGCGGCCCAAATCAAGGGTTTTGACAGCCCGGTGGCGGGCGATGCCGACATCGTCATCATGCCCGAGATTTCGGCCGGCAACATCGCCGTCAAGGCGCTGATGGACACCGGCGGCGCCATCTCTGCCGGCACGGCCCTGGGCGCCAAGGTGCCCCTGGTGCTGGCTTCGCGCGGCTCCAGCGCGCGGGATAAATACCTCTCCATCGTGCTGTCGGCTCTGGTGGGGCCCAAAGCCTAAAAGCGGCGCATGGTGTACACCCGGCGGGCAAAAAAGCCTGGTGCCGGGCACCGCTTTTTGCCCGGTAACAATTGTAAATGCCGGGGGCGTTTGGTATAATATAAAGCAGAGGACAAACCGGTGCGCCGCAAATGTTTGCGGCGCGCGGTTTTCGTAAACGGCAGGAAGGGGGGCATGGCGATGGACCACAGCCAAAAGTTGCATTTGACGCAAAACCTGCAGCAAAAACTGATATTGACCACCGCCATGTACCAGTCTTTAGAAATTTTGCGCATGCCGGTACAACAGTTGGCGGATTATATTGAGGAACAGCTGCACGAGAACCCCATGCTGGAACTGGACGGCGATGCCGCCGCCGACGGCGCGGAGTTGTTTGCCCCGGTGCCCCTGCCCGAGGATGCCGCAGACGAGGTGGACGACGCCGTGTGGGAGGAGTACGAGGCGGACGTGAGCCAATGGTCCCGGGGGGACTATGCGTCCCCCGGCATGGCGGAGTATGACCCCGGGCGCCTGTATGCCCAAAACCGGGGCGAGGACTTCAAGGCCATGCTGCTGGAGCAACTGGATGCGCTGCCGCTGGAGCCCCCATTCCACAGCCTGTGCAGGTACATCATAGAATGCCTGAACCAGCGGGGATATTTTTCCTTCGAGGCGGGGGACATTGCGCAAGAGCTGGGCCTGCCCCTGTACGATGTGATGCAGGCGCTGTATGCGGTGCAAAGCCTGCAGCCCACCGGGGTGGCCGCACGCACCCTGCAGGAGTGCCTGATTTTGCAGCTGGCCGAGAGCCCCAACTTCAACCACTACACGGTGCGCATTGTGAAAGAGGGCCTGCCCCTGCTGGCGGACAACGACATAGACGGCATCGCGCAGCTTTTGGGCTGCAGCGCCGCGGTGGCCCGCCAAAGTGCCGACGCCGTGCGCGCGCTGAACCCCATACCCAGCCGGGGCTACTACACCGGCGAGCAAAGCCAGTACATTGTGCCGGACGCCGCCGTGGTGAAAGACGGTGAGGGCCTTTTGGTGGTGCTGAACAGCCGCGCCTTGCCGGGGCTGGAGCTGAACCGCGAATACTGCAAGTTGATGGAGGGCCAGGTGGACGCCGACACCGGGCGGTATTTGAAAACCCGTTACTCCGATGCGGTGGCCCTGCTGAAGGCTGTGGAGGACCGCAACACTACGCTGCATAAGGTTATCCAGTGCATTGCCGAGTTGCAGCAGGCCTTTTTTGAGGACGGCACCTCGCTTGCGCCCATGACGCTGAGCGACGTGGCGGGGCCCTTGGGCATCCACCCCTCTACGGTAAGCCGTGCGGTGCAGGAAAAGTACATCACCTGTGCGGCAGGTACCGTGGGGCTGAAAAGCCTGTTCACCACCGGGGTAAAAAGCGCCAGCGGGCAGGCGGTGTCCAATGTGCTGATTCGTCAGAAGATCGAAAAGTACATCGAGGCCGAGGACAAGGCGCGCCCGTTGAGCGACGAGGATTTGCGCGGCGTGCTGCAAACCCTGGGTATAGATATCTCCCGCCGCACGGTGGCAAAATACCGCGAGGAACTGGGCATTGAGAATTCCGCGCGCCGCCGGCGCGCAAACCACTAGCGGGCTATAAGGGCCTGCCGCACATACAAGAAAGGGCATGCACACATGGATTTTACAAAGCAAAGCTGTGAGGCGTTTGTAGAGGCGCTGGCGTCTTCGGCGCCGGTGCCGGGTGGCGGCGGGGCCGCGGCCCTGGTGGGGGCGGTGGGCGCCGCCCTGGGCAACATGGTGGCCAGCCTTACGGTGGGCAAGCAAAAGTATGCCGCCGTGCAAGAGGACATTTTGGCCCTGCAGGAAAAAACCACCGCCCTGCAGGCGGAACTGCTAGCCATGGTGCAGCGGGACGCCGAGGCCTTTGAACCGCTGAGCCGCGCCTACGGCCTGCCCGCCGGCACCGACGCGGAAAAGGCGGAGAAGGCCCGCGTGATGGAAGACGCCTTGCGCCGTGCCGCCACAGCGCCGCTGGAAGTTATGCAGGCGTGCTGCCGCGCCATTGCGCTGCACCGCGAGTATGCCCAAAAGGGCGCGGCCATCGCCATCAGTGACGTGGGCGTGGGCGTGGCCTGCTGCCGCGCGGCGCTGCAGGGTGCCTCGCTGAATGTGTTCATCAACACAAAGGCCATGAAGGACACCGCCTATGCCGCCGGGCTGAACCGCGAGGCCGAGGCCCTGCTGGCGGAGTATGTACCCCTGGCGGATGAAATTTTTGCCGATGTGGCAGCGCGTTTTGCCCTGGCGTAACGCGCCGGATGCGACGCAAAAAACCTGCCGCCCAGCGGCACAGAGGAGAAAGATTTGGCCGAGATATTGAGAGGGGCCCCGGTGGCCGATGCGCTGACGGCAGCGTATGCAGAACAGGCGCAGCAGCTGCGCGAAAAGGGCGTGGCGCCCACCCTGGCCATTGTGCGGGTGGGGGAGAAGCCGGACGACATTGCCTATGAAAACAGCGCCGCCAAACGGTGTGAAAAGGCCGGCGTAGCCGTGCGGAAAATAACCCTGCCCCAGGCGGTGGGCCGCGGGGAGATGCTGGCCCAAATGCAGGCGCTGAATACAGACGCTGCCATGCACGGGGTGCTTTTGTTGCGGCCCTTGCCCAAAACCCTGGACGAAGAGGAAATTTGCAACGCCCTGGCGCCCCAAAAGGACATAGACGGCATCACCGATGCCTCGCTTGCCGGGGTGTTTACCGGGCACGGGCAGCCCTTTGCCCCCTGCACCGCCCAAGCCTGCATGGAACTGCTGGACCACTACGGCATAGACCCCAAGGGCAAGCGCGTGGTGGTGGTGGGCCGCAGCCTGGTGGTGGGCAAGCCCCTGGCCATGCTGCTGCTGGGCCGCCACGCCACGGTTACCATTTGCCACACCCGCACACAGGGCCTGGCCGCTGTTTGCCGCGAAGCGGAGATACTGGTGGCGGCCGCGGGCCAGATGGAGATGATAGGGCAGGAATACCTTGCCCCGGGCCAGGTGGTGCTGGACGTGGGCATCCATGTAGACGACGAAGGAAAGCTGCGGGGAGACGTAGATTTTGAAAGTGCCCAGGCCGTGGTGGGGGCCATCACGCCGGTGCCCGGCGGGGTGGGCACCGTTACCTCCACCGTGCTGGCCGGCAACGTGGTAAAGGCGGCGGCACGCGCGCAGGGCTAAGCCGCCGCGTTGCAGCTTTGCAGCAGCAAGGGCTGGAAGAAAGTGGCCTGGGTGAATGTAAGCAGATAAAAAGCCGGCGGCATCTGTAGATGCCGCCGGCTTTGTGCTTTTTGCGTGTTGCGGAAAAAGAAGTTTCAGCCCGGAAATTCCAGCCAGAGAAAAGATGTGTGAGACGGAAGCGAGGAATGCAGTAGCTATTGTACGGGACACAATGTGGCAAAAACGCCGCGTCACAGTATCCCGTGGCAAGAAATGGGGGAATGGCTGGCCGGGCGGAACGCGTTTTGCCCCGGGCATCTGCCTTGGGTATGCATAAAACCGGGGTTTGAGGTTGGTGCGCCGAGCAGCCCGCCACCCCGGCTTTGTCGCCCTGCTGCGCGTAGCGCCCAAAGTGGGCTATTTTGTCGGCTGGGGTGTTTCTTCCAGGCAGCCTGCCAAATAGTCCTGTAGGTATAGTTTGCCACCCAGGGCGTTCAGCGCGGCATTCAGCGCGGCCAGCATTTCGTCCGCCCCGGCGGCGGCTTGCAAAGGCCTTTGGGTATAGCAGCCCTGCAACATCTCCTCCAGCTGCTCGCAAAACAGGTCATAGGCCTGTTGGGCGCCGTAACGCTCCACCATCAGCGACACAAGGGTGGTGATCTCCCCGATGGAGAGCACCCGTTTCATCACGCTTACCACCACCAGTATGGCCAAATGCTGGCGTGAATAACGCTTTTTCACCGGCGGTTCTATTTGTTTGTGCTTTACATAGTTGTTCACCATGGTGGGGGTAACCACCCGCTCTTTGTCGTCGGCAAAGGCGCCAAGGCTTTCCTCCAACAGGAATATCACCTGGTCCATATACAGGGGAATGCCGGGAAGCTCCTCCCAGCGTGGGCAATGAAAGCCCTGTGTGGCCTGCTTTGTGTTTTGCATAGGGTTCCTCCCAAAAGTGGATAGGGCAAGTATATCACAAAGTTGTAAAAACTGCCACACCCTATTGACAAGCACCGTATAGTGGTATTATAATCAACATAACATAGTAATGATAACCAGATATATATCCGGCAAGGGTTGGGAGGCAGGCATGAAGGTACAGCTGTATGGAGATTCCCTGATGCGGGGCACGGTGATTGAAAAAGGGGAGCGATACCGCTCGGTAATAGGGGAGATGCTGGAACGCCTGGGCCAGTGTTTTGGCCTGTGCTTCACCAGCCGTGCCCACTTTGGCAGCACCATAGAAAAAGGCTGGCAAAACCTGCAGAAGGACCTTGCCCGCGGCCTTTCCTGCGACTTTGCCGTGGTGGAGTTTGGCGGTAACGACTGCAGCTTTGACTGGCAGGCCGTGGCCGAGGACCCCGCCGGGGAGCACCCGCCTTTCACCACGCCGGAGCGGTTTGAGGCGCTTTTGGGCGAGATGGCGACCCGGCTGCAGCAGGCCGACGTGACCCCTGTGTTGATGACCCTGCCCCCCATAGACGCCACGCGCCACCTGCAATTTATCGGTAAAACCGAAGAGGGGCGCCGCAATATCCTGCAGTGGCTGGGGGACGTGCAGATGATTTACCGCTTCCACGAGTTGTATTCCAACATCGTGGCCGGGGTAGCCAAAAAAACCGGCAGCATATTGGTGGACGTACGCCGCCGGTTTTTGGACAGGCACGACTATACAGCCCTTGTGGGCAGCGACGGCGTGCACCTTACGCGCGAAGGCTATGCCCTGGTGTGCCAGGCCTTTGCAGATTTTGTAGCGGCCCGCCGCCAGGCCCCCGCCACAAAGGTGTTTTGCTAGAGACGTGTTAAAAGAAGCTTTGCCCAAAGCCCGCAGGCGCATTGCCCGCGGGCGTTTTTCTGCGCTTTGGGTGGCAAAGCTGCGGTGTTCGCCTTGTTTTTGCAGCCCGGCAACGGTATACTAATACATAGGGCAGCCTGTGGCCGCCCGGGGTGTTTTGCCCAGAAAAGGAGGGCGGCATGGCGCGCCAGATAAGCGAGGAGACCAGAAAGCTGCTGGTGGGATACCAGCAGAGCGAAGAGACCGACCATGTGATTTACGCGCGCATGGCAAAGCGGGAGAAAAATGAGGAAAACCGCCAGGTGCTGCAGCGCATTGCCGACGAGGAAAAAGACCACGCCGCGGTGTGGAAGCGCTACACCGGCGCCACCGTGGGCCCGGCCCGCTTGCGCGTGTTCTGGTACACCTTGATGGGTTATATCATGGGCTACACCTTTGTAATAAAGCTGATGGAAAAAGGGGAGTATACCACCAGCAGGGCCTACCAGGTGCTGCTGCAGGAGATTCCCGAAGCGAAGAGCATCATAGACCAGGAGCAGGCCCACGAGGACAAACTGGCCGATATTGCTGGACGAGGAGCGCCTGCAGTATGTGGGGGCCATGGTACTGGGGCTGAACGACGCCCTGGTAGAGCTTACCGGCACGTTGGCCGGGCTTACTTTCGCCATGGCCAACAGCCGCCTGGTGGCCCTTTCCGGCATCATCACCGGGGTGTCGGCCACATTTAGCATGGCGGCGTCGAACTATTTGGCCGAGCGTGCCGACGGCAACCCCAAGGCACTTAAATCCAGCGTATACACCGGCGTGGCCTACCTTGTTACCGTGGTGTGCCTGGTGCTGCCGTACCTTTTGTTCCCCCCGCACATGTATGTGGCGGCCCTTGCCACCATGCTGGCAGTGGTTATCCTCATCATCCTGTTTTTCAACTACTATATCAGCGTGGCAAAATCGTTGCCGTTCCTGCGGCGCTTTGGCGAGATGGCGGCCATCAGCCTGGGGGTGGCGCTGGTGTCCTTCGTCATCGGCCTGTTGGTGAAACGATTTTTGGGCATAGACATTTAGCCTGCCGCCCCCTGCCAACCAGCTATATAAATAACGCCCCAACGGGAGGAATGACCCTATGAAAGAGACCCCCAACAAGCGGCTTTTGCACCTGCAAAACGGCAGCGACATACGCGGTGTGGCCCTGGCCACCGAGGGCGGCCCCGCCGTGCGCCTTACGCCCGAAGCGGCAAACACCATTGCCGCCGCCTTTGGCATTTGGCTGGAAAAACGCACCGGCAAGCCCGCGGATGCCCTTTGTGTGGGCGTAGGGCACGACTCCCGCCTGACCGCCCAAACGCTCAAGCAGGCCATCATTGAGGGGCTTTCTGCCCGCGGCGTGCACATGGTGGACTGCGGGCTGGCGTCCTCGCCGGCTATGTTTATGGGCACCATTTTCAAAGAGACGAAGTTCGACGGCTCCATCATGATAACGGCCAGCCACCTGCCAAAAAACCGCAACGGCATGAAGTTTTTTGTGGCGGAAGGCGGCCTGGACGCCGAGGACATCACCGAGATACTGCAAACGGCCGCCACTCTTACGCCCGCGGCGGGTACGGCGCCGGCCGAGGCTTCG